>JANNPH010000040.1:0-2489 GCA_031399965.1 Gloeobacteraceae cyanobacterium SOY_34_metabat_159 | reverse complement strand
GGCGCAGCAGCGCCCAGTGTGACAAGGTCCATCCGCCTGAAAATAGACGAGCGGCGCCCTGCCGTCTGTTCGTTGCAAAACACATCAGAACTTCGGATCATTGGCGGCGACCGGAGGATAATCCGTCAGGCGCTCTGAAGGAATAATCAGGTGGCGGCCCACGCCCAGCACCGAACGCGCATCCATCGCCATGCGACCAAATCCAGTGTCATCCTTGTGGGCGACAACCGCCCAACGGGAAAGGTCGAGGACGCTCATGGGCCAACCAGCCAATCGATCTGTGTCGGATTCAAACTCTCAAGCACCGTGCTGCGCTGCTGCAGCAATGTCTGGGTCTGCACGAGCGCTTCTGGAGAAAATGGTCCGTAGTTGGCAATGCTGAAGGTATCTCTCACGTAGGGATAGTTATAAAGCAGACTTTGCACTGTCACACTCATAGTTTCTGCAGGAGTGTCCAACGGGAGAAACCGGTAACAGTAGGCAGACTCCCTGGGTTCGTCAGTCGTGATCAATATATCCGTCAGGACGTTGCGCAAAAAAGAATTAGGGACCAACTCGACCACTGCACCGGCATGACCGCTGGGCAACACCATATGAGAACCCAGCACACCGACCAGCACATGGCTTTTACTGCTCCGCTCGCACCACTGCCGGTTGACTTCAGTCGTGACTCGGTCAAAGCGCAGGTCAGTGATCCAGGGGGGAAGCGCACCTTCCCTTCCCAGCCCACAAACGCCAAAATCCAGTTTCGGCAGGCTTTGCCTGAGGTGTTCGGCAAAGGCAATCACATTGCGAAGTTGCTGGGAGCGGGCGCTTCGAGCGACGAGGGGCTGTACCCGCCGCTGTAATGAGCGGATTAGCCGAGAACGCCCGGCAGCTTGATTGCCGGCTCGGTTTGCATCATCGAGCGGACTCCAACACCGGTCTGTCCGCCACATGAAAGTGACTGTCGGACGCTCTTGCAAGCGTTCGAGCCAGGCTTCACGGGGGAAGGGGGTCACTCCGCTGAACTGAGCCAACTCAGTCGGCAACAGATGTGCCGGCTGGAAAGTACAGGGGATAAAGCACTGCTCGAAACGTTCCACCAGTCGCGTAGTTTCTCGTGCCAGTCCCGCACTCCCCTGGCCAGTAGCCGCGAGACCAATCCGAAAAAACCACACCACAGCAACATAGGGCGGTACGAGCCAGAGCAATGCCTCGGGGATCAAAACCACAATGTCGAGATCTTCTTGATGCTGTAGCTGATTGGTGCGCAGGAGCAGGCTGATTGCATCGCCCCACCAGGGAATCAGACAGTTGACAAGGCAGGCTCGGCGGACTGTCCGGCGAGTAATGACCTGTAGCTCTACTGGTGTTTCTTCCTGAAGACGCCAGGCACGCTCGGTCAGTTCTCTGTACCAACCCGGCCCATCTGGGCGGCTTACCTCGCCAGTGGCCAGGTCGAGAAAACAGGGTGCCAGGACGCCGACGCCATAAGGAAAATCGCACAGGAATTGCTTGTGGCAGTTGGGACAGCGAATCTCTGCCAGCGTCCACAATCCGGTAATTCGCCAGTCATCGGCGACGGCGGTGCTGCCACAGGCTACACATCGGGTTGCGTATTCTACTGTTGGGTGAATACGAATGCAGCCTGCTTGCGTAGTCATGGGTGCTTCTGGTATCCAGGCTTAGCCATGACGAACCACGGGATATCCGGCGAACTGTAACCAGCCGACAGAACGGCGACAGCCCTCTGCAAAAGTAATCGGCGGCTCATAGCCGAGCAATTTTTCTGCTTTCGTTGAGAGAAGTTTGTAACTGCAACTCTGCAGCATGGCTATCTCCTGGGTGACCTGTGGTCCCGCTGTCCTCCGCAACTGCCAGGGCGAAGGCAGGGGTGGCTGGTTCCAGCCAGAAAGGGCACCTTTGACAACCTGCTTGATTTTGTTGGGGAAGAGCGGCATTGCCGATTGAAAAGGTCGGGAGACACGGACTCCTTCTAAGCGATCTCGCAGGCCACGCTCAAAAACGGGGACGGGCGGGCGGGCGATTGAGGCCAGATCGACACCGAGGGCTTCGGCAAAAGGCCGATAGAAATCGAGCCAGGTCACTGTTTCGCGATCACCGACCAGAAAAGCTTGACCATCCGCTTCAGAACTCGTCAGCGCAAGCCGGATCGAGTGCAGCAGGTTATCGACGTAGATGCTATTGCAGATACCTCGACCGTCGTTGAGCAGGTAGGCTTTTCCTGCGAGCAATTCTTCTGCTAGAGCCGATACCCAGCGGGAGCGCGGGCCAAACACGATACCGGGCCGCAGCATCACCAACTCCACTTTGCCCTGCTTGCGCAGGGTAAGCAGCTGTTGTTCGGCTCTGACTTTGGCATTGTTATAGATGAGGGCCTGGTTGGTGCTCAGTGCTGATTCTTCATTGGTTCCCGCTTCTGGTGCCAGACCGTGAACCGAGGCCGAGCTCATGTAGACGATACGCCGCACACCCACCTGTTGAGC
>JANNPH010000252.1:0-3177 GCA_031399965.1 Gloeobacteraceae cyanobacterium SOY_34_metabat_159 | reverse complement strand
CACTGGCTCGACCGCTACCGGCACCTTGTCCGCGCCCCTCTAGTCGGTGAGGATACACCGGCCCACGGGCCAAAGCTTCCCGCATCCCACACCCACCGGATCCCGGCGCTGTTGCGGGTACCGGTTCGAGTAGACCGCGACGACCTGCCGCTACAGCGACTGTGCCTGCCGAGCGGTTGTTCAATCGTCGGTGTGATGCGCGCAGGAGAAGTACTCCTGGTACAGGACTGCCCCTTGGTCCGGTGCGGCGACGAAATCCTGGCCGTGGCATTGATGCCCCGCTACGCGCCTTTACTACGCGCGGCGCTTGAAAAGAGTTTTGCCGGTGAGCCGACCCGGTAATCTGTGATCAATCCTGCCCAAAAGCCTGCCGAGTGCCGAATTCGGCAGGTTACCTCAGCTCTGCCTTTTCTGGTCTTCGGTCCTGTGCTGTCGCTTTATGAAAGTCCAGATGAGGGTTGGAAACACCCAGAGGTAGAGCCAAATGGCAATTCCAATACTCAAGCACCAGGCCCAGGGATTTTCAAAGGTTTGTGGAGAAGACATGCCTGCCCCGGCCCGTTCTTCGTGGGCGATGAATCAAGTGTGTTTACCACCATTAAAATCGCGGTGAGATCAAGAAAACCTCAAATCCGGCCCACCCCAGATCCTCAGCTGCGTCTTTCCTGGTCCGTGCCGCGTAGCAGTTCCGGCAGCAAGGGGGAGAGCTTGCGAGACAGTAGGCCGCTGCGCAGGTAATCGGTATAGAGGTCGGACTCGATGGTCAGCAATTCCTGGCGGGCTCGGGCGGAGGCCAGTTGCTGCAGATGCGGATGGGCGCTTCGCAGTTGATCGATAGAGTCCTCAAGTTCGGCAAACTGTTGCCGGATCGGTTGTGCGTGGGCGCTGATAAATTCTGTTCCCGCGCCGTGGCGGGCGGACAGATTCTCAATCTCCTCCAGCACCCGTCCGAGGGCAACTTTACGGGCGACTGCCTCCAGATACACTTCGACGCCGGGTTCACTATTCAAGAGTCCCGATGCCGCAAGCAGTGGCCGGGTGCTCAACCCCTGGACCAGCAGCGTGAAAAGCACCGTTGCAAAGACGATGGCAATCAGTCCGCCCCGGTTGGGCACCCCTGCCGGTACGCTCAAGACGAGCGCGATGGCAATCGAGCCTCGCAACCCTCCCCACCAGAGGACCGTCTGCTGGCGCGGGGCAATGCGTGCGTCCCAGAGACGGTTGCCCAGGATGCTCAGGCCGTAGACCGAAATCGCCCGCGTCACCAACAGTGCTGCCACGGTGACCGAGATGGGCAGGACATTTTGCCAGATATCGGCAAATCGCACCTGGTTACCGATGAGCAAAAACACGACCGAGTTAGCGACAAACGCCCCAAATTCCCAAAATTCGGCCACCCGTCGGCGCGTCATGGGCTGCATGGCAGTGCGAGAGCCGAAGTTGCCGAGTACGAGGCTGGTTGAGACGACACCCATGACGCCCGACCCCTGGAGAGCTTCAGCGATCAAATAGGAGCCGTAGGCGGCAATCAGGGTCAGCGACTGCTCGACCAGGGGCAGGTTGAACCGGCGGATGACGAGCGAGATCCCGAAACCAATGGCGCAGCCGACGCCGACACCGATACCGACCACCATCACAAATCTCCCGACAGTCGATCCGACGGTCAGTTCCGACGCGCCGGTGATCAAGCCGAGGACGACGCCAAAGACGACGACAGCCACCCCATCATTAAAGAGGCTTTCGCCTTCGAGCATCGTCGTCAGGCGCTTACCGACCCCCAGTTCCCGAAATAGTGACACTATCGACACCGGGTCGGTAGCGGCGAGGCTTGCAGCCACCAGGGCGGCGAGTATCAGCGGTAGCCCGACCAATTCCATCAGCGCCCATGCTGTTCCTGCCACCGTGATGAGCACCCCGGCGACGGCAAAAAGGCTGATTGTGCCCAGGTCGCGCCTCAACTGCAACCACTCCAGGTCCCAACCGGCCTGGAACAACAGCGGCGGTAAGAGTACCAGCAAAATCAATTCTGGCGAGAGGTCCACCAGCCGCACCTCCGCGAGCGCCAGCACCAGCCCGACTATCACCAGCAACAGCGTGTAGGGCACCTGCCGCAGAGGCCGGAATAGCTGCGGCAGCATGGCCACCGCCAGAGCAATCAGCAGTACCAGTAAAAAGTCTTGAAGACCCGATTCGACGGATTCCACACCCATAACTCCAGCCCCCTGCGCGTCGCGCTCGAAAATGATTCGCGTTAGGACCCGCGCGTGATTGCGCGGTCCCGCGTTTCCATGCAGCAGCTTCTCCCCATACCGGCCCAATGCCGATAGACAGACTCCACCACTGGGGCTTGCAAAGAAAAATGGACGCGGACCAATTCAATTAATCGGTGCAATGACAGGCTTGAGGCATCGTCCCCCTGGGAGATTAGCAGTCGAGCCCGCAGGCTTGACCCGGTCCGGCAGGAACCAGAGCCTAAGCCGCTTGCGAAACCCTGGCCGCTCTCTGCCTGGCCAGCACGTGCAGATCGTGCACCACCGCCACCCGACGCAGGTCAAATAGGTTCTTGCCTACGCCTAAGCAGCGGGCTCGGCGTCCCTACCACCAAAAAACATGCTCCCAAGACTACTTTTAGGCTTTGTGTCAGAGGCTATGTATTGAGAATCGTGACCGCCGGTTCGGGCCAAAAACTATCCTTCTATAGAATCGGCACCCGAACAATCGTACCGGTGGCGAAGGAGGTGACAAATAGATCGCCAGTCACTTCGTCGCGGGCCATACCGGCTGGTGTGATGAGATCGGTGGCGAGTACCTGGCTTGTCGGACCGGGGAAGGTAAACAGTTGCAGCCGGCCGGGGCCGCCGTTCAGTGGATCAGTACTGAACTCAAGGGTATACAGCGAAGTGAGAGTGCGTGGCAATACATCGATGGCCATTGTTAAGCCGTCGATGAAGGTGTAGCTATCGCCGGTTGTACCCACCGACAACACCTGGGCAAACCCCGGCGGAAACGGAAAACCAGTCAGTTGCGGCACCAGCAGTCTGCCCGCAAAGGCACGGATGCCGGAGGGAACAGCTTCAAGCTGGGGAGGACCGACCGGCGTTGGGTTGGGCCGACTCGCAAAAGTAATCACCAGGCGGCTCTCTCCGGTGGCGAGGTTGACTTCCTGCACGGTGTTCT
>JANNPH010000248.1:0-24208 GCA_031399965.1 Gloeobacteraceae cyanobacterium SOY_34_metabat_159 | reverse complement strand
TTGCCGCCTCCAGGTCGTAAGGGTGTTCTGCGGCGACGGCCGTATTCAGCCAGACTGCACTCACCATCGCCTGTCGGTCGAGGGCGGCAGCAATGGCCCCCCTAAAAGTCGTGCTGTTGAACCAGGCTGAGGCAATCGGGTCTACGAGCGGTGCCTTACCATTGCGGCCCAGGTTCAGGTTGAAGCTCAAGAAAACGGCCTCCGGCCGCGGACCGCCGCTTACGAGCGAGAAATTGCCGCCGCTGCGAGCGTCACTCAGGGGAGCATAATCTTCCGGGATGAGCGGATAGGTATCGAGGGTGCCGCTCTCGAAGCGCGAACGGGCAGCAGCCCGGTCCGGGACAATCGTGTAGTAGAGCTGAGCAAGGTAAGGCTGCTCGGGACGACGCCAGTAGCGCGGGTTGGCGGTCAGTACCAGCTTCTGGCCCGCAACGTAGGTGCTGCAGAAAAATGGACCGCTCACCGGCAGGGTGGTCGGGTCGAAGTCGAGCCCCCAGGCTTCGGCCGGGTTCTCTCCATCTTTAAAGGAGTGGGCCGGCAGGATGGGCAGGCTCAAGTAGGAGACGAAGCCGGGGTCAGCGGCCGGTAGGCGAAATTCGACCGTGAGCGCGTCGATTGCCTCCACCTCCAGCCCGGTGACGAGCCGAATGGGTGAACCTTCTGACTGATAGACCCGCTTGAAAGTAAATACGACATCTTCGGCTTCCAGCCGCTCCCCATCTGACCAGAGCAGACCGGAGCGCAGGGAGAGGCGGAAGCGACGACCGTCCTCGGCCACTTGAAAATTCTGGGCCAGTTCGGGCTGAAACTGGCCGTCCGCAGCAGGTGCCAGTAGGCCGGCAAACAACAGGCGAGTCACTTCGAGGCTACTGCCACGGCGGGCAATCGCCGGGTTAAACGTGGTCGGGTCGCCCACCAGTGCCTGGACCAGGGTGCCACCGGTCTGGGGCGGCAGCTTGACCGGGGAGCCGCTGCAGCCGGCCAAGGCCAGAGCGAAGACGAGGATAAATAGACGAAGTATCAAAATGGAACCTACCACAGTCAGTGGTGTACGGATTTGCTCGGGGTAAGCGCCGGGGGGGAAGGCGTCACGGTCTATAATTTTTGCATACGCAGCTACCCTCGCCATGCTTCCGATCAAAACAAGCTCGACGACCAGCCTCGAACCGTTCGATGCCAGGGCAATCTTTGCAGGCTCGGTGGTCGATATTGCCGGCTCCTTGCACTCGGAAGCGCTTACCTATATCGCAGCCGGCCTCGCCTGGTTTGTAATCGGCACCAACCCCGAGACGACCGTCGCTTTTTATCTTTTTAATATCGGTCGCGGCCTGTTTTTCACCGGCCTCGGCGCTTACTTTGCTGGTCGCATGGCGCGGACCAACCCACTGCAACATGCCCTCGTCGCTGGTAGCGTCTCACTCCTGGTCTCAGTCGGTCTGAGACTGGCACAACCCGAATTTTTCCTCTCCTGGGAGATCCTGCTCGCAGTATTGCTCACGATGCCCGTCGCGCTCGTGGGCGGACTCTTGAGCCGCAATGCACAGGTGCCTACCCGCGACTAGTCGGGCCAATTTAAGGGGTCGCCCGCGCCACCTCTCCCGGCTGGGTGCGGACGATGAGGGTTGCTTCGGCTTGAGCAGCACCGAGAGCTTCGGTGGGTGTGCGCGCTCCCTGCAATACCTGCTCGACTGCCTGGCCTAAGACGTCCGATAGTTGGGGATAGGTCGGGTCGAGGGGGCGGTTGTGCCCGTAAGGCAACTGAGAAAGAAAGACTTTTAACTGCGGATTGCGCTTGAGAAATTCCTGGCAGGCGACGGTGCGGGTCGCCTCGGGGGTGACCGGCAAGTAGCCCGTGCCGGTGGACCAGGCGCTCTGAAATTCCGGGCTGAGAATATATTTGGCGAACTGCCAGCTCGCCTGTTCGCGCTTTCGGGTCGTCTTCATCAAAAAGAGCTGTTCGCCGCCAATGGAGGTAGCCGCGAACTTGCCGCGCGGCAGTGGGAAGATGCCGTACTCGATGCCGTTTTCAGCCAGTTCGCCGAGGGTCCAGGGGCCGCTCACCTGCATGGCCACCCGTCCTGCGAAAAAGTCGTCGAAGCGGTAGCCCTGCTCGGGTTGCGAGAGGCTGACAGCGCCGCTATCGAGCAATGCTCTCCAGTAAGTAAGCGCCTCTACGGCCGGGGGGGAATCGAACTGGGGCCGGCCTTCTTGAAAGAATTCCCCCCCGGCTGCCCAGAAGAAGGGCAGCCAGTTGAAGACGGTCCACTCACCCTTGCCGAGGGGTAAGCGTAGACCGTAGCGCTCGGGTCGGCCGTCGCCGTTGCGGTCGAGTTTCAGACGTTCGGCCACCGCCTGAAACTCGCTCCAGGTCTCAGGTAGCTTCTCAATCCCGACTTCTCTGAATACTTTTTTGTTGTAGAAGACCGCGAGGTTGTTGGTGTCGAACGGCAAGGACCAGGTCTGCCCCCGGTAGCGCGTTGCCGGGCGCAAGTTGGCATAGACCCGGTCTAGAAGCGGTTCTCGGGCTAGAAAACTATCCAGGGGCGCAAGGGCGTCGTTTTTGACCAGTTGGCCCGTGAGGGTGGCGTTGTACCAGAGCAGGTCCGGTGGAGAGCCGCCGATCACCGCCGCCAGGATCTTAGGTATCTGCTGGTCCGGCTGGCCCGAGTAAATGGGTCGCACCCGGATGTCCGGATGGCTGCGGTTGAAGACTTCCACCAGCTTTTCGAGCATCACCCGGTTGGGCGGCGGCTCGGCCCCATGCCAGAAAGTGAGTTCAATCGGTCCAGTCTCGTCAGCCCGACTGCAACCGGTGAGCAACAGCCCGACCGCCGCCAGTTGTAAAAAGCGCCGCCTCACAGGACGCGGGCGAAAAACTGCAATGTACGCTCCCAGGCGTCTTTTGCCGCCTCCGAGTTGAAGCGGTCCAGGCGGGCCGAATCGTCGAAAGCGGCCTTCACAGCCGGGTAGCTTTTGAAGTCATAAGTTTTGCGGTGCTTTTTGAGCGTCGCTTCGAGGGTTGCAAGCTGTGCGCTCACCGGTTCGTCGAGGGCGGCGTAGTTGCCCAGCAAAGGTGCCTCCAGGTTCAGGAGGCGATCGAGGGGGTCGGGGTTGGCTCCATAGTAGGTGGCGACCGCAGCCACGTCCGGGTTCTCAGTCGCGTAGGTGAGCGCCCTGGTCGCTCCCCACCCGAAGCCGAGCACGCCAATCTTTGCTTCCGGGCCGAGCGTCCGCTCCAGATGCGCGAAACTCAAGTCGAGATCGCGGCCAATCTGGCTATCGTTCAATTTCTGGATGGCGGCGGTCGGGTCAGCCGCGACCGCCGCCGTACCCCCAAGTCGCGAATACAGGTCCGGGGCCAGGACCGCGTACCCGGCCGCACCGAGGCGGCGGGTTACAGCGAGGATGTGGTCGCCCAGACCACTCTCATCGGCGAGTACCAAAATTCCCGACCTCGGCCTGCCGGTCGGCAGTGCCCGGTAAGCTTCGATTTGCGATCCTTCGCCATTGAAGCGGATCACCTCTGCCCCGGAGGCAGCCAGACCGGGCACCGCTTTCAATAGGCAGACGCAGCCGCCGAATGTCGTCAATCGGGCGACGAAATGCCGTCTGCTCAGCTCTACGCCCACATCGTTCTCCACCATTTCAAGCTCTGATTATCCAGCAATTTGACTCAAGGCGAGGGTAATCCTCACAAACGGACGCAGCAACCGGCGACTGCCGTTGGTGCCAGGCGCCGACATTTAACCTTCGATTAAACTCGTCCCCTTACTATCGATCCAGCCTGTAACTGGAACTTGGCTCGAAGGCTCGGCTTGGGAGCACTGGCCTGAAGCCGCTGCCGTCACCGCTCAGTCGCCTGAAGGGTGCCGTCAAGGAAGTCTACGGTACCACCACGTTTTACATCAACTAGAGGGAAGGATTGTGATCAACTATTTTGCGCGGCCGCGTGTCCTGGGACTGCTGGCAGCGTCTGTCTGTCTCGGCTCCCTGGTGTCCGCTGCCCCCGTCCTGGCCGGTGAAGACGACGACACGGCAAGCCGTAACCAGCCACCTGTCCTGGGCACGCCGCCTTTTTCCGACAACCGCACCAACGCCACTGCTGTGGTCGGCCTGCGGATCATGCCGCCTACCAGCACCCAGTTGATTCAAGAACAGCGCTTTGACCTGCGCATCGAGACCCAGGTGCCTGGTGCAACCCCGCCCACCCTGAAGAGCCTGCGCATCAACGGCGTCGAATCGAGCGCCCAGTTTAACGCCCAGATTGCCGCCCAGGGCGTCGGGCTTGAAAGCGGTACACCCACGGTGCCGAACCTTTACGGGGCAAGCTCGCGCAACTTTACTTTCTCCCAGCCCGGCCGCTACGTCGTGCAGGCGGTGGTGACCGTGGACGGCATCGATTACACGATTCGCAACGTCTATCAGGTGACTGCTTTTAACCTGGCGCCGAGCGTCAAGCACGTCGTTTTCTTCCTCGGTGACGCGATGGGACTGCCGATCCGCTCGGCGGCGCGCATCGCGAGCAAAGGTGTCTTTGAAGGTCGGTCGCGCGGCAAGCTCAACATGGACCAGATGCAGGCTTACGGTCTTGCCTACACTCCCTCTTTCGACAGCATCATCACCGATTCGGCACCCGGCATGGCCAACTATGTGAGCGGCCTCAAACAACCCAACAATGCCCTGAATGTCTCCCCAGACAACACGCCTGAAAACAACCTCGACAACCCCCGCGTCGAACACCTCTGGGAATACATGAAGCGGCGCTTCAACTGGGCCACGGGTGTCGTGACCGACTCCTATGTGACCGATGCCACCCCGGCTTCCGTCGGTTCCCACAGCCGCGCCCGTTCGGCGCGCCAGCCGATCGCCCAGCAGATGATCGATTACTACACCGACACGAGCCCGGCCGGTACCCCGGCTCAACCTGCCACAGGCTACGCGGGCTTGCGGACGCTCACCTACCCGCTCGATGTGATCATGGGCGGTGCCGCTTTTGACTGGCTGCCGGTCAACGACTCGCTCCTGCGCAATTTCTATCGTGCCGGCAGCACCCAGGGCCGCACCGATGGTCAAAACCTGTTCACCGTTGCCCAGGGCCTCGGCTATACCGTCGTTAAAGACAGAACCGAACTGGCTGCTGCTCCGAACGGAGCCCCCGTGCTCGGCATCTTCTCCGGTGACTTCCGTCCGGCTAACGCCCTCGGCGCCGAGAATATCCCCGGTGTGCTCGACCGCCTGGTTGCCCGCGGCCAGGCAACCATCGGCGGCAGAACGGCAAGTGACGCCTCCCTCGGTCTCACGGCAACCGTCGCCCCGCTGAGCGGTGCCGCTCCGACCTGCGGTGCCACGGTGCGCGATTGCTTTGCCAACGTCCCGAGCAAGCAGGAGATGGTCAGCAAGGCCATCGACGTCCTCAACGCCAAGAACCCGAACGGTTGGCTCCTCTTAGTCGAGCAGTCGCAGTCCGACAAGCTCGCCCACCCACTCGAATACGAACGGGTCATCTACGAAGCCCTTGAGCTGGATAATGCCCTCGGCACCTCTCTCTCAAAGACCTCGCTCAGCGATACGCTCACCATCGTCACCGCCGACCACGCCCAGCCCGAGACGATTATCGGCGTCACGATTCCGAGTGCGCTCGACGGCGTGACCGGTTACTTCGGTAACCCGACCGGCACCGACCCGATTACCCCAGGCGGCTGCTTCACCAACACGATCACAGCAGCCAACACCGGTTCATTGACCCTGTCGATTACCGGAGCGGGAGCGGGTAACACCGCCACCTCGACTCGGCCTTGCGGGCTTCAAGACGCGGTCGCAACGTTTAACGACGGCACCTTCCCGACTTACATCGATGCCAACGGCGACGGCTACCCGGATGACCCCGACCCGACGGTAAAACTGGTACTGGATAACGGCGGACGGCCGACCTACAGCCAGGACTACCTCACCAACGTCATCCCGCTCAACCCGGCAGGCATCACGGCGGCAGTCCCAAACCCCGGTCGCGATCCGAACGGCATCCTGCTCACGGGCAACATGCCGACGCGCAGCGTCTCACCGGTCCAGAAGAACAACGGCAACACCAGCGTTGCTCCCCACACGGCCGAGGATGTGCCAATCAGCGTCTCCGGTCCAAATAGCAGTCTGTTCATCGGCACCTATGACAACACCGACGTGTTCGTCCGCATGGCGACCGCCCTCTCGACCACGGCTCCCCAGGCAGTACCGAGTGCCTCCGAACGCTTACGGGCTGCCATTCCCAATGAAGCCCCTGTCTTCGACCCGACGGCCGCCTTCAAGGCTCCGGCATCGAGAGTGGTCAACAAGTGAAACGCATCCTGCTGACGCTCACGCTCTGGGGAGCCCTGGTCTCGCCCCTGGCAGCCGACACAATCTACGGGCGCGTCTTTGATACCCTCGACAACGGCAAGATCTTCACGGATGTGAAGCTCACGCTATTTTCCAACCCGCCCCAGCAGACGACCGTGGACAAGTACGGCCAGTACTGGTTCAAGAACGTCAAGCGCGGCGCTTACTTGATCGGCGTCGAGATCCTCGATCGTGAAAAGTTCACAGCGCGCGTGGTCGTCGATAACCCGACGACGATTGCCAACCTTGACCTTGGCAAGATTGGAGACCCCGACCACGGCTACTAAGTCCAACTGATCTCACAAGCCCGGCCTGGAGCAATCCAGGCCGGGCTTTTTTCGGTCTGAGTGCTAGACGGGGGTGCGGCGCAGCTTGTTTGCAGCAAGCAGGCCGAAGCAGGTTGCGACAAATGCTGCCACTGGAGTGGTCGGCGGTTCTGGAACTGCCGTCAGGGCGAAGTTATTCGCCGTAAAAGCCGGCAGCGTGTCGATTGCCGCCTGACCGGTGGGGCTCGTGATCCGGGCCAGGATCTTGAGGTCGGCAGTCGAGCTATTCAGGTCTGTCGAATAAACCAGGCGACGCAGGTTCAACGCACTGTTGAAATAGATAAAAAAGCCTGCCCCGAAAGTATCGACCTGAGCGGCAATCAAGTCGGCCGCCGATCCGGCCCCGAATGGCGTCGCCGGGTTGTTGTCGTTGTCGGTGCTTTGCAGGACGACGACGTTCACCCCACTGGTCGGCAAGCCCGCTGCCGGCCCATTGAAGAAGGTCAACTGGTTAGAAACATTGAAAGTGGCCGGGTCGAAGGAAAAGATATCTTCAGCAATCGAAAACTCGCTGATGAAGAGTTCATTGCCGATGACCTGCCGCCCAGGGGTGGTGAGGGCGGTAGTGCCGGCGAACGGGTCGGTTTCAAACCGGAAAGTCGCAGCCTGGACAGCAGAAATTGAACTGAGCAGCAATGCGCAAGCAAGCAAGCCAGTACGCAACATAGGTTGTCTCCAAGTGATTACAGTTTTACAAACCCCGCCACGCGGGGTCATGTGATCAGCAGCCATCAAACGGGGGGTGCCTACGCTATCTAGGCAGTTCTCTCAAAGGAATAGTTTTCTGTCCGTAGAGACTGCCGGACGGCTCCGACACAGAAGACACTGAGGAATAGCGCTGTAGAAGATTGCCATGCCAGATTCTTTGCAAGCTCCGGTAGTCGTGCCGCCAATGGACGTCCACAACCAGAAGCTGGTGGCCAACGTGCACCCGCCCGACTGGGTGAACCCGGTGCCGACCGGCCGCTACAACCTGGTGGTGATAGGCGGCGGCACGGCGGGACTCGTGGCGGCAGGCGGTGCTGCCCTGCTCGGCGGCAAAGTTGCCCTCATCGAGCGCGACTTACTGGGAGGGGACTGCCTGAATGCCGGTTGCGTCCCGTCCAAGACCTTGATCCGCTCGGCGCGGGCAATGGCCGACGTGCAGGGTGCCCATCAGTTCGGCATTCGCGTACCGTCGGGCAGCGAGGTCGATTTTGGGGCGGTCATGGAACGCCTCAGGCGGGTGCGCGCTGAAATCAGCCCCCACGACTCAGCCCAGCAATTCAAAGACTGGGGAGCAGATGTCTTTTTGGGCGAAGCCAGGTTTTCTGGTCCCGACACAGTGATCGTCGGTGGCACGACGCTGCGCTTCAAAAAAGCGGTGATCGCCACCGGAGCGCGGGCGAGCCGACCCGACATTCCCGGATTGAAAGCGGTCGGGTTTTTAACCAATGAGACGGTTTTCTCGCTCACCGAGAGGCCCAGGCGGCTTGCCATCGTCGGCGGCGGACCGATTGGCTGCGAGCTTGCTCAGGCTTTTGCCCGGCTCGGTTCAGAGGTCGTGATGATTCACAAGCGCGACCACCTGCTCGGCCGCGAAGACCCCGATGCGGTGAGCCTCATCGAGTCAGCACTTAAGCGCGACGGAATCCGCCTTGTTCTCAAAGCCGAGCTGTTGAGCGTCGAGCGCACTCCCGGCGGCAAATGCCTGCGAGTGACCAGTGGCGGGCAGGAGGAAAGCCTCGAAGTGGACGAGATCCTGGTTGCCTCGGGCCGCACGCCCAATACCGAGGGCCTTGGCCTCGAATCAGCAAATGTCCGCTACGACAGCAAGAAAGGCGTCGAGGTCAACGACTTCCTGCAGACAACTAACCCAAATATCTATGCCTGCGGCGACATCTGCATGGAGTGGAAATTTACCCACGCCGCCGACGCCGCCGCCCGCATCGCGATTCAAAACGCCCTTTTTCTCGGACGACAGAAGTTGAGTGCGCTCACGATGCCCTGGTGCACTTACACAGACCCGGAAGTAGCCAGAGTCGGCTTGATTGAATCCGAGGCGCTTGAGCGCGGCATCGCCGTCGAGACGCTGCAGGTACCCCTCACCGAATCGGACCGGGCACTGGCGGACGGTGAGACCGAGGGATTCTTGAAGCTCTACCTCAAAGCCGGCACCGACAAGATCGTGGGAGGCACCCTCGTCGCCCGCCACGCCGGTGAAATGATTAACGAAATCACCCTGGCAATGGTCGCGGGCCTCGGACTCGGCAAACTGGCGCGGGTGATTTATCCTTACCCGACCCAGGCCGAGGTGATCCGTAAAGCAGTGGGCGACTACCAGCTCAAAGGACTACAGCGCTACCGCCCCGTGCTTGAACAATGGCTTAGCTGGACGCGCTAGGACGCACACGTATTGGAGAAAACGCCGGTTCTCGGGTTGAGAATCTATCCTGAGGAAGTCGGAACGAGTCTTCAACCATGCAGCGGCGCGAACTTCTCAAATTCATGGCAGCAACCGGCACTTTGAGCCTCTTACCGCAGAAAGCGGAGGCCGCTCGCCGGGCTTTCGTATCGGTCGCGGGCAATCGCCTGGGCTTTACGCCGGTGCCCGTACCGCTGCCGGTATTGCCCCGTCTGCAGCGCATGGAGCGCTTTGAGGTAAAAGATGCCCTGACTGTGCCCCCTGAATATACCTACGATGTCGTCTGCGCCTGGGGAGACCGCGTATTCGCCGACCCCGCAGAGCACTTCGGTTTCAACAACGATTTCACCGCTTTTATTGCGCTCAAGCCCGACGACAGCGAGGGGCTGCTCTGGGTCAACCACGAGTATGTGAGTGAAAAATCGTGGGTCGATACCTATTCAGCTGTGATTGGCCGCGCTTTACCGGCAGAGTCAAAACTGCGCACGCAGGATGGCGCGCCGAACGCCGAAGAAAAACTGCTGCTCGCCCGCGCAGTGCTCTACGACCAAGGCGGCAGCGTCGTGCATGTCCGCCGCGACCGGACAGGTCGCTACCGGCCCGTGCCCAAAAGTGCCTACAGCCGCCGCATTTCAGGCATCCAGGGCCTCGACAATCCCGACCAGCGGCTCGACTCGGACGGCCCGGCAGTCGAGGTGTTCTTGAAAGGCAAAGACGGTCTGGGTCGGCGCATTATCGGCACATTCGCCAACTGCTCGGGCGGCGTCACGCCCTGGGGCACAATCCTCACCTGCGAAGAAAACTTCCAATCCCAGGTCAATGAAGCCGTCACCCCGGACGGTACGCCAATTCTCAGCACTGCCGGTTTCGACCCGGCCAGCTTTTCGAGCGCCTCTGCGGCCACTCTCGGCCTGCAGGCCAACAAGTACGGCTGGGTGGTCGAAATCGACCCGGCCCGGCCTGATGCGGGTATCAAGCACACCGCCCTGGGTCGCTTTCGACACGAAAACGTCGCCCTGCGCGCTCTAGAAGGGAAACCGCTCGCCTGCTACATGGGCGACGACCGCACCGGCGGCCACACCTACAAATTCGTGAGCCAGGGTGTCTACCGCTCCGGGGCCGGTAAGGCCAATAGCGCCCTCCTGGCAAGTGGTACGCTTTACGTCGCCCGCTACCAACCTGACGGCACCGGCGAATGGTTGCCGCTGCGGCTCACTTCACCGGTCGAGCCCCCGGAGCCGGGGCAGCTTGCGGGTGGGCGGGTGCGGTTGCCGCTGCGGCCCGAGGGTGGAGCCACTGCCTTCGATACCCCCGAACAGGTTGCCCAGTACAAGCAGCAGTACCGCACCCTTGCCGACCTTTACACGTCGGAGGGTGCGATGCTCATCGACGCTTTTCTCGCCGCAAATGCAATTGGCGGCACGCCCACCGCACGGCCCGAGGACATCGAAGTACACCCGCAGGACGGTTCACTCTTTATCGCCTACACCTCAGGAGCAAGTACGGCTGATGGCGGACCCGACGCGCGCATCTTCGTAACGGCAAGCACCACTGAAGACAAACGCGACAAATTGCCCCACGGAGCCATTTACCGGCTCATCGAGGCCCAGGGCGACCCGGCGGCGGTGCGCTTTCGCTGGTCGAGCTTTGCTGCCTCTGGGGAAGTCGTGAGTGGCGGTGCGGGTTTTGCCAACCCCGACAACCTCTGTTTTGACGGGGAGACGAACCTCTGGGTCTGCTCCGACATCGGCAATCAGAACCAGCCCGTCCCCAACCGCAGCACGGCCCGCGACGCGGCGACGAGCGGCCTGTTTGGCAGCAACACTCTGTGGTTCATGCCGATGCGCGGTCCCCAGGCGGGCATCGCCTATCCGTTTGCAACCGGCCCGGTCGAGTGCGAGCTGACCGGTCCCACTTTTACAAACGACGGACGCACCCTCTTTCTCGCCGTCCAGCACCCTGGCGAGGGCGGCGGCTGGCGGCGGGGTGGAGCGATGCGCCCCGATACCCAGTTCGAATTGCTCGGTGCCGACGGTAAGCAGACTTTCATCCAGACTCGGCGAGTGCCAATAGGCAGCAACTTCCCGAGTACAGGTGACGGACCACCCAAGCCCTGTGTCGTTGCCGTCCGCAAGCGCTAGGGCTGTACGAGGTCTGAAGAGGCTTCCGGGACCGGTAACCAGCGGGCAAGTACCTCGGCGAGTTGTTCCTGGCGCACCGGCTTCGAGATGTAGTCGTCCATGCCGACGGCAAAGCAGCGCGCCCGTTCCTCCTGCATGACCCCGGCTGTGAGCGCAACAATCGGCAGGCGGCGTCCGGTCCCCTCGCGCCGCCGGATCTCGGCGGTCGCCTGGTAGCCGTCCATTTCGGGCATCTGGCAATCCATCAGCACCAGGTCGTAGGCAATTTGTGACAGGGCCTCCAGGACCTCCAGGCCGTTGGCGGCCACGTCGGCCCGGTAGCCCAGCTTTGCAAGCTGGCGTACGGCAACTTTCTGATTGACTGCGTTGTCTTCGACCACCAGAATCAGCGCACGCTCGGTGTCGAGGCGGCAGGTGGGCAGTACGGGGCGAGATTCTGCACTGGCTACCTGGGCCAGGTACTCGCCTGCGGACACTTTTTGCAGGCAATCGAGCAACTGAGACTGGCGCAAGGGTTTACTCAGACAGGCCACGACGTTCACCGGCAACTGCATGTTGCTCTCGGCCCAACGGCGAAGCGGTGCAAGCAGGATGACCGGTATCCCGGTTGCCCGGTCGTGCAGCGCATGGGCGAGAGCGAGCCCATCGAGATCTGGAGAATCGAGGCAGATCACCACTGCGCTGTAGGGCTGTTGCTGTTCGAGTGCGGACCGCAGCCGGGCCTGGGCCGCAAGGGCATCGCCCGCCTCGTCTATGAGCGCAACCCAGGGGCTGAGCTGCTTCGTCAGCAGCGTCCGTCCAGCCGGCCGGCCATCGACTACCAGCACCCGCACCGCCAGCGGACCCGGCTGCACTTCAGCATGGTTTTGCAGGTCATTCTTGAAGCGGGCCGTAAACCAGAAAGTAGCCCCCCGACCCGGCACACTTTCGACTTTGATCTCGCCGCCCATCAGTTCGACAAGTTGCTTGCAAATAGCAAGCCCCAGCCCGGTACCGCCGTACCGCCGGGTTGTCGAGCTATCGGCCTGGGAGAACGCTTCAAAGAGTCGCTCCTGCGCTTCCGGTTCGATCCCGATGCCGGTGTCGATCACCGCGAAGCGCAGCATCACCGACCCGGCTTCTGAGGGAACACCACTGACCTGGAGCAGGACAGACCCCTCAAAAGTAAACTTCACGGCGTTGCCGAGCAGGTTCAAAAGTACCTGCCGCAGCCGCCCCGGATCGCCGCACACGGAGAGCGGCACCCCCGGCTCAATCAGACAGCTCATTTCCAGACCTTTGCTGTCGGCCTGGACAGCCAGCAACTCGACCGCTTCCTCCAGGATGCGCTGCAGTTCAAAGGGCACCAGTTCGAGGTTGAGCTTGCCAGCCTCGACTTTTGAAAAATCGAGAATGTCATTGACGAGGGCCAGGAGCGCTTCGCCCGAACCGCTGACAATCTCGGCAAACTGACGCTGCTCAGCAGCGAGCGGCATGTCGAGCAGTAGCCCGGTCATGCCGAGAATGCCATTGATCGGGGTGCGGATCTCGTGGCTCATGTTGGCTAGAAACTGGCTTTTGGCCTGGTTGGCCTGCTGTGCCTCGCGCACAGCCGCCGCAAGCTCAGTGGTGCGCTCCTGGACCAGGCGTTCAAGTTCCTGGAGCTTGCGCTGCTGGGCACGCGTCTGGTAGCGGGAGAAGCCGAGCAGGGTGCCGATTCCCCCAAGACCGTAGAGGACGTAAGCCCAGGGCGTTCGCCACCAGGGCGGCACGACCTGAATCTTTAAAGTGGCGCCCTGTTCGTTCCAGAGGCCATCGTTGTTGGCCGCTTTCACCCGGAAACTGTACTCGCCGGGGTTGAGGTTGACGTAGGTGACATCCCGCTGGTCAACAGCATCGACCCAGTCGGGATCAAAGCCTTCGAGCTTGTAGGCATAGCGGTTTTTCTCAGGAGCAGTGTAATCGAGCGCCGCAAACTCGATCGAAAAGACCGGGTCGTCGTGGGTAATCTGGATCTCCGGGGGGACAAGCCCGCCGATTGTCGGCCGGTTGGATCGCTTGATGGCGGTGATTACAACCGGTGGAACGTGGGGGTTCGGTTTGACCTTTTCCGGGTAAAACAGATTGAAACCATTGACCCCACCGAAGTACAACCTGCCGTCGCGACCGCGGTGAGCGGCACCGGAGTTGAATTCAACGTTCTGGAGATTATGCTCGACGCCGTAGTTTTGAAAGCGGCGGCTACGCGGGTTGAACTGGGAGAGACCCCGGTTGGTACTGAGCCAGAGCTTACCCTGGGAGTCGGGCAGCACTCCGTAGACGATGTTGTTGATAAGTCCCTCGCGCTCGGTATAGCGCGTAAACCGTCCACTCGCGGGATCAAATCGGTTCAGGCCGTGGGCGGTACCCAGCCAGAGCACTCCTGCCGGGTCCTCGTAGAGCGATAGGATCGTGTTGCTGCTCAGGCTATTGAGGTCGCCGGACTGGCTCTTGTGATGCACAAATTTTCCGGTGCGCCGGTCAAAGCGGTTGAGCCCCCCATTGTGCGTACCGACCCAGAGGTTGCCCGCCCGGTCCTCGTGGACAAGCCGCACGGAATTATCACTCAAACTATCCGGGTCACGGGGGTCGTGGCGGTAATGGACGAATTTACCCGTGCGCCGGTCAAGACGGTTGAGGCCATTGCCGGTGCCCACCCAAAATAGACCTTCCCGGTCTTCGTAGAGCCCCCGGACCAGGTTATTACTCAAGCTGTTCGGGTTGCGCGGGTCGTGGCGGTAATGGGTATAGCTGCGGCGAACCGGGTCCAGGCGATCAAGGCCACCGCGGCTACCGAGCCACAGAGCACCCGCCCGGTCGCGGTAGATGACCCGAAGCCGGTCGTTATCGAGACTGTGGAGATCTTCCTTCCGGTGGCGGAAATGCTCAAACTGTCCGGTCTTCAAGTTGAGCCGGTCGAGGCCGCTATCGGTACCCACCCACAGCAAGCCGTCCCGGTCTTCTAAAAAAGCGAAGATACTGTTGTGAATGAGGCTATCCGGCTCACCGGGGCGGTTGCGCAGGTGAACGAACGGTTCCGATTTGCGGTCGAGCCTGTTGAGGCCACCGCCCTGGGTACCGACCCAGAGTACATCCGAGCGGTCCTGGTACAGTGACAGGATTTTGTTGCTGCTCAGGCTCTTGGGGTTACCAGGATCGCTGCGATAGCGCGTAAATTTGCCCGTGCGCTCGTCGAGGCGGTTGAGGCCATTGTCGGTGCCGACCCAGAGAGTGTTGCTGTTATCTGCACGAATGGCGAGCACGGCACCACTGCTGAGGCTCGCTGAATCGAGCGGGCGGTGGGAGTAGTGGACAAAGCGGCTACGGCTGGGATCCAGGCGGTTCAAGCCGCCACTCGTGCCGAGCCACAACGCGCCTGCACGGTCCTCGGTCATGACGAGGACATCGTCATTGCTCAGGCTCTTGGGGTTACCGGGGTTGTTGCGGTAGTGCGTAAATTTGCCCGTGCGCCGGTCAAGACGGTTGAGGCCATTGGTCGTGCCCACCCAGAGCACACCTGAACGGTCAACAAAAACAAAATTGACGACGTCGCTGCTCAGGCTCTCGGGGTCGTCAGGGTCGCTTTGATAGCGGGTGAATTTGCCCGTGCGCCGGTCAAGACGGTTGAGGCCATTGGTCGTACCGACCCACAAGGCCCCGGCCGGATCCTCAGCAAGACTGCGGACGGAGTCTGCACTGAGGCTGGTTGGATTGGTCGGGTCGTGGCGAAAGTGCACAAACTTACCCGTCGCAGGCTCGAAGCGGTCGAGTCCACCCCCATTGATGCCGAGCCAGAGGATGCCCAGTTGGTCTTCGAGCAGCGCCCGAATTTCACCGCTGGCCAGGGATGCCGGATTAGCGGCGTCTGTCTTGTAGACGACGAAGCGTTGACCATCGAAGCGGTTGAGCCCTTCCTCGGTGCCAAACCACATAAATTGCTGCCGGTCTTGCAGGATGGCCGACGCGCTGCTCTGGGAGAGCCCCTGTTCAAGCGACAGATGGCGAAAGTGCACCTCCGTCCCCTGACACCAGGCCGGTCCTACTAGAAGTAACAGCGACGCCAGGACTGCCCCGAGTGTGCAGCAGTGGACCGAGCTTAGTTTTCTCGTAGCAGTGGGCAGCAGTGCGAATCGCATGCCGGGAATGAAGTGTAAGACCTGAGCGAGAAGATGTGGAGTTAGAAGCATTCAAACGACGCGCCACAGGCATGCCCGTACGGCCAGGGGTGATAGAGGGGAAGTTTGCTGCGCTTACCTTAGCAGAAGCCCCACGGCGGAGACTTCCAGGTCCAGGGCAGCAGCAGTCGATACAGGGCTGTGGTACCTGAATTGAGTTTTCCCAGGTACAGGCCAAACTTGTCAGGCCACTCAGCCTGCAGCAGCGTACAGACAGTCTTCAGCATGGGCTTTGACTCCAGTGGGAGGTTCTAGAACTCCCCATGCCTGTGGGGGCTGTTGTGGCTATTCAGCGTGATCTATTGCTGCAGTGTAGATGCAGCGGGACCGCTCGCCACTGAAAGCCCGTTACTGAGGCGCACGAACTGCTCGACGGAGAGGTCCTCGGCGCGGGCATCGAGGCGCAGTTGCAGTGAAGTGAAGGTCGATTGCAGGACTTCCGGCGCTACCCAGCCTTTCAAACAGTTGCGCAGCATCTTGCGCCGGGTGGCAAAGGCACGGATGAGCAGTTGCTCAAAGTGTGTAATCGAGTCAGCCTGCTGTGGATAGGGACGGGGGGTGAGTCGGATGACGGCGGATTCCACGTCAGGGGGCGGGCTGAAGGCGTGCCGGGAAACAGTAAAGAGCAGTTCGCAGCGGGCCAGATACTGGAGTCGCACCGAAAGGGCCCCGTAGGTGCGGCTGCCCTCGGGGGCACAGATGCGCTCGGCCAGTTCTTTTTGCAACAACAGCACAATCGAGCGGAACTGGGTGAGGGGCGCACTGATCTCGCCGCAGAGTTTGGCCAGGATTGGACCGCTGATGTTGTAAGGAATATTGGCGACGACGGCAGTCGCATCCTCAGGCAGCGGCAAGGCGAGCACGTCGCCTTCGATGAGCCGGAATCTCGGATCTGAGTCAAATTGCTGGTGCAGATCGGCTATCAGCCGCCGGTCGATTTCGACAGCGACGACCGGGTTGGATTTGAGCAGGCGGGCCGTGAGGCTGCCCTGGCCGGGTCCGATTTCGAGCACAATCTCTTCGCGCTCAAGTTCGGCAGCGGCGACGATGCGGTCGAGTATTTGCGGATCGCGCAGCCAGTGCTGGCCGAAACGCTTGAGGGTGCGCGTTGAACTTTTCATTTGGGCATTCTGAAGAGGGCTTCAACACCAGTCAGTCCGCAGACTTTTACCACCGGCGGGTTGTGTAAATTCCCGTGCTAAACTATCGGCAATTCAAACGGCACCTGTGTCAAATCCTTCAGGCATGCAGACTCTGCCTAATTCCTTACCTACCCAGGTTACCTTCAAAGGGACTCCTGAGGGGCTTCGCCTGCTCATCCCAACAGACTTACCCTGGGACGAAGTAGTCCTGCAACTTCAGCAGCGTCTCAATGCCGGCGAACGACTCTGGCAGGGGGGAGCCGTCGTCATGCTCGAAGTGGGCGAACGCCTGCTCGACGGCCAGCAACTGCGCACAGTCGAAGAATTACTCACAGCCCAACAATTGCACCTGATACGCGTACGCACTCTCAGGCGGCAGACGGCTGTTGCCGCCGCTGTCGCCGGGCTCTCAGTCGATCAGACCGATACCGGTGCCGAGCCCGTGCCGCCAGCTATCAGCATCAACGCTGAACCACTTTATGCCCAGACCACCCTGCGCTCCGGCATGCGACTGCAACACCCCGGCACGATCGTGCTGATTGGCGATGTCAATCCGGGGGCAGAACTGATTGCTGACGGCGACATCGTCGTCTGGGGGACCCTCAGGGGAGTTGCCCATGCCGGGGCTCACGGCAACACGAAAGCTCTCATCTTCGCGCTCAAACTCAAGCCCACGCAGTTGCGCATTGCCGACCGGGTGGCGCGGGCCCCTGACGACGTACCGGCCACGCCGCAACCGGAAGTGGCGTACATCCGCGATAATGCAATTCATATTGCCTATACAACTGAGTTTGCCCGGAGGTGGCAGCTATGAGCGGCAAGGTAATCGTAATCACCTCAGGCAAGGGCGGTGTCGGCAAGACTACTTCTTCAGCCAACCTGGGAATGGCCCTGGCTTCCCGCGGTAAATCGGTCGTCCTGGTGGACGCTGACTTCGGCCTGCGCAACCTCGATTTACTACTGGGGCTCGAAAACCGGGTCGTCTACACGATCCTCGATGTGCTCTCGGGCGAATGCCGCATGGAGCAAGCGCTCGTGCGCGACAAACGCCAGCCGGGGCTTGCTCTGCTACCGGCTGCCCAGACTCGTGACAAGTCAGCGATTACGCCTGAGCAGATGCAAGAAATCACCAACCGCCTCGCCGAGTCCTTTAATTACGTCCTGGTCGATTGTCCGGCCGGTATCGAGCAGGGGTTCCGCAACGCGATTGCCGGGGCTGAGTCGGCCATTGTCGTCACCACCCCCGAGGTCTCAGCCGTGCGCGACGCCGACCGCGTGATCGGCTTACTCGAAGCGGCGGGCCTGCGCGAACCGCGCCTGGTCCTCAACCGCTACCGTCCGCAGATGGTCCAGGCCAACGATATGATGTCCGTGGACGATGTCCTAGAAATTCTGGCCGTCAAGCTGCTCGGTGTCGTTCCCGAGGACGAGCAAGTAATCGTCACCACCAACCGCGGTGAACCGATTGTCCTGATGGCAAGCCCACCCCCAGCTGGTCAGGCCTACCTCAATATTGCCCGCCGCCTCGAAGGCGAAGATGTACCGCTGATGGACCTCAAAGCGCCTGTCAACAACGGTTTCATGGCCCGGATCCGTGCTCTATTCTCAGGACGTTGAGGGATGACTGATGGTCTTTGATCTGCTCGATCGCCTGTTCAACCGCAACAAAGAGGCCAGCCGCAGCGTTGCCAAAGACCGTCTGAAGATGATCCTGGCTGTCGACCGCACCGACATTTCCCCACAAACCGTGGACGCGATGCGCAAAGAAATTCTGGCGGTGATTGCCAAGTATTTTGAAGTCGAAGACGGCGAACAGTTCGACGTCTCCCTCGAACGAGACGGTAGCTCGACGGCAGTCATCGCCAATATTCCGATTCGCCGCATCAAGAAAGCCGGTTCTTAGGGGCAGTGACTTTGGTCATGCTCACTTTGCCACTTGTGAGTGCGGGTGCAGGCCGATTAACTTCAAAGAGTCACTTCTGCCACTTTGCTCTCCATGGCCCTCGATCAGCCCGCCGGGCTCCGTAGTCTCAAGCGTCCCCAAAAGGCTCCCGCCGGTCAAAACAAAAATAAGTGGGGCGGCTGGCTCGTCGTGCTGTTAGTCCTGGCTCTGGCCGGTGGCGGCGGGCTGATTGCCTACCGGCAATACAACCAGCAAACCCAGGCCCGCCTTACCCAGAAGGCGCAAACGGTGGCTGCCGGGCGCGAAGATATTCAGCTCAAGGTCTCGGCGAGCGGCACGATCCAGCCTTTACAGTCGGTCAATATCAGCCCCAAGACTCCCGGCCGCGTCCTGGAGACCTACGTCAAAGAAGGCCAGAAAGTCGAACGGGGCCAGACCCTGGCACGCATCGATAGCTCCAACCTCCAGGGGCAACTACTTCAGACCCAGGGGCAACTGGCCGCCGCCGAAGCTGCCCTCCAGAAAGCAGAGGCCGGCCTGCGTCCGCAAGAAGTCGAGCAGGCCCTCGCCGGGGTTGAAGATGCCCAGGCCGGTTTTAACATTGCCCAATCCAACTACGAGCAGGACCTGAAGCTCTTCTCTGAAGGTGCCATCTCTGAACGAATTGTCGAAAATTCCCGTGCCACCCGCGACCGGTCCCAGGCGCAACTCAATTCGGCAAAGCGCCTCTACGAAATCCGCCGCCTGGGTAGCCGCCGTGAAGACATCAGTGCTGCCCGCGCCCAGGTGATGGTCGCCCGAGGCAACGTCCAGACCATCCGCACCCAGATCAACGACACAATATTGATCGCCCCTTTCTCAGGCACGATCACCCGCATCTACGCAGACCCCGGCTCGATCGTCAGCCCCAACACGCCGAGCAGCAACCTCAATTCTTCAATCTCTTCATCGGTAATGAACCTGGCCGGCGAACTGGTCGTCAAAACCAACGTCGCTGAAACAGATGTCACCCGTATTCGGGTCGGACAAACGGTGAAAGTGCACGCCGACGCCTATCCCGGCAAGACCTTCAGTGCCCAGGTGCGCCAGATAGCACCCCAATCGACCGTGATCCAGAATGTCACCAGCTTCGAAGTGAAGGCAACCCTGATCGACCCCCAGGAAAGCCTGTTGCGGGGCGGCATGAGCATCGATGCCGATTTCGTCACCGGCGACATCAAGGGTGCCCTGCTCATCCCGACGGTCGCCATCGTCCGCCAGCAGGGAGCGACCGGGGTCTTCATCAAGAAGGACAACCAGGACAAACCGACCTTCCAGGCGATCACGACCGGTTTCAACATCGACTCGCGCACCCAGGTCACCAGTGGCCTCAAAGTCGGCGACCAGGTCTACATCAGTTTCCCACCCGGATTTCGGCCCAACACCACGTCAGGCTCCCTACCCGGCAGTTCGCTGCGCGGTACCGTTCGCTAGAGGTTCGTTTATGGCAATGCCCCTGATTGAAACGCTCGGTATGGCGGTCGATACGCTCTGGTCCAACAAGTTGCGCACGGGCCTGACCATGCTCGGCGTGATTATCGGTATCGCAGCGGTGATTTCAATTACGGCAGTCGGCGAGGGTGCTCAAAAATCGGCCGAGGGCCAGCTTCGTAGCCTTGGTACCGACGTCATCTTTGTCCTTGCCGGGTCTCCAACTTCTAATAGCAACCCGGTTTCTCAAGCGGCTGGGACCGCTTCCACCCTCACCTGGGAAGACGCCGAGGCAATAGCGGTCCAGGCGCCGGCGGTGGCCGGGGTGGCCCCGGTGCTCAACGTGCCCGGACAACTCGTCTGGAGCAATAAAAACGTGAGCACCGTCGTCGTCGGCACCACCACCACTTACCCAGATGTGCGCGACTTCTACCCGGACACGGGCCGCTTCTTTACCCAGGGCGAGCAAGAAGGGGCCGAGCGCGTTGTCCTCATCGGCCAGACCGTCAAGCAAAAACTATTCGGTACAGACATAGACCCGGTCGGCCAGACCCTGCGCATTCAGGGTGAAAAGTTCACGATCATCGGCACGATGCAGGCCAAGGGCGGCAGCCAGTTTGTCAACGTTGACGACCAGGTCTATATCCCGCTTACGACGATGTCCTCGCGGATTGTCGGCAACAATTCGCTCTCGGGCATCTCCGTGCGCGCAATCAGCGTCAAGGCCAAAGGCCAGGGCCAGATGGACGCTGCCCAGTTTCAGCTCACCAACCTGCTCCGGCTGCGTCACGGCATCTACCCGCCCCAGGAGGACGATTTCACCGTCCAATCCCAGACCGACCTCATCGGTGCTCTAGGCGGCATCGTACAAATTTTCACCGTGCTCGTGGCGGCAATTGGGGCCATCTCGCTCGTCGTCGGCGGCATCGGCATCATGAACATCATGCTCGTCTCCGTTACCGAGCGCACCCGCGAAATCGGTATCCGCAAAGCAATCGGGGCAACGCGCACGGCGATTCTCGGCCAGTTCTTAATCGAGGCGGTGCTCGTCTCCCTGGTGGGTGGCTTATTTGGGATTGTGATCGGGATCGCAACCGCCTTCGGGTCAGCTAGTCTGATGAATATTCCATTTGTTCTCTCGCCAAACGCCGTCATCGTCAGCTTCATCGTGTCTTTGATTGTCGGCCTGTTTTTTGGAGTGATCCCGGCCCAGCGGGCCGCCTCACTCGACCCGATTGCTGCCCTCCGTAGTGACTAGAGCAAAACATCATGATTCGCCTCGAAAATATCGTCAAGAACTACGAACTCGGTGAAGTGACCGTCTCGGTGCTGCGCGGCATCGACCTCACGATTAAATCGGGGGAGTACACCTCGATTATGGGAGTCTCAGGCTCCGGCAAATCGACCCTGATGAACATCATCGGCTGTCTCGACCGCCCGACCGGCGGCCGCTACCTGCTCGAAGAGCAAGACATCACCGATTTTTCTGACGACGACCTGGCCGATGTGCGCAACCGTCGCATCGGCTTTGTCTTCCAGCAGTTCAACTTGCTGCCGCGCCTCACGGCCCTCGAAAACGTGATGTTGCCGATGGTCTATGCCGGGTACAGCAAATCCGAGCGCAAGGAGCGCGCCGAGCAAGTGCTGGTCCAGGTAGGTCTTTCCGACCGCCTCGCCAACCGCCCAAGCCAGCTCTCAGGCGGCCAGCAACAGCGCGTCGCCATCGCCCGCTCCCTCGTCAACGAGCCGGCTTTGCTGCTGGCCGACGAGCCGACCGGAGCCCTCGACACGCGCACCAGCGACGAGGTAATGAAGCTGCTCACCGACCTCAACGACCAGGGCATCACGATCGTAATTGTCACCCACGAACCCGACGTCGCCCGCCAGACCCGGCGCATCATCCGCGTCCAGGACGGCCTGATTATCGACAACAACGCCGTCCTACCTCAGACAGCGATGTCTTAGAAGCCCGGAGGCTTGTTGTGGTTGGGCTTGAACTAACAGCAGTGTGCCGAGAGTTGTGAAACCAGGCTCGGGCCAGAATCAGGGGTGTTCGCCCAGTTGAATCCACAGCCTGCGCACATGCACCAAGACCAGCCGGTTCATGCGTAATGTCTCGATGGTTACCCTCCCTGTAGGCGTCAACCCAATCAGTTGCGCACCCCCATCGATCCAGGCGAAGTGTTCATCCCACGCTTGCTGTTGTGGATGAAAAAGGCTTACTGCTTCTCCCGTTGCTGGGTCGGGAGCACTTTGCCTGCTTGCCTTGTGCCGGTTACAGGTCGGGCAGGCCAGGGCCAGGTTCTCGAACGCAGTCATGCCCCCGGCCGACACGGGTACGATGTGCTCCAGTTCGAAGGTGACGGCCATCAGTATTTCTGGTGAGTGACAGTAACCGCAGTACCCACCGAAGTATTCTCTAACCTCGCGCCGCAGATCCGACGGGATGTACAGGCTCACTGACCTTCAGGCGCTCCATCCAGCTTGCGAAGAGCAAGGCGGGCACGGGCTACCAGTAGGGTAAGATGATCGGCCTGAGCCAGTAGACTGTCCAACTGGATGGTCTCTTTGGGCGAGAGAGTGCCTTCTACATTGCCGGTCAGCAGGATGTCGAGCAAAGCTTGAGCGTCGGGGGCAAGTCTGGCCAAAGCCAATGCTTGCAATTCCTCGCGACTGAGATCTTCCAGGCGCTCAGAATTGCGCTCTGCCCGGTCCACCAAGTGCCGATAGGATTCCAGGTCGAGCAGGACGCCGATGCGTTCGCCTTGCTGATCTGTTAGATAGCGCATCGAATCTGACACTGGGGTTTCATTCGTATCTCTATGAGTATCCTAGCCGTTCATTTTCCTCAGCGTCGTCCACCTCGACTGTTCTCCCTGGACCAGAACCACATCGCCTTCTCTCAGCAAAGGAGTGGTTCTCCATCCTCAAGACTGTACAGATCTGGTTCGCTATTCAGAAAGCCGAGGCTTCCACCACGCTCAGCCAGCCGCATCAATGCTGTCGTGTGTACATTATCCTGAGCGAGATAGAGCTTTTCTTCGAGGAGGCAACGCTCATCGACAGACAGGGAGCTAATAAGGGCGACGACCAACTCAACAAGACGCGTGCTCATAACTACCGCTGAGTGCCAGGTTCACGAAACTATCTTGACATGCCTTGTCCTTCCGGTCTGTCACGGCCTTTAGCTCACTTTCCTGAGCGCTCCTCAAAGCCAGTGTTAAATTCTGAGTTGTGGTAGCAGGTTATGACGATGTCTACTGCACGGCTCATGGCCACATACAGCAGTTGCGCTTACGGCAAAGGTCCGTGCCTACATGCATTCCCAGGTCCGCATCAACTCAATTCTGATTGCTCGAACAGTTGTTGAGGGGTCAGTACAAAATCTGTCAATACCAGGCCTGTCAGGGTCTGCGCCCCGGTAAAAGTGAGGGGAAGTGTGCCTGATGAAAAGACCGTCAGTGTCCGCGCCTCAACATCTATCACCCAGACCTGGGTGATGCCTGCGCCAAGGTAGTTGGTCGCCTTGGTGATCAGTTGCCCAAAGGTCTGACCTGGGGAGATGATCTCGATTACCAATTCTGGAAGGACAGGACAGGCTTCGTCTCTCAGCCAGCTTCGCGGCAATCGCTCGAAAGAGACATAGGTCAAATCTGGTGTTGGTACCCAGTCCTGACCATCGTGCTTCAACAACACAGACCACTCTGTTCTGACCCGGCCTTTGCCCCGGCACCACTGGGTCAGCAAAATGAGCAGAGCCGATTGTACAGAGGCATGAAAAAACTTCGGGGACATTTTTGGAATCGCCTGACCGGCAAAGAACTCACAGCCTTGGTCCTCGTCAGGTAGCGCGAGAAATTCTTGAAGGGTGAGGGGCTGATTTTGAACTTCCATGAAATGGCTGGACGCTTCACTCTTCAGGATACTTCGCTTCCCTAAAAGCCTGCGCAATTGAGCCAAATGGTCAGAGTTCCTATCCGATTCCGTTATTTCCTAATCAAGGCAATCGCAATGAGCCTGCCAAGCGCTGTTTTTTGCGAAATATATTAAAAGTCTAATACCGAATAAGGAAAGCTCACCCCCGAAGAGCTACATCTATAAGAGGGGAACGGAGCAGAATTCATATAATCCGTCCTCTCGTACGCTGCTCATGGCACCTAGTAGGCAGACACGCAATATTTGACGAGCATAATAACCTGCGCTACACCGGTACAACCTCCGGAAGTCAGCCATGCCCAAGCTTTACCTTGTCCATCT
>JANNPH010000164.1:0-19735 GCA_031399965.1 Gloeobacteraceae cyanobacterium SOY_34_metabat_159 | reverse complement strand
CGGGTTCACTCGGGGGCGGCAACCACTTCATCGAGGTCTGCGTCGATACCGAGGGCGCAGTCTGGTTGATGTTGCACTCCGGTTCGCGCGGGATCGGCAACATGCTTGCCCAGCGACACATCGATACGGCAAAAAACCTGGCAAAGCTGAGCGAAACCGCTCTTCCCGACCCGGACCTTGCCTACTTCGTTGCGGGTACGGCTGAATTTGCTGGCTACTGGCACGATTTGCAGTGGGCACAGGAATATGCGCGCTTCAACCGCGAGGTGATGATGGACCGCCTCAAACAGGTGGTCGAACGGCACCTGGCGGGCGGTAAGCCCTTCAAGCCGTTGCTCGTCATCAACTGCCACCACAACTACGCCGAGCGCGAAACGCACTTCGGCGAGTCAGTCTACGTCACCCGCAAAGGGGCGGTGCGCGCCCAGGCAGACGACTACGGCATCATTCCGGGTTCGATGGGAGCGTGCTCTTACATCGTGCGCGGCAAGGGCAACCCGGACAGCTACTGTTCGTGCGCCCACGGAGCTGGTCGCCTCATGTCGCGGACCAGGGCCAAAAAGCACTTTACTCTCGACGACCTGATTGCTCAGACCGCCGGAGTGGAGTGCCGCAAAGACGAGGGCATCCTCGATGAAATCCCCGGCGCCTACAAGCCCATCGAGCAGGTGATGGCCCAGCAGGCGGACCTCGTGCAGGTGGTTGCCACCCTCAAGCAGGTGGTCTGCGTCAAAGGCTGAAAACCGAGGAGCGCACATGAAAGTGCGCTCCTCGGTTTTGGCGCGTGTGTCCGGCAGGTTTTGCGAGCAATTGTGAGCGGCTTTGGGGTGAAATTGGTGCCTCGCGGGCGGTATGCTTTGAGACTGACAACCCGCTCCCTGTCTTCTTGCGAGGAACCATGCGTCTACCCACTCTCGGTTTTGGTATCGCCTTATTGATTACGGCAAGCCCGCTCCTCGCCGCCGAGCCCGTGGGGGGACCGAGCTTCGATTTGTCGGCCCTCGACCCGAGCACGCCTGCCTGCCAGGATTTCTATCAGTACACCTGCGGCGGCTGGCTCAAGCAAAACCCGATCCCGGCGGACCAGTCGAGTTGGGGCCGATTTAACGAACTGGCCGAGCGCAACCGTGAAAAGCTTAAAAATATCCTCGAACGATCCGCCGTCCGGCCCCAGGGAGCAACCGAGAAGATCGGCACCTACTACGCCGCCTGCATGGACGAAAAGAAAATAGACACCCTCGGGGCAGCCGCACTCAAGGGCGAACTCGACCGGATCGCCGCCATCCGCAACCGCCGTGACCTGCCGGCAGCCCTCGCCCACCTGCACAGTATCGGCGTACGCGCTTTTTTCACTTTCTCCTCGACCCAGGATGCCAAAGACGCCACCCTGGTGATTGCCGAAGTAGACCAGGGCGGGCTCGGGTTACCCGACCGCGACTACTATTTCGCGGCGGACCCGAAATCGGTTGCCACGCGCAAAGCCTATACCGCCCACATCGAGAAGATGTTTCGACTCGCCGGTGTCACCCCGGCGGAGTCGGTGAGTAGTGCGCAGACAGTCCTCAAGTTCGAGACCGAACTTGCCAGGGCTTCGCTTGACAAGGTGAAGCGGCGCGACCCAAATTTGCTCTACAACAAGCGGACGCGCACTCAACTGGTAGCCCTGACCCCGGCCTTCGACTGGGAAGCCTACTTGAAGAGTGCGCAGGCTCCACCCATTGCCAGCCTGAATGTTGCCGTTCCGGGCTTCTTGCAGACGACCGACAAACTGGTGTCCTCGGACCTGAATGCGATGAAGACCTATCTGCGCTGGCAGTTGGTGCGCTCCTCGGCAACGCTGCTGAGTACGCCCTTCGTCAACGAAAACTTTGACTTCTACGGTAAAACCCTCACCGGCGCAAAAGAGTTGCGGCCCCGCTGGAAGCGCTGCGTCCAGGCCACCGACAACGACCTCGGCGAGGATCTGGGCAAAGTCTACGTTGCTGAAAACTTCGGTGCCGAGGGCAAAGCGCGCATGCTGAAACTGGTAGCGGCTCTTGAAAAAGCGATGGCAACCGACATCAACACCCTCGACTGGATGACCTCGACCACCAAGCAGCAGGCCCTCGTCAAGCTCAAGACCGTTACCGACAAGATTGGCTTCCCCGACCGCTGGCGCGACTACTCGGCCCTCAAAATCGCCCCCGGCGACGCCCTCGGCAACTCTCAGCGCAGCAAAGCTTTTGAATTCAAGCGCCAGCTCGACAAAATCGGCAAGCCCGTCGATAAAAACGAGTGGTACCTGACGCCCGCCACGGTCAACGCCTACTACGACCCACAAAACAACAACATCAACTTTCCGGCCGGTATCCTCCAACCGCCCTTCTACGACAACAAAATCGACGACCCGGTCAACTACGGTGCCATCGGAGCGGTAATTGGGCACGAATTAACCCACGGCTTCGACGACCAGGGCCGCCAGTACGACGAGCGGGGCAACCTGCGCGACTGGTGGACACCGACTGACGCCAAAGCCTTTGAAGAGCGCGCCAGTTGCGTCGCCGACCAGTACGGCGGCTACACGGCAGTAGACGACGTCAAACTCAACGGACGCCTCACCCTGGGCGAGAACGTCGCCGACAACGGCGGCGTGCGCATCGCCTACATGGCCTTGATGGAAACCCTGGCAAACCAGACTAAAACCCTGCGCGACAACTTCACCCCCGAACAGCGATTCTTCATCGGCTGGGGCCAGGTCTGGTGCACCAATCAGACTGACCAGGTGAAGCGCCTGCAAACCCTCACCGATCCCCACTCGCTTGGGCGCTACCGGGTAAACGGGGTCGTCTCCAACATGGAGGAGTTCCGCCAGGCTTTCAGTTGCAAAGCAGGCGAACCGATGGTCCGCGACCAGGTCTGCCGGGTCTGGTGAGTTGAGTCATCTCGCAGGAGGTCCGAGCTGTGATACCGCTATTGGAGCTTTGTCGGAAGCTGGGTACTTCCAGGGGAATACAGCGGTATCTTCTGACGAAAAACCCGGCTCACCTGCTGATGTTCGGGCGAACCGGTCGGCAATGGGCGGAGTAATTTATTCGAAAGCTGACACCCCCCGGTTGAATGCCACATCCTGCTATTCCCTGGCGTGCCTCTCTCGTGATTGGTGGGGGCAGAAGATCTGCCCCCACCACCAGGCCAATAACAATCCAACCCTACCTACTGACGACCCGCTCCAGCAGGTCCAGTGAGAGTTTCGTCTCACTGGGCCAATCGTGGTGACGGCACTTGTGCCACCAAAAAGACCGCACACACCTTTTTCCCATCCGATGAACTCCCCTGTCGAGGCTCTATGGGATCCAGGAAGACTTGCCAAGGAGCAGTGCCCTGTAGCAGGTGGAATACCGACTGGAGCGTGAGCTGCGTTCCAGCACTACTTGATTGAGTCTCAGTGCATATCCACTTTCGTCCGATCGAGAGGGTCACTTTATGCTGCTAACACATACAAATCCAAAGCTTTTTATCACTGACTGCGGGATAGTGCTCTTCACCTACCAGGGATTGGCCGAATACAAAGGGGGAATCTACGACGCCTGGCAGGCGGCATTCAGGCGTCTCGACGGCCTGTTTATCCACGGCACGATAGTCAGACCCCCAGGCTACTACCCCGATAGCGATTGTGCAGCTGAACTCGCCCAGCAATTGTGGGACGAAGAAGATCTGGCTGAAGTCTAACCGGCGTGGCTGGTTCGGCAGGTCCGGCTCCTTTACTATGTGAGGTACAGTCCTTTCGCAGAGGAATTTTCGATGAGAATGTCAACTGCCGGTTTGCTGCTCACGGGCCTGTTACTTGCTTCCCAGCCTGGTGTCCTGGCCCAGACTCCTTCTACGCCGAGCGATACCAGTACGCAAAATTCGACCAAAGATTCAGAACCAAAATCCCCACGGGTCGAGCTACCGGCCTGCGACATTACCTTCAACTCCACCCGGCCCGGCAATACCGTCAACCGCCCAAATACGAGCGTTGTCGCTATCGACAGCACCCAGGTCAATTCCAACACCTGCCCAGTCCCCTACATCCCCGAGACGACGCCCCCCATCAAGTAAGCACCGTCAAGGGCAATAGGCTGCTGCTGGTCAGTGCGCTCAGCTCCTCGATCACTCGCGGCCGGGGTTTTCTCCGGGGTGGGTGTCGGCACGTTGCGGCTCGAGCGACGGGTGCGAGCAGCAGCAGGCCGATCGAAGATGGACAGCGCCACCAGGGCAATAATAATCAGCAACAGTTCCATGACTTTCTCCAAATCGTTCTGGAGCCGCCCTCCAGGCGGGACGAACTGGCCGACCGCCAGAGTCCTATAGATCTATAGGGAAGGGCTCAGGTATTTATGGGTAGGAGCGAGAATCACGGGCCTTTCTCTGGCTTTCGTTGAGTTCACGGGAGTCCCTACAAAGCGACTCCAGGCGGGTGCACAACTGGGGCACTCAGCTGCCGCCTGCTTATGATAAAAATGCAATCTATCTTGCCGGTATCCGCGAAAGTGCACACCATCAACACTGCAACTACCGAGCCCCACAAAACCTTGTCACAAGTTTTAAGTCTGACGGTGGTCGGGTTGTGTCTGACGGGAGCGATGACGTCCTCTGCCTGGGGTCAGGAGGGGCAGCCGCAGCGTTTGCCCTTCGAGGCGAAAGTCACCCTGGACAATCAAACATTCAAGCTGGAGGTGGCACGCACATCCCGACAGCAATCGGTCGGGTTGATGTTTCGCACCCAGATGCCCGAGGATGCGGGCATGGTGTTTGTCTTCGAGCCCGCGCGACCGGCGGGTTTCTGGATGCGCAATACGCTCATTCCGCTCGACATGCTTTTTGTCCACCGGGGTAAGCTCGTCGATATCGCCCAGAACGTGCCGCCCTGCAAGACGCCTCAGTGCCCGACCTACGGACCGAAGAATGCGGCGGCCCCGATCGATCAGGTGATCGAACTGAATGCCGGGATGGCCGGGAAGTTGCGGTTGAAACCGGGAGATCGGGTGAATGTTGAGTTTCTGACGCGTCAGGCAGGACAACCCGGCCAATAAAAGGTACACTCGCGCAAGGAGACCACTTTGAGCATCGGAAACACATGAAGGACGCCATCAGCGCAGTCATTAACAAGTACGACGCCCAGGGCAAATACCTTGATAATGCTGCCCTCGACCAATTGAAAGCTTACTTTTCATCCGGCGAATTGCGGGTGCGCTCGGCTGCGGCGATCAGCGCCAATGCCCAGTCGATCATCAAAGAGGCGACCGCCAAGGCGTTGCTCTACAGCAGTCTGACGCGCGTCGGCGGCAACATGTACTACGCCCGTCGCTTTGCCGCCTGCATTCGCGACATGGAGTACTTCCTGCGCTACGCAACTTTTGCCATGGTGGCCGGGGATACGAGCCTGCTCGACGAGTACGTCCTCAGTGGCCTCAAAGAGACCTACACTTCGCTTGGCGTGCCGATTGACGCCACCATCAAGGGCATTAACGCCCTGCGCGAAGTGGTCGCTTCGGTAGTTGGAGCCGAGGCTGCAGGCGAAGCTAGCAAGTACTTCGATTATCTGGCAAAGGATCTGCAGAGCTAGCGCCGAGTAGCTCCAGGCAGTTTTCGATACTCTCGTTGCGCAACATCTGGGCAGCGAGAGTTTCGTGGATTTCTTTTTCAGCCGTCAGGATGCCGCGCGCCCGCCGCTCGGCCCGGTTGCGCAGGCTCTGGGGCGGGATATTACCGGTGCGCCCGGCAGCCGAGAGCAACATCCGGATTTTTTCCAGGTCTTCACCGGCCCCGAGCACCTGTGGGTAGTGCAGGCGCTCGGCGAGACCACCGGCAAGCCAGGTGGCACAGTAAGCCTCGATGGTCTCGATGGTGAGGTGTCCTGTCGGCAGGGCCAGTACGACGCCGCCGCTACCGCCGTAGCCGCGCCGAAAAGTTTCCCAGGCCCCGAGCGTGTAGTCCTCGACCGTCAAGCCGAGGCGATGAGCAACCAGTAGATGACCGGCCTCGTGCAGGGCGACCCGGATACGCCACTGGCGTTGACGCTCCTGCAGCAGACCGACTACAAGTGTCGAAAGTCGGCCCTGAAAGAAAAACTGGTCGAGTGAAAAAACGCCCAGTAGCAGGGCCACCGAGCAGGCGGCAAGGGCCGGTGAGAGTCCAAGGACCGGCCCGAGCCCGGCGATGAGCGTGAGTAAAAAAGCAAGAATCGCCAGTAGGCCGGACCTATCCATGTTCAGGCTTCGACCTTCGTGCCTTTCCAGAAAGCGACGTAGCCCTCGATATTTTTGGCGGCGTCTTTTGCCGTCGGGTAGTACCAGGCAGAGTCTTTGTTGACCTGACCGTTCACCTCGACGTCGTAATAGCTCGCCACTCCCTTCCAGGGACAGGTGCTGTGGGTGCTGCTCTCTTTGAAGTACTGTCGGTTGATGGCGTCGGGTGGGAAATAGTAGTTGCCCTCGACCACTTCGCAGGCGTCGCTTTGAGCGAGCACGGTTCCATTCCAGGTTGCTTTCGGCATGAGTCGGCATTCAGCAAGAAACGGCTCCTCCATCCTACTAAGCTGCCGTCGCAGTGAAACGACCACCGCCGATATCCGCTGGAGAGCAGCGGGCAGTACAATCTTGCCAGTGTTGCGATGAATGCTCACATGAAATGCCTGGTGCTCGTGGTCCTGATGGTAATGAGTTCGTGCTTTTGCCTCCTGGCCGCGGAAGTGCCGATTCAGGTGCTCAGAACGCGGAGTGTGAGCACGACCAGCAAGTCCCGCCAACTGGTTTACGCAAGTGTTCCAGCTGCCGCCACCGATCCTGATATCGTCTCCTCAGTTAAGCGCTACGCCCTCAAAGAACGCAAAGCGAGCGGCCTCGATGAAGTGACCGTGCTCGTTGATCTGGACCTGGCTAAAAATTGCGAGAAGATCCAGGCCCCCTACCTGACTATCAACGACGGGGGCCAGGTGAAGATGGGCTATCCTAACCGGACCGCTTACGCTCAAGCCCTGGAGAAGCTGCGCTCCCAGGGCAGTTGCAAGGCACTCTATTAGCAGGCGATAGACAAACTATTGCCGGTGCAGGTCCTCGCGGGGAATGGTGACCTGGGTGGCAAAATTCCTGGCACGGTTCGGTGAAAGCTGGCGGGCTTTGAGAATTGCCGCCATCAAAAAGGCAAAGGCGGTCACGCCGACAAGCGCCAGTGCCGGATCGCCGAGCACTCCTGCTGAGTTCCAGAGGGCGTGGAGTAAAGCAGCACTCAGGTAACCGATGAGGATAATCGACCAGCGCCTGGTAGCCGAGCGCTTGAGTGCACCGAGGCCGATAAAGTAGCCGAGATAGCCGCTGTAGGCCATGTGGCCTGACACGTTGCCAATCAGGCGCGGGATAAGCAACTGCAACCCGGCCATCTCGCCGGCCCCGGTTCCGGCCTGGGCAGTGATGCTCATGATCGTCGCGGGCACGTACTGGACAAGGGTTTCAAAGAGCGTGAAGCCCATGCCGCAAGCGGCACCGAGTAAGATGCCGTCGAGCGGTTCGAGCACGCCGAGCGATTCGCGCCAGGGCGTGCGCAGCCGCGAGCCCAATAGATAGGCACCAAGTACCGGCAGCGCTTTCACCAGTTCTTCGAGTAGACCTGCCCCGAAAAAGAACGTGGTCAGTTGCTCGATAAAGCCGACTGCTTCTCCCTGCCGAATGCGCTCGATGAGGGCGTCGGTGTCGCCCGGTAGCCAGTAGCGAAAAACTGAAAACAGCAGATCCATCAGCGGGCTTGAGAGCAACAGACAGGTGCTGAGGGCCGCCCCGACCACTACCCACCAGGGCTTTTGTTTGCCGCAGAGCCGGTAGATGAAGAAATAACCGGCCCCGGTCAAGTAGAGCGCCAGCAATAAATTAAACAGCAGTGGCCGACCGGCCGTGCTGAACATGCCGACCACAAAGATGACCGTGAGTGCGCCGGGTATCAAGTAGGCTTTGTCGAGCAGGTCGCTGCCGGTCGAAGTAATTGGAAGCAACTGGGTGAGGCTCATCGCGTCGCCCCTCGCATCAGCCGAGTTGGGTCGCGAGAGCGAGAGCCGGATGCGCTCCATTTCGAATCGAAACTCCGGGCCATTTTGGCCGAGCATGATCCGGTCGCCGTCTTGCAGGAGGTGCGTATCCTCCAGCAGTCGCCCATTGATAAAGGTGCCGTTGGCGCTTCCCAGGTCTGAGATTTGCCAGCCGGTGCTGTCACCCACGCACGGGCAAATCTGGGCGTGGTTGCGCGAGACACCGCTGTAGAGTGTCGAGTCAAGCACAATCTCGCAGGTCGTCGAGCGACCAAAGGTAGTCGCCTCGGTGTCAGATAGAGAGAGGCGTGCCTGCTCACCGCCAGTTGCATCTCGGGCGTCGGTCTGCCTGAGAAAGCCCCTGTATCGGATTTTGGGTGCCATGCTCTCCTCGTTCGTCTCGGACCTTGGCGCTCGTCTGCGAAAATAGCAGGTCTGGGCGCAAAATGAACATGCCAGTCCACCGCTATTTTGGCTCGGTTAATGGGTGGAATGTTCACACAGCTGCTTACAGGTTTAGAGTGCCCCGGCAGCCGTGCAGTCGATGACACCGCCCAGATGAGTTGTGATATTGACTGCGCTCAACTGCGCATGCCCGCCAGGACCCTCGGGGTAGTCGATGACGGTTACGGAGCCGTTGCCCTGCTTGAATCGCCAAAAGTCTTCCGGCCCGGCCCCAAGCGCCCCGGCGATGATCGCTTTATTGATGGCGTCGTGGGCGACGACGAGTCCTGTCCCAGTGCCGACCTGTTCGGCAATCTGCCGCCAGACGGTGAGTGCCCGCTCCCAGACCTGGGTGAGGTTTTCACCCCCCGGCATCTGGACAGTGTGGGGTTCGCGCTGCCAGAGGTCGAGTTGCCCCGGAAAGAGCGCCTCGATCTCGGCCCGAAACTTGCCTTCCCATTGACCGTGGGAGATTTCTTGCAGGGCAGGTAATAGTTCGAGCTTGACCTCGGGATGGCACTGCAGGATGGCTTGCGCCGTCGATTTTGGGCGGAGCAACGGGCTTGAAAAGGCCCGGTCAATTTTGACTTCGCGCAGAAATTCGGCTGCCTGCCGGGCCTGCTCTTCACCCTGAGCGTTGAGGGGCACATCGATCTGTCCCTGGAAGCGCTCCGCCCGATTCCAATCTGTCTCCCCGTGGCGGACCAGCAGCAGGCGTGTTCCGCGCTTGTAGGACGGCAGGGGTTTGCCGCTGTGAGCTGTCAGGTTGAGCGATTCGAGCTGGGCATAGCCGTCGCGGTCGAAGTTGAGCACGCTGATGCCCGTATTCGACTGCAGTAGCGACTTGTAGACGCTGGGAGGAAGACCGAGGGCCGTCCCGAGCAGGGCTTTGTTGATCGCGTTGTGGGCGACGATCAGCACGCAGCCGCGCTGGTCCTGGCTCAGCAGAAATTTCCAGAAAGAGCGGGCCTGCTCCCAGAGTGAGACGATCGGTAGAAAGCCGTTCAGCTCCAGTTTTTCAGGCGTCTCGCGCCAGACTGCGTGCTCGACTGGAAACTGGGCTGCGAGTTGATCGTGGTCGAGTCCTTCCCAGCCGGGCAGGTCAATTTCCATCAGCCGGTCGTCAAACTCGACTTTCAGGCCACTTTGCAGAGTCACGATCGCCTCCATTGTCTGGCGGGCACGCTGCAGGGGACTTGAATACGCGGACTCAAACTGGATGTCCTTGAGCAATTCGGCGGTAGCGTGGGCCTGGTCCTGTCCTGCTTCACTCAGCACCGAGTGATCCGAGCGCCCCTGCACGCGGCCTTTGACATTCCAGGTACTCTGGCCGTGACGAACGAGCAAGACGCGGGGCATCGGCACCTCAACAACAGGAAACGAGATCATCTTACCAAGAGTGTCCTATGGTCCCAGACCCCGCCATGAAAAACGCCGACCCAGCCCAAAACGCGCCACATTTCCGGTTGCCGATATTTTGTGCACTCTGGCTTGCTGTGGTCGCACCGGTTATGCCGGTGGGTGCCCAGACACTGGCTGTCCGTGAACGCAACTGTGCTTTACAGGAAGCCGGGATTCGGGCCGGTCGCAACCGGCAGGTGAATGCCTGCATCAACCTGGGCTGGTATCTGCACCTGCAAAATCGCGACCGCGAGGCGATTACAGTGCTCACCCGCGCTACGAAGCTCGACCCGGCAAACGAAAAGGCTTTCAACGCCCTGGGTGTGATTTATCTATTTACCCAGGAATATCCCCTGGCCCGAGAAGCCAATCGCCAGGCCATCCGGCTTAAAGCCGACAACGAAGTGGCTTACTACAACTTGAGCCTTGCCGAGTGGGAACTGGGTCAGTTTACCGAGGCCGTGCAAAGTGCCGACGAGTCGGTTCGCCTCGACCCACTGAACCCCCACCCCCGAGTAGCCCTTGCCATCGCCTCAGCCAGTGCCGGTAAGCCTGAGCGTGCCCGCGAGGCTTACCGCGAAGCGATTCGCCTTGACCGCCGCTACTTGAATACGCGCTATCTAGAAAGGCTGCGTGCGTCCGACTTCAGCCCGCGCCAGATCGAGGCTGCCCGCGCCGTGCTTAAAACTCTTGCTGCACCGAAAAATTCCCCGGGGTGATGCCCCCGCAGGCACTATCAATAAGTTGAGGAAGTGGCCGTCCAAGGTAGTCTGTGCGGTTTGCGCTGGTTGGACATGTCGGCCGCTGATAAACTGCAATGGGTAAGAAAGCCTTTGGTTGTGCAGATTACTGACCGCGTGAGCCGATGAAACAATTGTCACCCTACCAGCCGCTCGTCCTGCGCATTCTTCACGGGTTGACCGGCTTCTTTGTTGTGGGAGCGATTATCACTGCTTTCTGGACTTACGACACCTACGACGGCAGGTGGGGAAGGGTGCCACTGCCCAGGTTCGAGGAGATAGAAGGCATCCATGGCACCTTTGGACTGCTTGCCTTGCTGATCTTCCCGGTCTTTGCCCTCTACGCATTCCACCAGGGCCAGAAGCGACTCGTTCAGCCGGACACGCTTGCAAAACTGGGCCAAGTGGGGCGGCCTGCATGGTGGTACAGCCTCGGACAGGTGTTGAATACGCTCACGCTCTTGGCCCTCACCCTCTCGCTTTTCAGCGGCAAGATGATGGACGAAAAGTGGTTGCCCAGGGGCGAACTCGACCACGCCTGGTACTACGTTCACCTGAGCGGCTGGCTGACAGTCGTCGTCTGTGTCGCGCTCCACGTACTCGTCCACGCGAAGGTGGGCGGGGTGCCGTTGCTGCTGTCGATGGTGAACTGGCGCTACCGCACCGAGGAAAGCCCCACCCTGTGGTCAGCCCAGATGAAAACCTGGTGGGCCGGCCTGCGCCTGAGACGCCCCGGCCGAGCGGCACCCACGCTCATCGCCCTGGAGGTGGTCGTGCTGGGGAGTATCGCCGCCGCCTGGGTGATCTCGCTGCTCAACGAGGTGGGGGACTAACGGGGAGATCTCACAGCGCATCAGCAGGTGCGCCTTTGTCTGTCCATTGTTGGTAACGCGCTTTGAGCTGGTCAGTGACCTCCTCGATAGACCGACCAGGGCCGCTGTTGATGCCGCGCTGGATTTCAGCCCGTAAGCTTTCGAGCTTCAGGGCGCGGAGCTTTTCCCGTTCTTCGAGCACGCGCAGGCCATCACGGATCACCTCGCTGGCGCTGACATAGCGGCCCTGACTGATCCGGGTTTTGATAAAATCCTCGAAATGCTCACCGATTACATAGCTTGAGGGCATGGGCAACCTCCGGTTTTTACGATGATCCGCACTATCAAAGATTGATAGCTTGTCCAGGCCTGAACACCCTCTAGCTCACGGGGACGCTAATGAACGTTCTGGTGCTCGCCCTCGTAGAATGACCATACAAGAGGAGTTCGCTATGAAATTGTTCCGCACTTCGGGTATCGTCTTTGCCGCGCTTGCCACCTCTTTTGCGGTGTTTGCACAGGTGCCCACACCAGATCTGGCCAAACCGCCCGCCGATGCTCGGCGTTTCACTATCCTCTCCACTGCCGGTAAGCATGGGGACAGCTACCTCTGGACCGCCGCCGACGGTAGCCGCGTCAGCCGTGAAAGCCTCAACCTGCGCGGACAGATCTGGGCAGTGGACCAGACCGGGGTCGCCGGGCCGGACGGGATGCCTGCGAAAGTGACCGTGCGCGGGGTGACGCCCCAGGGTGATGCCGGGGAGAACTTCAGCATTGCCGATGGCAAAGCGGTGTGGAAAAGCCAGATCGATGGCGGTTCGGCGGCCTACGGGAACCCGGCCTTTTACGTTGCGGTCGGCGGCACGGTGGATGGCAATGCCTGGTTCATCGAGCGGCTGCTTGCGAGCCCCGACAAGACCCTGGCACTACTGCCCGGTGGAAAGGCCCGCGCCGAAAAGCTGACCAGCATCGAGGTCGGAACTGGGCCGACGAAAAAGACCGTGACGGCCTGGGCCGTGAGCGGCATCAGCAATTCGCCCATACCCATCTGGGCTGATGCTCAGGGCAAGTTTTTCGGGCTGGCTGTTGGTATAGCCTGGTTGCCCCTCGGTTATGAGGGAGAGCTTGACCGACTGCAAAAAGCTCAGGACACGGCGCTCGCGGCCAGGTCGCCGGAACTGGCAAAGGCGTTGGTCAAGACACCTACCGGGGCGGTGGCCTTTACGGATGTGCGGATGTTCGATGCCGATGCCGGGGTATTTCGGTCCGGCCAGACAGTCGTGGTCGATAAAGGACTCATCACCAATGTGGGTCCGGCAGCACAGGTGAAGCTCACAGCGGCAACGCAGGTCATCGACGGCACTGGCAAAACCCTGGTTCCTGGCCTGTGGGATTGCCATATGCACATTGGCGATGACTACACCGGGCCGCAGGAGCTTTCCCTCGGCGTCACCTCGGTCCGCGATCCGGGCAATAACGACAAACTGACCATCGCACGTCTCGAGCGCATTGCCAAAGGCGAACTGCTCTCCCCTAATGTCTATGCCTCATCGCTGATTGATGGTAAGGGTCCGTATACAGCACAGTTCGCCAATGTCGTGACCTCACAGGCCGAAGCCATTGCAGCGGTGCAGAAGGCCAAGAAAAGCGGCTTCGTAGGCGTCAAATTCTATGGCACCTTCAACCCCACCTGGCTGGGGCCGAGCATTGCCGAAGCCCATCGACTGGGCCTGCATGTGCATGGCCATGTGCCGGCCGGTATCCGTCCAATAGACGCGATCAACGCGGGCTACGACGAGATTACTCATATCAACTGGGTGATCATGCAGGCCATGCCCAATGACGTGATCAAAGTCTCAAATGGCATTCAACGCTTTGAAGGGCCAGGACGTTACGCAAAGGATACCGATTTCAACGCCGAACCGATGAAGACGATTATTGCCACCATGGCAAAGAAAAAGATCGTCAGCGACCCGACCATGGTGGCCTTTGAAGGTCTGTACGTGCCCGACAATGGCGACCTTTCCCCAGCCTATTCGCCCTTTGCCGGGACACTGCCGCCGACCACCGAACGCGGTTTCCGCCAGGGCGGATTCGCGGTGCCCAAGGATCTGACCCGGACCGATTACCGCGCCAGCTTCGCCCAGATGAAGGCACTGGTTTCCGCTATGCACAAAGCTGGAGTGCCGATCGTGGCGGGTACCGATGGTTCAGGAATCGAGATTATTCGCGAACTGGAAATCTATGTCGAAGCGGGGCTAACCCCTGCTGAGGCATTGTCCACAGCCACCATTGCGCCCGCACGACTCGTGGGAGCAGATAAAAAGACGGGTTCGATCAAAGTCGGTAAAGTAGCGGATCTGGTACTGGTGGATGGCGATCCTTCGCTCAGGATTGGCGATTTGCGGCAGACACGGGTCGTAATGCTGGGCGGAAAATTACTCGATGCCGATGCACTGCGCAAGGCGGCCGGTTTCTCGGGGCGACCGAAATAAGAGCAGTGCGTCGGGCCCTCGCCCAAAAGTAAATGTTCGGGGACTACCAGCGAATCGTGGGGGCAGGATCAAACCCATGAGCCAGCCACCAGTACACTGAAAGGCGAAGTGTCACCCAAACGTTGGCTATGTCTACCTCGATTGTGCCTTTCTACTGCCTGGTTGCTGCTGCTGCCTTAATCTATGCACCCTTCATGGTCGTCGCGGTCGCCCGACTGCAGTCGGGTTACGACTTCAGTGCGCCGAGGGCGATGTTCGACAAATTGCCTCCTCATGCCCAGCGCGCCGTCTGGGCGCACCAGAATGCCTTTGAAGCTTTTCCACTCTTCGCAGCGGCCGTCTTGATGGTATTTGTCACAGGCCGGGTGAGTCCGTGGGCAGTCAACCTCTCGATTGCGTTTCTAGTATTTCGGGCGGCCCATAGTCTCTTCTATATCGTCGACCAGCCTTTTATCCGCTCGGGTGCCTGGGCACTCAGCATGGCCTGCATCGGCAGCCTGATGATGATTGCAATCGGCCTTTAACTTTCTTCGCCTGCTACCCACAGCTGGATAGCAGTGACGAGAAGCACCCCGACGAGCAGTACGACCGCCGCCGCTGCCGATAGGCCAAAGTTGAATAACCCGAAAGCCTGCTCGTAGACGTAGTAGACCAGGATATTGGTCGTATTGAGCGGCCCGCCGCCGGTCATCACGTAGACCGGCTCGAAGCTGCGAAAAGTGAAAATGACCGTCGTCACCACGGCAAAAATCAGCGTTGGGCGGATGCCGGGAAGGGTGATGTACCAGAACTGCTGCCACTCAGAAGCGCCGTCGAGTTCAGCTGCCTCGTACCGACTCCTGGGAACTGCCGCAAGACCGGCCAGGAAGATCACGACGTTAAAGCCGATTTGTTTCCAGGTGGCAACCGCGATCAGCACCGGCATCGCCCAGGTCGGACTGGAAAGCCAGCTCACCGGCACTCCACCAGACGCTTCTATGGCAACGTTTATCCAGCCTTGCGGATGAAATAGCCAGCGAAAAGCGACACCCGCCGCAACCAGTGAAACGATCGTCGGCAAAAAGTAAGAAGCCCGCAAAAACCCCCGCAACGGTACTTTGCGAACCAGAGCGACCGCTGCCAATAGTGCAAGCACCACGCTCGGTACGACCGAGCCGACCGTGAAAATGGCGGTGTTTACCAGTACCTGCCGGAAGCGTTCGCTGCTAAAAAGTCGCTCGAAGTTAGCGGTGCCAACGAAGAGCGGGTCGCGCAGGGAGCCATCGGTAAAACCGAGCCAGACCAGGTAAGCAACCGGCCAGAACACGAAAAGCCCCAACAGCACGAGCGCCGGGGCCAGAAACAACCAGGCGCTGAGCGTGTCGCTACGGCTGCTCATCGCGCATTTGTTCTTCGGACTTCCACTCGACAAAGGTCTTGGCAGCGAGGGTGACCAGGGCCAGCATCGCCAGGATCGATGCCACGGCAAAAGCGGCTGCGAAGTTGTACTCGTTGTAGAGAATTTCGATGTGCAACGGCACCGTGTTGGTAAGTCCCCGGATGTGGCCGGAGACGACCGAGACCGCTCCAAATTCGCCCATCGCCCGCGCGTTGCAGAGAATCACCCCGTAGAGCAATCCCCACTTAACGTTGGGTAGCGTCACCCGCCAGAAGGTCTGCCAACCGCTTGCACCGAGCGAGATTGCCGTCTCTTCTTCTTCAGTACCCTGGTCCTGCATGAGTGGAATCAGTTCGCGGGCCACGAACGGAAAGGTGACGAAGATCGTGGCAAGCACAATGCCCGGCACCGCGAAGATAATCTGAACGTTGCGCTCGATAAGCCAGGGTCCAAATACACCCTGGGCTCCGAAGAGCAGCACGTAGATAAGTCCCGAGATGACCGGTGAGACGGCAAAAGGCAGGTCGATCAGTGTAATGAGCACGCTCTTGCCGACAAAGTCGAACTTTGAAATCGACCAGGCGGCGGCCAGTCCGAAGACGAGGTTAAGCGGCACGGCAATGGCGGCCGTGAGCAGAGTCAGACCGATAGCGGAGAGGGCATCTTGCTCGACGAGTGCCGCGAGGTACACGTCAACCCCCTTGTCAAAAGCCTGCACGAAGACCGCGAGCAGGGGCACAAAGAGAAACAAGCTCAAAAACAGTAGAGCAATGGTGATTAGAGTCCAGCGCACGAGTGGACTCTCCCCCGTACTCTTCACCTTCGCTTTTCCTCCCGTTGGAATCCGGGCGGCGACTAGACTACTTCCTTCCATTTCAATTACCTGGCAAGTTGGCGGTTGCGGGTCCACCACTGCAGGAGGTTAATCACCAGCAGCAGGGCAAAAGAAGCGACGAGCATGACGACGGCAATCGCCGTCGCACCCGCGTAGTTGTACTGTTCGAGTTTGGTGATGATGATGAGCGGCACAATCTCGGTCTTGAGCGGCAGGTTGCCGGCGATGAAGACGACTGAGCCGTATTCGCCGAGGGCACGTGCGAAAGCGAGCGTAAAACCGGTGAGCAGTGCCGGGAAAATCGAAGGAAAGATCACCCGGATGAAAGTTTGCAGGCGATTGGCTCCGAGGCTTGCCGCCGCCTCTTCGACTTCGGTATCCATATCCTGCAGCACCGGCTGTACCGTGCGCACTACGAAAGGCAGGCCAATAAACGTGAGTGCCACGGCCACCCCAATCGGGGTGAAGGCGACTTTGATACCGAGCGGTTCGAGGTACTGTCCGATGTAGCCGTTGCTCGCGTAAATCGAAGTGAGGGCAATACCGGCCACCGCCGTCGGCAGGGCAAAAGGCAGATCCACCATTGCGTCCACGAGCCTCTTACCCGGAAAGTCGTAGCGCACCAGCACCCAGGCCACCAGAAAACCGAAGACCGCATTGATCAAAGCGGCGACGAGCGACGCGCCGAACGTAAGCCGGTAAGAAGCGACGACCCGCGGCTCGGTCACCGTCGTCCAGAACTCGGGCCAGCTCAGAGCAGCAGTCTTAAAAAAAGTTGCCGAAAGTGGAACCAGCACAATCAGGCTCAGGTACAAGATCGTGTACCCAAGGCTCAAGCCGAAGCCGGGCAGAATGCTGTGTTTTTTGAGGGTGAACGGTTTTTTAAGGACGAGTGTCATAGCGTTGGTCGCAATAAATCCAGTAAGTCGATAAGATTACCGCAGATTCTAGCGCGTTCCAGACCGAAAGTCGTCGATGGTAAACAGGGCCTCGAAGTCGTAGCCCCGGTCGCGGTAGAGTTCGCGTCCGCCCTGGTCGCGGTCTACGAGGGCGAGCACTTTGACCACTTCACAGTGGGCTTCCTCGGCCTTGACCGCGGCTTGCAGCCCGGAAGCGCCCGTGGTCACCACGTCATCGACAATCGCGACTTTGCTGCCGTCTGCAAGCGAAGTGCCTTCGAGCCACTGCTGGCTGCCGTGCTTCTTGATTTCTTTGCGGACGATAAAGGCCCCCACGCCTTGATCGGGCCGCTTGAGCGCCGAGACCAGGCTGATGGCGGTGACGATCGGGTCGGCACCCAGAGTAAGACCGCCCACCGCTTCTGTCTCCACGGGCAACCGCTCCAGTAAGAGTGCGCCGACCAGGAGCGCGCCGAGCGGGTGCAGGGTCGCCTTTTTGCTGTCGATGTAGTAGCTGCTTGTCTGACCGGAGGAGAGCGTAAACTGCCCTTCGCGATAACAGAGCGTGCGCATCAACTGCAAGAGCGCATGGCGCTGGTGTTCGGGTTCCCAGTCGAGGGGGGTTTGCATGGCGAAGTTGAGCTGTGTGGGTTATCGTAACAAAACTACTCTTGACGGTACATGATCCGGTAGACTACATTAGGTATCCAGCTTTCCTAATAGAAGGGAACCTATGCCCTGTTTGCACGGCCGTCCCGCACACCAGCCTCACCCGACTGACATGCATCAAAGAGCTGGACGAGGATTCCCATCAAGACAGATTCGACTTTGAGCAGGACTGCAACGTTGAAGGCTTTGCCGGGTTACGACTTTTCGGACGTCTAAGGTTTTTTACCGGACGTCAATTTTCGCGTGGATTGAACGGGAGTAAAAGCTCATGCCCAGAATGGAACAGCGTTTTGACTACATCAAGATTTCTCTCGCATCGCCGGACCGGGTGATGAATTGGGGACAGCGCACCCTGCCGAATGGCCAGGTGGTCGGCGAGGTCACCAAGCCCGAGACGATTAACTACCGTACGCTCAAGCCCGAGATGGACGGCCTCTTCTGCGAGCGGATCTTCGGGCCTTCCAAAGACTGGGAGTGCTACTGCGGCAAATACAAGCGCGTCCGTCACCGGGGCATCGTCTGCGAACGCTGCGGCGTTGAAGTCACCGAGTCAAAAGTGCGCCGTCACCGGATGGGCTACATCAAGCTCGCTGCCCCAGTCACCCACGTCTGGTACTTGAAGGGGATTCCGTCTTACATTTCGACGCTGCTGGACATGCCCCTGCGCGATGTCGAGCAGGTGGTCTACTTCAACGCCTATGTCGTCCTCAATCCCGGCAACGCCGACAATCTCTACTACAAGCAACTGCTCACCGAAGACCAGTACATCGAGATTGAAGACCAGATGTTTGCCGAGGGGTCCAACCTCGAACTGCCCGAGGGCTGGGCAAAGATGGGGGCTGAGGCGATTCGGGAATTGCTCGGTTCTATTGAGATGGAATCGGAAGCCGAGCGCCTGCGCGAAGACCTCGGTGAGAGCAAAGGTCAAAAGCGCACCAAGCTCATCAAGCGCCTGCGCGTCCTCGACAACTTCATCGCTACCGGGTCGCGTCCCGAGTGGATGGTGCTCACGGCTATCCCGGTCATCCCACCCGACCTGCGGCCAATGGTGCAACTCGACGGTGGCCGCTTCGCCACCTCCGACTTGAATGACCTCTACCGGCGCGTGATCAACCGCAACAACCGCCTTGCCCGGTTGCAGGAAATCCTGGCTCCCGAAATCATCGTGCGCAACGAAAAGCGCATGCTGCAAGAAGCGGTGGACGCCCTCATCGACAACGGTCGGCGCGGTCGCACAGTGGTCGGTGCCAACAACCGTCCGCTTAAATCGCTCTCCGACATCATCGAAGGCAAGCAGGGCCGCTTCCGGCAAAACCTGCTCGGCAAGCGCGTCGATTACTCGGGCCGCTCGGTCATCGTCGTCGGCCCCATGCTCAAGCTGCACCAGTGCGGCCTGCCCAAAGAGATGGCAATCGAGCTATTCCAGCCCTTTGTCATCCATAAACTGATCCAGCGTGGCCTGGTCAACAACATCAAGGCCGCCAAGAAGATGATCCAGCGCAACGACGTGCGGATCTGGAGCGTGCTTGAAGAAGTGATTACCGGTCACCCGGTGCTCCTCAACCGAGTCAGGGCGGGGGCACCGGTGAACCCGTCCTGGGCCAGCAAGGCTGCGCTGACGCCGGTCATTGCGCCCCAGCCAGAACCATCCTTGACCATGGTGGGGTAGTCGATGCAACGCATCATCTGGCTGCGTGGGCCATGGTATTCGGCAATGCCCATCGCCTCCATGGTTTGCTGCGGGTCGAGTTGCAGGTTGCGTGCACCCAGTGCCGCGCAGGCAATCGTGTTCCATGCGCCCGAGGTATGGTAGTCGCTGGCCGTGGCGTGCAGCGCGATACCAGCGCGTGTCGCGATTTCGTAACCAATCACGATCTGGGTCAGGAACTCCTGGCCGTCCATTTGGCGCAACGCATCCGCAAACGCGAGAACAGTTGGCAGGACCGCAACGCCAGCATGCCCTTTTGTCAGCACATGCCCGTCATGCGCGTCCAGACTGTCTATGGTCATTCCCCCGGCCAACG
>JANNPH010000162.1:0-7465 GCA_031399965.1 Gloeobacteraceae cyanobacterium SOY_34_metabat_159 | reverse complement strand
CGACGACATGAACCAGATGCCGGAAGCCGGTTTGTACGCCGACCAGGAGGATCTGGAAAGTTACCTCGCCGACGACGAACTGACACAACAAGCCTACGACTTCGAGCAGCAGGACCAGGAAGCACAAGAACAGGAGCAGGCCGACCAACAAGTCCAGGCTGAGGAAGAGGCAGAACAACAAGCGCAGGTAGAACTGGAAGCTGAACAGCAAGCAGAGTTAGAAGCTGAACAGCAAGCAGAGTTAGAAGCTGAACGGCAAGCAGAACTGGAGGCCCAGCAACAAGCAGAGCTAGAGGTCCAGCAACAAGCAGAGCTAGAGGCAAAACGACAAGCAGAGCTAGAAGCTGAACGCCAGGCTGAAGAAGAAGCTAGACGTCAAGCTGAAGAAGAAGCTAGACGTCTAGCTGAAGAAGAAGCTAGACGTCAGGCTGAAGAAGAGGCTAGACGGCAGGCTGAAGAAGCAGCCAGGCAGGCAGCGGCAGCCCAGGCTCAGGAAGGAGGATAGTGTGAGGATTTTGGCCTACCTGCTTTTTACACCTGGCACTTGAGAAGTCGGGTACTGGCTGGAGACAATGGACAAAGATACTCCGAGGAGTGAGCATGACCGACGGCCAGGGTTCTTCTCTCAGCCTGCCTCTTGTCCCGAACATGCGCTTTTACACGGGCGGCGGCTCCTCGAAGGCACCGCCTGATATCTACGCTCTATTGATGTTGGCAGCCCAGCACCTCGCTGCCCTGGGCATGATTTTGCGCACTGGAGCCAACAAGGGAGCGGAAGAAGCTTTTGTCAGAGGCGCGGGTGTGCAGGCTGAAATCTTTGTGTCCCACACCGGTGCGGGTGGCCATCGCTCAGGTATTGTCGTCACCGACACAGCGACCATCCGGCAAGCCGCTCAGATAGCGGCGAGCGTCCATCCCGAATGGAGAAACTACAACGACTTCGCTCGTAAAGCCCACACCCGCAGCATCTATCAGGTGTTAGGTGCAGACCTCCAGACCCCTTCCGCCTACATTATTTGCTGGGCACCCGCCGATGGGGACGGTCAGGTGGAGGGCACTGTCCGCACGGTGCTTGCGGTTGCAAAATTGCGCCGGATTCCTATCTATAACCTGGCGGAGCTTGCCATGCGCACCCGATTTAGAAAAAGACTCGATGAACTCGAACTGCCGCAGCCAAACAGATCCGGTACAGGTCCGTCAGGCAGATAGGGGTGCTGCAGATGTTCTACAGCACCCCGGCCTGCGTTCGCTGCCCAAGCGGCGCAGGCATGCCCGAAAGTCGTTCGTAGCGAAGCCGGTCTGGACGGTGTAGCCCGCTTGTAACAGCCCGTGTTCAGACTGGTCGGTCTGGTTCGCTCTGATAGGCGACTAGAAACTGGCGGTTTTCAGAAGTACCTCGCGGATGGTCAGACCCACCTGGGCCTTGCCGCCATAGACTGTGCCGCGTTTGCCCCGCCAGAAGTGGTTGTTGACGATGTGGTAACCTGCTGCCGACAGGGGGATGTAACCGACAGTGTTTACGATGCGCTCAGCGTCGTGTAGATAGAACTCGACGAACTTCCGTACCGGAAGCTTGGTCTGGCTTGAGACGATGTTGACGTAGAGAAACAGAGGCCGCGCCAGTGGCCGGTAGCGGTTTTGCTCGACGGCTGCCTGGGAGGGTGCCACGGCTCCCTGACCGTTATCCACCGCGAGCGCTTTGAGGCGTTGGCGGCTCGCCTCGTAGTAGGCGTAGCCGAAGTACCCCAGGGCGTCGGGATCGCGGGCGATGAGTCTCACCAGGACATCGTCATCCTCGCTGGCAACATAGTCGCTGCGGGTGCCGCTGTTTTTAGCCAGGATGGCTTCGGTAAAGTAATCGTAAGTCCCCGAGTCGCGGCCGGGTCCGTAGAGCCTGAGCGGCCGGTCGGGCCAGCCGGGGCGTACCTGACTCCAGCGGGTGATTTTGCCCTGGGCGGAGCGCTCCCAGATTTTTTTGAGTTCACCGACGGTGATGTTGTTGGCCCAGGTGTTTTGGGAGTGCACGACCAGGGTGAGGGCGTCGAAGGCCACCGGCAGTTCCATGAAGGCGACATTGTGGTCGCGGCAGGACTGCAGTTCCTGTTGTGAAACCGGTCGAGAGGCGGCGGCAATGTCAATCTCGCCTTTGCAAAACTTTCTTAAACCACTGCCGGTTCCGGAGAAGCCGACCGCAAATTCGCCTCTGGCCTGTGGGCTTCGCAATAGGAATTGCTCGACAGCGATCCGGGTAATCGGATAAACCGTGCTCGAGCCGTCGATTTTAACGTCTGCCAGGCGGGCGGTTGTGTTTTGAGTCGCAAGCACCATGCTGGCTACAGCAAAGATTGCAACAGAAATACCGGAAACAACTGATTTTTTCACAATGCTCTCCACTTCAAATTTCAAGACTATTGCCGACACAAATCATTCAAAGTATTTGAACGTGGCCACAACAAATTGCAGGTGCGAGTGTGCACCTTCTACCTACACTATTTCTGTAGAGCCGTTGCTTTTCTCTTATGCAGTACGTTCAAAAATTTTCCGTGGCCTGAAACATCCAAGCCCTTGCATGCTCTCTATTGTGTCATTTGATGACTCTTTTCATAGAGGCTTTGAGCAAGGTATATTAGCATCAAGAAAAGCCTTGATGTGAACCTGATTATTAAAGAGGGTTTCCAATAGTTTGGTGCTCTGCTTACTGACTTCTTACTTGCCTTGAGTAGCGCGAAACCAACCGGGGGACATCATCTGCACGAGCAGGTCGCGGCCGAGCAGGTTGTCCTTGCCCCGATAACCCAGCATCCAGGCCGACTTGAGCACTTTCGGCTTGGAGCCCGTCAACTGCACCGACTGGGGCCGGTAGCGCACCAGTTGCTCCTGCCGACCGTCGGCGTAGGCAACCAGCAGCTTCTCAGCCGTGGGAGCAAGGTTGACGCGCCGCCGGGATTCTTCGTTGAGCAGAGTATACGAAGCGCCGGTATCCACGATCAGCAGAACGGGTTTGCCATTGATGAGCAGACGCCGATAGATGGGTGGGATATAAGCTTCCTGGACGCTGAGGCTGTCCTGACCTTCACCGCGGACGGCCAGCCTCACCCGTCGGCTGCGGCCCCCGAGGTCGGCGACCGAGGATACCTGGGAAATACTCGGGTCAATCTTGCGGGCTCGATCGAGTTGGACAGGGTCGTCCGCGAGCACGCCGAGTGCCAGATAGATATCCGCCATCAGCGAACTGGGCGGCTTGAACGTGAGCGCCTTTTTGAAGGCGCGCTCAGATTCGCGGCTCAGATCAAGAGCACTCAGGATGCTGCCCTTGACGTACCAGCCGTAGGCCAACTCGGCCGACATCTGGGCGCGGGCAATCGACAGGGTGACAAATTCGAGCGCCCGGTCGGTACTGCCGGTCTGCAATAGTCCAATCGCACATTGGGTCAGAGTGAAAGTCGAGGCGTTCTGCTCCGCTACTTTGCAGTAGCGGTTCGCTTCAAGCTCATTCTCGGCCTGAATCAGGCGGGCAAGCAATTTGCCGGTGCGGATGAAGTTGTTGGCGGCAATGCCGTTTTTTGGATCGGCGGCGGTCGCGGCCTGGAAAGTCTGCCTTGCCGGTTCGAGTTGCCCGAGCTGTTCCTGAATTAGACCAAGTTGATTGAGGATGGCACTGCTTTGAAAGTCGTTTCGGCTCTGCTCTGCCTGGGTCAGCTTGAGGGCTTGCCGGTAATATACCTGTGCTGCTTGTGGTTGGCTCTGGGCAAGGGCTGACTCTCCCAGTTGTGAGAGTACATCGGCTTCCCGACCTCTGGTACCAATCTGCTGAAAAAGAGACAGCGCACTCTCAAAATTTTGGGAGGCCAGCGCAAATTCTCGCATCTGAAAATAGGTATAGCCCAGTCCTTTGTAGGCGATGCCGGTCGCTTCCTGGTCGTTGACCAGGCGGGCGGCCTCCAGGGCTTTCTGCTTGAGTGCAATTGCTTTTGGGAATGCCCCAAGCCCGGCGTAGATGTCGCCCAGGATGCCGCGGGCAAGCGCGAGGGCACGGCTATAGCGGATGTCCCCCGCAAGCTCGACACTTTTTTCGGCGTAGGGGAGCGCCTTTGCATAATCGCCCAGGAGCCGGTAGTTGTAGCCAATATTGGCGTAGGCCATCGCGACCCGACGTCGGTTGCCGGTCGCCTCGGCAATTTTGAGCGCCTCTGAATAGAGCCCGATTGCTTTGTGGTAGTCTCCCAAGCGGCTATGGAGGTAGCTGAGGGAACTTAAGCTGTAAGCCCTGGTTTCCTCGTCGCCCGCCTCCGTACTGAGTTGGAGCGACCGGTTCAGGTGCGCAAGTGCGAGTGGATGGTCGCCCAGGGCAATCGCCACTTCTCCCAGTCGAGAAATTGCCCGTGCCTTAAGTTGGTTGTTTCCCAGGGACTCAGCCGCCTCCAGGCTTTTCTTGAACAGCGCACTTGCCTTAGAAAACTCCTGAGCCATCAAGCAGGTATCGCCCAGTCCAATCCTGGCCTCAACCTGCGCCGGCAGATCATTCAGTTGCTCGGCAATTTGCAAACTACGCTCAAACGATTCGCGTGCTCTCGGGTACTCATCCAACTGAAAATAAGCCTGACCCAGGCGAACATAGGCCTGTCCAGCACCCTGGGTGTTCGCAGAAGCCTCGTAGAGTGTAGCGGCCTGCTGCCAGTCGGCCAGAGCGGCCTTGAAGTCAGCCCTGGCAAACTTCGCTTGACCAGACTGGAAAAGCACGTCTGCCCTGGAGTCCCGTGTCGTCGTCTGAGAAGTTTGGGCTGGGGCGGGTCGGTCGCCGTAGATCAGTCCAATGCTAAAAATTGCGAACCCCAGCACCAGAGTCCTGGATAGATGCCTCATCTCGCATAGCTCCCCAGCAACTGCACCGTATCAATGCCAGCCTCTCCTACGCTAGCACCGGCTCTGGCCTGAAATGGAGTTGCCCCGATACCGGCCTGCAGAAAACAGCGATGAATCTCATAGACCACCTCGCCTTTGCAGAGCCACTGGGAAACAGCCAGGCAGCAGCAATTTTGCGCCGGACCAGATAGAAGCACACAACTGGCTTTCAGACGCTTGCATCTTGCGATACAGGTGTTTTGCCCATCTGCACTGGTATGCTGATGCCGCAAACCCGAGCAAGCGAAGGAAAACTGATGGACATCGTCGATACAGCAGTACAGGCCGGCCAGTTCAAGACCCTGGCAGCCGCCCTGCAGGCAGCCGGCCTGGTCGATGTGCTCAAGGGGGAAGGTCCGTTTACAGTCTTTGCACCCACGGACGAAGCCTTCTCTAAACTTCCCCAGGGAACACTTGAAGACCTCCTCAAGCCCGAGAACAAGGCGACCCTGAGCGGCATTCTCACCTATCACGTCGTCTCTGGGAAGGTTCTCTCGACCGACCTGCAGGAAGGCAATGTCAGTACCCTCGATGGCGGTGCCGTGATCATCGACTTTGAAGGCCAGGGCGTCAAAGTTAACGAGGCCAACGTGATCCAGGCCGATATCGTCGCTGACAACGGCGTAATCCACGTCATCGACAAGGTCTGGCTTCCCGAGGAATCGCCCTGAAGTCACCGGATCGATTCGAGGCTGGGTACAGCCTCGAATCGGCAGGATTCACGGTTGACTGAATCGGCGAAAGAAGCTGTTGTCGTTCCAGCGGGGGCGCTCGTCCTGATTAGCAATGCGCTCGGTGAGAGCGAGCACAATCTGATTGAAGCGGGCGGCTCCTTCCAGGTTGACAGGTTGGTTGAGATCGTCGGACGGTGCGTGGTAGTTATTCTTAAGCCAGTCTTTGTGAAGCTTCTCCTCGGGCGAGCCCGGCTCGTAGCCAAACTTGAAGGCGAGTGCTGGAACACCCTGACGAATAAAACTGTACTGGTCACTGCGCACAAACGAATTGCGATTGGGTTCCGGGTCAGCCAATAGACCAACTCCAGCTTGAGCGGTGACAGTCTTGAGCGGCCCCGAGAGGGTCGATTCGTCGGTACCCAGCACCATCAGCGAACGTAGCGGGTGAAGCGGTAAAAACATGTCGAAGTTAAGGTTAGCTACCATCCGGCCCGGCTGCACGGTCGGCCGGTTGGCAAAGTACTTCGAGCCGAGCAGGCCCTTCTCCTCGCCGCAGACACCGATAAAGAGCACCGAGCGGCGCAGGGCCGTCTTCGTTTCGTGCAGTGAACGCGCTACTTCAATAAGCGAGGCGATGCCGGTGGCGTTGTCCATCGCACCGTTGTTGATTTTGTCGCCCTTAATCGGCTCACCCACTCCGAGGTGATCGAGGTGGGCGGAGATCACGATATATTCATTGCTGAGCTTCGGGTCACTGCCGGGTAGCAGACCGACGACATTCGGTGCTTCCACTTCGGCCGTCTTCAGGGCGACCCTGGTACGCAGGGCAGGTTTGAGTGCAAACTTGGGCAGTGGCTTCTCAGCATCGGCGAGGGCCAGGATCTCAGCAAAGGTATAACCCGAATCGGCGAGCAGTTTGTCCATGCTGGCCGGGTTCATGGTCATCGTAAATTTGAGGTCCGGGGCGTCCTGCAGCGATTCGTCGGTGAGCACCATCGAGGGCAAGAAGCGGGCAAGCTTGCCACGTTCCCAGGGAATATCCATGCTCTTCGGGTTTTGCACACTGATCACCCCCACCACACCGGCCCGCTTGAGAAACTCCCAGCGCTCCGAGATGCGTCCGTAGTGGGCGCGCAGGGCTCCAGGAATGGAAGCGGGACCGCCCGCAAGATGCACGACGATTTTGCCTTTTAGATCGAGGTTCTTCAGGTCGTCGTAATCTTTTTCCGGCACCGTGAGGCCATAGCCGACAAAGACTAGAGGAGCATCCAGTTGTCCTGGCAGGCCCGTGCGCGCACCGATCACCGCATCGTCACCGATGGCAAGCGGCTCGGGCTTACCACCCCGCACCAGGGTAAGACTCGACTGCGACTCGACCACCACCCGCGAGCGAAACTTGACCGGCTGCAGGTACCCGGTCATCCCTGCAGGCTTCAGCCCGGCTTTCTCAAATTCACCTGCAAGGTAACGAGCGGCTTCGCGGTAACCGGCGCTACCGGTGTTGCGGCCTTCGAGCTTGTCGTCGGCCAATACTTCGACGTGGGACCACCAGCGCCGACCCGCCTCAGCCAGATCCGGGGCCGCGACTGCCGCTGCTGTGAACGAACCGAGTGAGAGTGCGAGGAGTGTGAGCGATTTGAAATATTGCATCGTCTGCGGGCTGTAGATTGGCTAGAAACAGTTTAAGTCTCATCTTTTCTGGATCCCAGACCGATTTGCAGTCGGACCCACGGCCCAGGCCAGAAAGCGCTCGGTGTAGTAGAGGGCGAGCTGGTTACTCAGCCCCTGGAAAACCGCATCGAAGGCGTGCCCTGCCCAGGGAATGTCGAGCAGTACGGCAGTTGAACCAGTTGCACGCAGGCGTTCGTAGAGGCGCACGCCGAATTTCA
>JANNPH010000086.1:0-60381 GCA_031399965.1 Gloeobacteraceae cyanobacterium SOY_34_metabat_159 | reverse complement strand
GGGCGTTGCAAGCCCCGACGGTAAAGTCTGGGTCAATAGCCTGGGCTCTCCTGCCCTGGCTCGGGGCGGCTCGGGGGATGTGCTCTCCGGGTTACTGGGCGGCCTGCTGTCGCAGTGCTCACCGCAGGCGGCAGTGCTGGGCGCAGTCTGGTGGCACGCCCATACCGGCGAACAGATTGCCAGGACGCGGACTGTGCTGGGAGCGGATCCGCGCACCCTGGCCGAGAGCCTGCTACCGGCTTTGACTGGCTAACCTTCTTCGAGCGGTGCCATCGTCAGGCCCTCGCGTTTGAGTTGTTCGTGGTAAAGCTCGGCCTGCTCAAACGGTCCAACCCAGACAATCGCCTGACCCTCGAAGTGCACCTGGTTCGTGAGCCCCCAGGCCCGGTCAGGACTCATCTGCGGGATGTACTTGAGTAGACAGCTGGCAACGTGCTGGAAAGTATTGAAGTCGTCGTTGAGGACGATCACCTTCCAGGGTTTGAGGGGCTTGACGACTACTTCGGGTCTGGCTGTAACTGTGCCGCCGGTTGTCATAATACTAAGACCGGTTTTCCTCGTTGCCCTGAGGCTCCTCTTTCAAACCAGGCACCCAGCCCGGCCGCTCTGACCCCTCCCAGCCTGCCGGCCGCTTCGAGTTGTACCAGGCGATCGAGCCAATCGATACACACGCTATGAAGCCGACTGCCAGAAGGGTCCAGAAAATCACCATGAGTGCCTCAGGCCGGGTCTACATTTTGGTTTAATTCTAGAATAAATATTAAAGATGAACGCAGGAAGGTCGAGATCGAAACTGGCGGCGGCGCGATTGTTACGATCGAGGGAAAGCCCGTCTCACCTGTTTACCAAATGAAGCCTGTCCTACCGACTCCATTCGCCCTCGACCTCTCCTACTGGATGCTGGCGGCTTTCCAGACCCAGGTGCGCGTCCACTATCAGACGCCGCTGCCAAGAAACGAAGGGTGCCTGCTGGTGGTCAGTTCTCATCGTAGTTTTCTCGACGCTCCCCTACTGCTCTGGGGATTGCGCTCGCCTGCCCGCCTCGTTTGCCATCACTATCTTGCTCAGGTGCCGGTGGTGAACGAGTTGGTGCTTGCCCTCGGCGGTTTTCACGTCGGGCAGGGAGGCCAGGGTTGGCCACAGCTGTTTGTACAGGCGAGCAATTTTTTGCGTTCGGGTATCCACGTCGCTATCTTCGCGGAGGGCGCTCAACTGATCGCCCGCGACAGTGCGCCGTGTAAGATTGCACCTTTCCGGCGCGGCTTTGCGCATCTGGCTCTGCGCAGCGGTATTCCCGACCTACCGATCGTGCCGGTAGCTATCGCCTCCCGCCGCGAGTCGAGCGGACCGCTGGTACCTCTAGCCCTGTTGGGCCTATTTGACAGCAGCGAACCGATGTTCAAGCGCGCCGGCTGGCATCCTTATGTTGCCTATGAGCAAGTCGAACTGGCAGTCGGTGCACCGCGCCGGATTAGTGACGAGGAAATTTACCGCTATCGCCACGGTGAAGCTGCGAGGGTGACAGCCAGTCTGGCGAGCGAACTGGAAGCGGCGGCCCGCGCCCTCACCCTGGAAGCGAGGCAACGGCAGTGGTAAGACCGCTACTCATCTATCTCTCTGGCCTGGATGGCACCGGCAAACTGTTTTTCCAGCAGGAAATGAAGCTTGCCCCCTACTGCGACGTCGCAACTTTCTCAATCCCGGTCGATGACGACCGGGGCTGGAGCGCACTCGTCGAGGAAGTATTCGCACTGCTTCCTGCCAAAAAGCAACCGGTTATCCTGTGCGGCGAGTCCTTTGGTGGCTGTCTCGCCTTGATGGCTGCTGTCGAACGTCCCGAGGTTTTTGACTATCTGGTGCTGGTAAACCCGGCAACCTCGTGGCGCAGGCAGCTATTTCTGGCGCAGGCCGCCCAATGGTTATCTATCTTGCCGGCCGTGTCGCTGCAGGTAGCCTCGCTGGTCTTTTTGCCGTTCTTGAGTGCGACCAACAGACTGACCCCGGCAGACCGGCGGACCCTCCTCACCACGGTCAGATTGGTCTCTAAGGAGACTATCCTCCACCGGTTGCAGCTACTGGAAAAATGCAACGTTGATGATAAGTTGAGTGAACTCACGATGCCCGTCCTGTTGCTCGGCGGTCGGATGGACAAGCTGCTACCCTCGGTGAGTGAGGTCCACTTTCTGGCCGAGCGCCTGCCCGATGCGCGCACTGAGATCCTCCCCTACAGCGGACATGCCGCTTTGATTGAAGACGAAATAGACCTCGGGGCCTATCTCATCGAGTATGGATTTATCCAGAACGGGACACCAGAGCACCTGACAGACGGAACTTAGGGCGATTCGACCGAGACGATCTCGCGGCCGTCGGGCAACTGGCTAAGGTGCTCGATGGCCGCACCAGCGCCGCGAACTGTGCCGCCCGTCCAGAATAGTTCGGTGACCACAGCCGAGTGAACACCGTCCGGCAGTGCCGGTAGAGAGTCGATGCTGCGGACGGCCTGGGCGGCAAGCTCGGCCACATCCGCTGGTGCCGTCGTCGCGTCAGGCAACACTTCTACTTCGCTGATGCTTCCCTGGGCGTCGATCCGGTAGCGCACGACCGTGTACTCATCAGGCGCTATCTGCTCGAAGTAAAGATCGTGGTACTGGCGGATCTGGTAGGAGAGGCTGGTATTGAAACCCTCGAGCGAAAGAGCACCCGGCTCGATCAGCGTCTCAGGCTCAAAAAGTTCGGCAATTGCTCCCGGCAGCTCAATGGCGGTCTCTGCCCAGCGCACGAGCTTACCAGGATAAAACGTCTCGCGCAGTTCGAGGGCTACCGCCTCACCGACTGCATGTACCGCCTGACAGGGCGTGTACATCGACATCGACTGCACAGCCAAAGGCGCAACAGCCACGGTCAGGCTGAGAGCCAGCAGGGACTTTCGAAAGAAGTGAGCATCGTTCATGGGTTCCCCCGGCAAAAGTGATGGGATGGGTAGCGCAACACGCCTAGCAAAATACTACACACAACAAGCTTACCTATTCACCCCCTGATTGGGTATCTGGTGGTGAAAGCAGAAAAAACGCCCCAAATGGGGCGTTTTTTCTGGTCTAAAGAAGCAAAAGCTTACTTGGGGCGGGTCGTGGTCGGGTTCTGAGTATCGGTGCGCGGCTTGAGGTTGGGATCGTTGTTGCTATAGCCCGAGGGTGGGTCAACGAGCAACGCGTCGTCCGGACGGCTCTTGCTCTCGGGAAGGTTGGTGGTGTTGGTGATGTCGGTGTTTGAGTTGGTCATTGAACCACCCTGCATCGAGCTGGAACGCGGCTTGTTCATGCTGTCGCCGGTCTTGCCGCTCTTGGGCTTACTCATCGTGCTGCGAGTACCTTTGTCCATCATGGTGCCTTTGTCCATGCGCTCGGCGTTGTTGGTCGAGGCATCGGGGGTGGCATCGGTGCGGGTCTCGGTTGAGCGCGGTCCACTTTGGTCATTAGCCGGGTTCGAGCGAGGGTTCGAAGGCTGAGTCGTCGTCGAGGGGCTTGTCTGGGCGAGTGCACCCGGCTGAGCCGTAACCAGCAACCCCAGGGCCAGCAGGCCGACAATTTGAATCTTCATACCATTCTCCGTCAGAAAATAATTCTTTATTTGCTGTTACTATGTTCGGAAAAATTAGCTGTTTGGGGTTCTCCCTCAGGTAAGAAACCCTGAAGCGAAAAAAAAGACAAGACCCGTCCCACGGAGGATGCTCCTCTAAGCCGCTTTGTAAGTTTGCTCCAGTGGATAGATGCCACGAGGAAGCGAATTCACTTGCGCTGACGCGCTCGCGATAGTCCTAATTGCTTTTGCTGGGCCGATTTCCAGGGAGCAGGGCCTGTTCGAGTACATGCCCCTGACTGAATAGACTAACGTGCCGGGCATGGTATCGCGCCTGACCAATCTCGATGAGGCCGCGCCGTTCGAGGGGACTCATGTGGCAGGTGAGGCTCAAGCGACCGAGGCCAAGCATTTCGGCAAGCCCGCTACCCGTCGGACTGCTTGACAGCTCTCTTCCAGGATTCTACAGTAAGCGGATAGACAAACCGGGGTAAGGATTGATCGTCACCCGTTCGCAGGGAGTCACGCCTTTCGATTTCCGGTTCTTTCGGAGGTTTATGATGGTCAGTCATCGCCAGACGCCCGTGCGCGTGCAGTTGCGTATCCCGCCCCATCTTTGCTTACCCGAAGGCTTCGAGAACGAGGCCGGGTTGGGCTTTGGGGTGGGGATGAAAGTGCAGCTGAGCGGTGCTGCACTGGAGCCGATAGAAGGTGAGGCCGGTTTTGTGCTGGAGTTGACCGGGACCCTCGACGGTACAGCCCTGCCCCCGGTCGAACTGGAAGTCACCCAATTCTCGCTGTCCGGCCGCTTAAAATCGCCTCGGGGCATGGGTCGGCCCCTGCAATTATTCAGCAGCAGCGAGGAGCCGGTTGTTTCCATCTCTCAACCCACTGCCGAGTGCTTCAACTCCGTGCCGGTAAACGAACCCGTGCGACAGGAGCGGGTAAGGGTCTGCATTCCTGGCAGTCACCGCGAAAAGCCCGTCATCTCAAATTTGATTGCCAAGCATGGGCTGACCGTCAACATCCTGGGCGCTCTACTCGGCAACGACGCTCACCAGGACGGCTGGTTCGACCTCGAATTGCAGGGGACTGACCGGCAGATTCGCACGGGTCTGGCCTATCTGGAGCGCGATGGCATGCAGCTGTGGCCGACCTCGTTGGCGGTTGCTGGAGACTGGTGAGCATCTTCAGGCAAAGTTAATAGCGCCGCCAGCCCCAGAAGATGCCGACCACTGCCCCGGCAATAAACGGCATCCCGGACAGGAGCCCGTTTGCCAGTGCGAGAAACTGGCCGATGGCTGCAAGTACACCGGCGGTCGTGTTGTCTGCGCTCATGTTGAGCACCGTGGGCAGGTATTGAAAGAAGCTGGCGGCCAGCCAGCCCACCAGCGGCGTCGTAATCCCGACACAAAGCGCCAGTGCCCACCGCACCTCCTGGGTGAGACCACGGTCGGGAGAAAGCTTGTCGAAGACCAACTTGGCAGAAAAGCCACCCGCACCTCCAAACAGCAAAGGCAGCACAATCGCTCCGACTTTCAGGGCTCCGGCCGTCACCGGGTTGCTCAAAAACAGCAGCAGTGTGAGCGGAGAGAGCACCAGTAGACCCAGATCGACCAGAATGGCGCTCCAGAAGATGTCGGACCAGGGAAGAGCAGTAAACCGGCGCAGCATGGCGGAGTCTGGTAATAATCTTTCTATCTTACGCATCGTTGGGCGCGGGCGGTACGCAACCGCCCACTACTACCGTCGACCGGCCGCTGCGAGCACCGACTGCGGTTGCCATTGCTGGTCCACCCAGACGTATTTGAACTGGTGCTGGCCGAGCGGGTCGGGGTACCAACCATGCACCCAGGGTTTCTTCAGATACTGGGTGCTGAGGGTAACTACCGGGGCAACTGGGGTCTCGGCAAGCAGTCGGGCCTCGGCAGCCCGGAAGTCCCGGAGGCGCAGGGCCTGGGTGGGCTGGGACTCGGCCCGGTTGATGAGCGCTGCGTAGGTGTCGTCCTGCCAGCGGGTGTGGTTATTGGGGTCTGAGCCTAAAAACAGGTCGAGAAAGGCCGCCGGGTCGAGGTAGTCGCCGATCCAGCCGCCGAGGGTGACCTGGAAGTCGTGCCGCTCGATGCGGGCCATGAATGTCTGCGATTCTTCAGACTGCACTTCTACCTGCACACCGAGTTCTTGCTGCCAGTTGCTCTGTACCGCCTGGATAATCGTGCGTATCGTGCCCAGTTGCTGGGTGTGGATGACGATCTTCGGCAGACCGCGCCCGCCCGGATAACCGGCCTCGGCCAGGAGTTTGCGGGCGGTGACCGGGTCGTACAGTGTGCAGGGCGGGGCTTTGTAGCCCACCACAAGCGGCGGTACTACCGAGCAGGTCGGCCGGTTGTCGCGGCCTCTTAAAAAGCGCTCGGCGATGGCCTCTCGGTCGATGGCGAGGCTGAAAGCCCGGCGCACTTTCAGATTGTCGAAGGGGCGCTGTTTGACGTTGAACTCGAAATAAAAGGCTCCGTAAAAGACGCCGCTCTCGAAGTCGCGGTGGGTGCGCAGGGCCGGGATGAGCGGGTCGGGCAGGTACTGGTTGCGCACCACGTCGAGGTCGCCGGCCCGGTACAGGTTGGCATTTTGGGATTGGTCTACCACCGGCAACAAGTAGACCCGGTCGAGCCGCACACTCGGGGCGTCCCAGTAGCGTCGGTTTTTGACCAGGACGGTCTCGTCGTAGGGACGGTACTGCTCGATTTGAAACGGTCCGCTTGCCACCAGGTGCTCAGGTCTTGCCCAGCGCTCGCCGTGGCGCTCGATGGCATGGCGGGGTAAAACGACGAAGGCCCAGGCAGCAGCCAGCTGCGCAAAGATTGGCGTTGGCCGCTCCAGTTCGACGCGCACCGTGTAGTCGTCCGGGGCGCTCACTCCCAGGGCAGTCGCGGGCCTTTGGCCGTCGGCAATCGCCCGGCCGTTGCGGATCGGGTAGGCGGCAAAGACATAGGGCGAGGCGTACTGCGGATCGACGAGCCGCCGCCAGCTCCAGACAAAGTCGTGAGCGGTAATCGGGGTGCCGTCGGCAAAGACTGCCCCTCGCCTGAGCCTGAAAGTCCAGACCCGCGCCCCCTCTGTAGATTGCCAATCGACCGCGAGGGCGGGCCGCGCCTCCAGCGTGCGCGGGTCGCGGGCCGTCAGCCCCTCGAAAATATTCAAGTAGATGTGCCCGTCCGCGTAGTGAATCGACCGGTGCGGGTCGAAAGAGCGCGGCTCCGCACCATTGCCGACCCGCAGCGCGTTTTCTGTCGGCGGCACCAGTTTGCCGAAGTACGCCGGGTCACTGTTGCTACTGCAACTAGCGACGCTCAACCCCAGCATTCCCATCAGCAAAAAGCGCAGTAAGCAGTTTGCACGAAAACGGTTCATCTGGCTGGCTCACTTCGGTGATTGCAGGGTCGAGAGCTTCTGCAAAGTGCACTCAGCCTAGGGGGGCACAGCGAAGTAAGTTGTGCGTTCAGTTACTTTCGCGCCGGCAATATTTGGCTGCTGCCTGATAGAAACGGGCGACTCCCGGCCGGCACTCCTGCTGAAACCGGAGCGATCACCACTGCGGAGTTCAATTGATCAAAGCTAAAATCTGCCGCTTGCCGATTGAAAACGAGTCGTGCCAGCCGGTGAAGTAGGCTAAATTTGGTCAACCCCAGCTGAATGCCATTACCCCGGTCAGGGTCTTCCCCAGTCCTCTTTTCGAGTTGGAGCCACTTTTGGAAAGCACCTTTATCTATCCAAGAGACCTCGTACCAAAGCTGCGCAAGCTCTGGCACCTGCGAGTACCACCTCCCCAGGACGCCCTGCTCGATACGGTCCCCGATGCCCTGCTCGTCCGGTTGATGGAAGTGGCCTACCATTCGACATTTCGGACCGAAGAGGAGCGCCGCACCCGCTTTCGCCTGCTCTATAGCCCTTGCAATGTCGTCGAGGCGAGCCACGCCGGGGTCACCACTCTCTTTATGCAAGACCGCCCCTTCAGCGAAGGGGAAATCTCCCAACTGGCCCAGGCGGCCGACCCGGCGAGAGTCGCGATTGGCGTCTCGACACCCGACACGGACGATCACAGTCTTTGCATCTGGGGTCTGGTCGATTCGGGCTCGGCCTGGTACGACTTCACCTCTGGAGAAGCCAACCTGCGCGGCGATCTCGAATTTCGCACTTCGCTACCGAGTTTTTTGACTATCCTCGCAACGGAGCCGGGCAGCCTGAGTGTCACCTGCGGCGAATTCACGGTGATGACACTGTGCGGTGGCCGCCTGCTCGAACCTCTCGATATTCTCGATCAAGGAACGGTCTTCAACCTGCTCAAAGGGGCAATCGAGCAGACCTGCGTCGAATTGAGCGTGCTCTACGATTTTCCGCTCTCGAAAGTGCAGAATGTCGAGCTTGTCTATTTGCAGTACCTCAAAAAGGTGCTGCAGCGCATTCGTGAGCGGGGGCACGGAGGCACCTTGCTGGTCGTGCCCGACCAGTGGATGTCCCTGGATGCAACCCTTTACGGCCGACTGCGCATTAAGTACGCCTGTATCCGTGCCCGCGCCCGCGAGATGCTGCTGGAGAGCCTCATCCTCAACTACCAGTACCAGCAGTTAAACGCGGCGATGTGCAACCAGTCGCTCATTGCCCTCGAAGACTACCGCGAAGTAGCGGCTCTGCTCGCCCAGCGCGAACAGATCGATGCGGCCCTCTCCGATTCTGTCAACTTTCTAGCCGGGTTATCGGGAGTGGATGGCGCGGTCGTGATCACCGACCGCTTTCGGCTGATGGGTTTTGGGGCGATGGTCACCGTACCCTCGACTCTCAAGCAAGTCCTAATCGCCTACGACATCTGGGGCAAAGCGTGCTCGCCCATCTCGGTCGAATCTTACGGTGCCCGGCACGGGGCGGCTTTTCGCTTTTGTGAGAGCTGTGATGAGGCGGTCGCCTTTGTCGCCTCCCAGGACGGGGGCATCAAGGCGGTTCAGAAGCTCGGTGAAGACGTGTTGCTCTGGGAAGATGTGGATCTGTCGCTTTGACGGCGGGTCCGTTGCAAAAATACTGGTCCTATCGGCTGACCAGGGACAATGCCTGCTGCTCCTGGTGGTAGCCGCACTCGACAGCCCAGCGCGCCAGTTGCGTCCGGTTGCTGAGTCCGGTCTTGTTGAGCATGTTGCTGATGTGGCTTTCGACTGTGCGCAGGCTCAAATTGAGCAGGCGGGCGATTTGTTTGTTGAGCTGTCCCTGGGCGACACCTTGTAACACTCGCTTCTCACTTGGCGTCGGAGCGCTGAGGACACAGGTCGCTGCAGCAACACGCGGTCGGGACACTGCCTGCAGTCGAGGCGTTTGTGTCTGATTGCTGTGCTGCCGGAACCGCTCGGCGTGAGCCAGCAATGCCTCGATGACGGCAAAAGCTTCCTCCAGGGCGAACGGCCTACCCAGATACACGTCAACCCCGGATTTCAGAGCTTTGAGCCTGTCTTTGAACGCGTTGCTCTCGGAGAGCAAGACCACGGGCAGCCAGCCGAGTTGTGAATGCAAACGAAGGGCTTCGAGAAAGCCGTAATCCCTCGGCAGCTGAGTGCTGTCCCAGAGCACCAGGTTGGGGCCAAACCGCATCACACCTTCAATCGCCTGCGCCTGGGTGGTGCATTTGATCAGATAATTTTCCGGGTCGAACCATCGGCTGATGCCTGAGATGAGTTCAAGGTCCTCGGTCACCAGCAGTAGCACGCGTTTCATAGTCATGTTTTCCTTTATGGGGGTAGACGCACAAAAGGCTTTATCCAGAGCACTCAGCGGGCAGCCTGGACGCGCAGGTGTTTTAGAATCATGGTCTCGACAGCCCTTGCCGACTCTACCGGCTTGGACATAAAGTCCGTGGCACCGGTCATCCTGGCGCGCACCCGGTCAATCAGGCCATCGTTGCCGGTCAAGATCACAATCGGCAGGCTCTGAAAAAGCGTGCTCTTGCGCAGGCGCGCACAGAGTTCGTAGCCGTTGATATCCGGCATTACCAGGTCGAGGAACAGGAAATCCGGCCTGGCCGACACCAGGGACGCGAAGGCGCGCATCGGCTCCTGTACGGCCAAGAAGCGGTAGCCTGCGGCCACCACAATCTGTTCCATGATGCTGCAGGTGATCGCACTGTCCTCAACACAGACAACGAGCGGTCTATAGGCAGCCACATGGGTAACGGGGCGGGGCAGCGGCGGTAGATCTTCAAGCAGCGTGATCGCCCCTTCTTGAAAGTAGGGCAGCAGCAATCGGCCGACGGTAGGTACGTCGCGCCCGGTCGAGGCGGCAATGTCCCGCAGACTGTGGCGACCTTCGAGCCACTTCTGCAAGCCTGTAAAGGCGGCGGCGGACATCTGGGTACGCAGCCGCTCCGGTTTTTTGAGCCACAGCCTGTGGTGCAGAGAAAATCCGACGGGCCATTCCAGGCTCTGGTGCGCTTTTAGAGATTGCCGCAGGTCAAAGAGCACCTGATCGACACTGAGCAGCACCAGTTGGGCGTCGAGCCGCTCCTGCCGGTTGCAGCTGAAGGTGAGATGGCCTGCCTGCATGACATCAAAGAGGACTTCGGTTGTCAGGCTGCGCACAATCCCGGCGGCTCTGCTGCCGACGATGCCCCCCGCTTTAACCACTCTGCAAAGGGTCGCGTACTCGGCGCGTGCAGGGCACGACGACTGGCCAATCTGCTTGAGGAGCGGTGCCCAGTCGAGGGTGCGGGCTGTGGCCCCGACCAGATGTCTGCGGTAGCGCTTGAGGGGTTGTGCGCCACCGGTGGCGTAGAGCAGGCGCCCGCTTCCGAAGAAAAGATGCCAGGGGAGGTCGGTGGGGGTTTCAATATCTAGCCGCCCGGTAAACTGCTGACGGGCAAGCGTGACAAGCTGGGCGGCAAGTGAGCTTTCACCAGGGTGCGAAGCAGACATTTTGGGGGGGGTCAGTGTTTGAGACATGCTGTCACGATGGGGTAAAGAGGAAGTATTTCTACCTAGGATCGTCTGGTGGAGCCAGTCTTAGAAGGCGGCTCTCTCCATATATTCCCTACGTACATCCCGCGGATGATAAAGCTCGTGTAAAGTTCTCGTGAGTTTTTAATATTCCTTAACAATTCGCAATATTCAGCTCGCCGGACAGCCTGTTGCGGCCCTCAGGCCGGGTGTCAGGTCGGCAGAATATCAAGACTCGTTGATGAAGACAGGCCGTCGAGTGCAAGGCATCTGCCGGCTGACGGACTGGAGTCAGTCGGCTGCCCGCAACCGCGCCAATCCTACTTAACACCAGCCTGACATCTATCTTGTTCTAGTCGGCAGTGACGCTGTAAGCATTGCAACAAGAGCATTGTGAGCTAGCAGAGCAGGCGTGGTCACCTATAGAAGCAGCAGCTTGAAATGCGCTCTTTGAGGCTGCCAGGTCAGTGGTTGCCAGGGTGCACAGGGATAGCCGGGAGCCGGAATTCCTGCGTTTTGAGCGGTGGCCCCTCCGTAGAGAGATGAAAGTTCTGAGAAGAAGCGTTTCTACTGATTGTTTCTCGGGCACGCTTCATGTACAAACGTAAAGTTGTCTCACCTCTTTTTCTCATATATGTCGCTACCGCACCGCCTGCTTGCCCTCGTCGAACCGTTCCGCCTGCCATACCTCGAAGCTGCCGCCGCTCCCCTCGTTACCGAATTTCATGCACTGCAGAGTGCTGCACGCCTGGGGGTTGCCCTGCACGAGCGCTGGGACGCCCTGGTCGTCTCGGCAGGCGCGGCAGACCCCTTCGAGGCTCTGCAAGCTGCGGCCCGCCACAGGCCGGGGCTCGCATCGGTCGTGCTGGCTGAGTCGTTTGCTCCGGGCGAAGCGCTCGCCCTGGTGCGGGCAGGTGCTCGCGACTGCTTGAGGTGGGACGAACTGGACCTTTTTGGCTCGGCGGTGCTGCGCGCTACTCCTGCTTTCCGTCACGCTGTGGCCGCCGGTACCGGCAGGGCAACCGGTCCGCAAACCGACGGTACTACCAACGGAGGCACGGCCCTACTTGGGGTGCTCAACGCGGTCCGCCGTTCAAACGAACCTGAAGATATCTTCCTGGCAGCGGTGCAGGGAGTGCGCGAACTGTTGGCCGCCGACCGCGCTGTGATCTATCGCTTCGACGTGGACTACAACGGCACGGTGACCGCCGAGTCGGTCGTCCCCGGCTGGATCCGCACCCTGGAAATGGGCATCGAGGATACCTGCTTCCGCGAGACCAAGGCTATCCAGTACGCCGCCAACCGGGTGGTCGCCGTCGATGATGTGCGCTCGGCAGGCCTGACTCCGTGCCACCTGGCAATGCTGGAAAGCTTCCAGGTCAGGGCCAACGCCGTGGTGCCGATCCTCTACGACGGACAGGTATGGGGACTATTCATCGTCCACCAGTGCTCAGCCCCGCGTTGCTGGCAGTCCCACGAGATCGAGGCGCTCTATCACGTGAGTGCCCAGCTGACCATCGCGCTGCAGCAGGCCGAGCTGTATCGGGCCGAGCGCGAACGCATCTGTGAGATGGAGCGCCTCGTGCGCCTCAAAGACGACTTTTTAAGCACCGTCAGCCACGAACTGCGCACGCCGATGACCAACATCAAAGTCGCCGTCCATCTGCTGCGCTTGCAGCAGGATTCGAGCAAGCGCGAAGGGTACCTGGAACTGCTTGAAAGCGAGTGCGACCGCGAGATCCGGCTGATCAACGACCTGCTGGACCTGCAGCGGCTCGATGCGGACGTTGCCCCGGCACCCTTCCAGACAGTGGATCTGGGCATCTGGCTTTCGGCAATCATTGCTCCTTTTGCCGAGCGAGCCCGTCAGCGCTGCCAGGTCTTTTCGGTAGAAGGGCTGGAAGTTCTGGGGACAGCCGCAGTACCGGCGGGAGCGCTGGAGCGGGTCGTAGGCGAACTGCTGGGCAACGCCTGCAAGTACACTCCCACGGGCGAACGCGTCGCGGTCTGCTTCTCGCACAAAAACGGGGTACTCTCGTTCGCGGTGGCCAACTCCGGGGCGCCGATCCCGGCTGACGAGTTGACGCTGGTGTTCGAGCGATTCTATCGGGTGCCGGGGGGTGACCCGTGGAAGCAAGGGGGTACGGGTCTGGGGCTGGCATTGGTACGCCGGACGCTCGAAGGTCTAGGCGGGGAAATCCGGGTCGAGAGCGACGCGCTCTCGACGGTCTTCAGCGCACGATTGCCCCTGGCCTCCGCGAGCAAACATCTTTCCAGGAGTTGTTCACAGGACGCCAGACGGGCTTAACGGCGCATCGTTCGACAGTTCAAAAGCTCAGCAATGTGATCCTGCCGCTTTATGGAGTCTTTAAGCGGAGAGGCGCTTGAATTCGTGCTCGAAAGTAACGGTAAAAGTCGAACCGACTCCCAGTTCTGAGCTGAGTTCGACCTGGCCTCCTAACAGTTTGACCAGGTGCTCGACGATCGCAAGCCCGAGGCCGGTGCTCTCGGGATTCATGTGCGCGGGTGCCGCGAAGCGCGTGTAGGGCTCGAAGACCTGGGATTGGTGCTCAGCCGCGATACCGATACCCGTGTCGCGGACGGAGAGCGACCAGTGCTTTTCACTGCAGGACCAGCAGCGCAGGTGAATAGAACCAGCCGGGGTGTAGCGCACGGCGTTGCTGACCAGGTTGGTGACAATTTGCTCAAGGCGCATCGGGTCGCTGACCACTTGCTCGGGGGCCTCACTGCAATCGGCGGTGATCTGGATGTCTTTGGCCGCTGCGAGCGGCAGCATCACCTCGATTACCTGAGCGACGACCAGGCGGGGGACAGTTACGCCTGGATGCAGTTCGATGTCCCCCGTCTGGGCCCGTCCAAATTCCAGGGCGTTGTTGACCAGGCGCAACAACTGCCGACCATTGCGCAAAACCCGCTCGATTTGCTCGATCTGCGTGAAAGTGTCGCGGACTGCGCCGGGGCTATTCTCGGCGCGCAGCAACAGGCTTGAATAACCGATGATCGAGTTGAGGGGCGTCTTCAGTTCGTGGGCTAGTACCAGGAGGTTGTTGCGGTTGACCTGGACGAGGCGAGCGAGTTCCTGGTTGTTGAGGGAGAGCTGGCTGTGCAACTGCTCAAGCTCGCGCAGGCGCTCTTCCATGTAGCTCTTGAAACAACAGGACATCGCCTCATCGAGTACAGCATCGACCAGGTAGACGGTTCTGAGCGCCTCGGCAGTCGAACTCTTGAGTAGCTCCGGTTCGAGTACGGAGAAAATTACCTTGCGCAGCAGGTGGTACTCCTGGGCAATCTCAGCGGCGTCAAAGCCCTGGGTAGCCCGGAGTGTGCCGTGCTCAAAGCTCTTCTGGCTGACAAGCTCGTTCTGGCTCCTTTCAGATCGCGAGATAACCGTCGCCATTGCAGCGATGACGTGCGGCAGGCCGTCGCGGACCGCCGTGGTGGAGAGTTCCTCGGCGCTCTCGATGCGGCCGTCTTTACGGACTGCCGCAAGCCAGCAAGCGAAGATCTCGTCATTTTTTTCAGCAAGCAATCGGCTGAAATCCATGTTGTGGGTGCAAACGCCCCAAGACAGCCCACACATTCTGGCTTTTCGGGTGGCTTAGTGCAACGCAGGAGCCTGCACCAGCCGCTTCGACCAGGCGACTGAGAGTACGCAGAGACGGTCTAGGACCACTGGTACAGCGGATTTTGGTTTCAGAGCAGTACAATTGCCCTGGTCCCAGGATGTATTGAGCTTTCAAGCATTGTCCGCAGCACTCCATCGGTGCAGTAGGGCTGATGAAGCTCAAAGCGTGAGCGCTCTGCTCAACCGGCAACGCTGCGTCTGCTGATTCCCCCGCCACGCCCGGCTGAAATATCCGGTTTTTGAGACTATGAAACTTTGTTCGCGGGAGGTCATCGCCTTATGACCAGTTCGACCAATGCACCCCAGCACTTCAGCCTGAACGATGTTTACCATTGCCCGGTCTGCCGCTTTGGTCAGATCTCAGGACTGCCGCTGATGGACGCCCTGGCCTGCAATCTTTGTAGCCATATTTTCCTGGCCGACGACGCCTGCAAGTTGCTGACCCTGGCCGGCCACCTCTCGCCGCTCACCTGGCAGTGGGACGGCCGCACCTGGCGCGCACCGCACACCCAGGGGCTGGGCTGGGCCGACAGGCTCGCAGCCATTGCCCTTCTCATCCTGCCGACAGCCCTCATCTTGCTCACTGCCTACGCTTTTCGACCGGTGCCCAACGGCCCGCCCGACCCCTTCCCACTCTTTTGGGCAGCGCTCACCTTTGCCTGTCATCTGTTCGGCATCCTGGGCATCCTGATTTCGTATTACCAGTTCTCGATTCCCTCGTACTTACGAGCCGTGAGACGTCACTTACAAAACCGGTTTGTGTGGGACCGCCGATACTCCAGCTGATCGGTCGGTATTGCTAGCGTTCCTGGCAATCGATGAAATCGAAGTAGGCAGGCATCCCTTCCCCCGCGATAAAACAGGCTTCACGGTCCACAGCCAGCAGGTCGTCTCCCCAGATCACTTTGCCGCAGGGGACCGACCGACCGATATCCGGTTGCCAGTCTTTAGAAATAAATTTTTCGGTGCCGTCCACAACAGCTCCATCGAAGAGAATGCCAATCGTCGTATAGACATCGGCAATCACCTTGTGTACATCCGGGCGGTGCAACTGACCGCGTGAATTTGGGCTACGGGCTTTGTAGCGTTCGCGCGGGAATAGCCCGTAGAGGTTTTTGAGGGCACAACTCATCAACACCGACTCTTTCAGGGTCGTGCGCTTCATGGCACTGACACTGACCAGGCAATCGACCTCGGCCAGTAGAGCGGGTGCCCACAGTTCAGCAAAGCGCTGGGGGAGCTTAGCCGTATTCGGGTAAGGGCGGCAGGGCAGGCTATCAGCATCGAGGAACTGGACCCCTTCACCGAGCAGGGCATCGAGTCCGAGTTTGCGCACAATTTGAGCGGCGCTTAGCGCGTGACAGACGCCTTCGACGATCAAGATTTCCGCGTTCGAGTTCACCCGGCGCAGTCCAGCAATCACTTCGCCCAGCACTCTCATGCTCACAGTGACAGGCGGTCCGGTCGGATAACCAAGGTTGGGTTTGACGAGAATGCGGCGGGCAGTGAAAGCACGGGGCGGCGGCTGGTACCGGAACGCTCCGGCATCGACGGTCTGAACATTCATGGGCAGGCGGTAGATTCGAGGGGATGGCGACGTTGGCGCGGCGGGCACTGCTACGGCTGCCGGTAAGCGCGCTCAAGACGTGCGCGCACGGCCTTTTTCTCCTGAGCAAACGAGATTTTAAGCACGTTTCGGATAATTACCCAGGCCACGGCAGTCGCGAGCACGCCATCGGCAAAAGCGGTGTCGGCGCGTATCTGCCCGCGCACTGTGAGCCAGACTAGCAGGCCGTCCAGGCAAATCGCGGCGGCTAAAGCGACGACAGCGACCGTTTGCAGGTTAGTAGCTCTGACCATGGAGTACGTAGGAGGCAGCAACCCTACCGGCCACCATAGGCTTTTTCAGCAGCCGGGGGCAAGGGTCAGCAGTACGGCTCGCTGGAGAGAGATCAGGTTGCAGGAATAGGTGGTGGCCCGAACAGGCCAGTGTCCGCCGCGCCAGCAGCAGGCCGGGTTACGGTTCCGGCAGCCTGAGGCTGGGGATCAATCGCCGTTGCACTGAGGGCCGCATGGTCGCGTTCACCGGTCCGAATACGAATCACGCGCTCAACAGGCGAGATCAAGATGATGCCGTCGCCAACTTTGCCGGTGCAGGCAGCCCCTGCGAGTGCCTCGACCACAACGTCAGTCAACTCCGCCGGGATCACAACTTCGACAGTCACTTTTGGAAGATAGTAGGGGCTGAAGTGACTGCCACGGTAGATCAAAGTTGGCCCTGCCTGACGACCTGCACCGTGGGCCTGGCTGACTGTGACTCCTGAAGCGCCCGCTCCAACCAGGGCAGCTTTGACGGCGTCCAGTTTTTCAGGACGGATGACTGCGGTCACTTTGTTCATAGATTTTGTAGCAAATGTTACTGGAGGGGTTTCTTTCGCCAGTGTAGAGGCGGGTCACCGGGAAGTCCATAAATGTAATCAAAGATACAAATTTCCCTGCGGCGGGCGAGGGCTTGCGGTAGCGGGGCAGTAACATCGGAAGAGATCTGGTGGATACCTCACAGAGCGCTGTTGGAGGTTTTTCCCGATCGCATCGGTGTGGAGAGTTTATGAGTTCTGAGAAGAACAACTGGTTTGCAACCGTCTTTCGCTGGCGCGGCTCGATTATTCCGCGCATCCTGCCGCAGGTCTTGCTGTGCGGGTTGCTCGGCATTTTTGTCTCGGCTCTGGAATTCTTTCACTACGCCGTCTCCTGGCCGGTCTTAGCAAGCATCGTGCCGAACGTCGTACTCGGTCTACTGCTGGTCTTCCGGACCAACACCGCCTATGAACGCTTTTGGGAAGGGCGCAAGCACTGGGGGACACTGGTCGTCTCGGTGCGCAATCTTTCCCGACAGATCTGGGTCGCCGTCAAAGAGCGCGACATAAACGACAAAGCGGCCAAAGTGAGAGCTTTGAAGCTGCTGGTCGCCTTCACCGTGGCGACCAAGCTGCACCTGCGCTCCCAAAGGCCCAACGACGAGTTGCGCTCATTGCTGAGCGAGTGCGAATTTTCTGAACTGGAAGCGGTCCATATGCCGCCGATTGAAATTGCGCTGTGGCTGGGCGCTTTTTTGCAGGACCAGTACGATGACGGGCGGCTCAATCCCTACCAGCTTTCGGCGATGCACCGCCACCTCGATAGCCTGACAGAAGCCCTCGGAGCCAGCGAACGAATTTTGCGCACGCCGATTCCCATGGCCTACGCCATCCACCTCAAGCAACTGCTGTTTATCTATTGCCTGGTATTGCCTTTTCAGTTTGTCGGCAGCCTCTACTGGTGGACCGGGCCGACAACCGCCCTCGTCAGCTTTACCCTGCTGGGCATCGAAGCAATCGGGATCGAAATTGAAAATCCTTTTGGCACCGACCCCAATGACCTGCCCCTCGATGAAATTTGCGACACCATGCGCCGCAACATCAAAGACCTGATCGAAGCACCGGTTGAACGTCTGCGTCCCGGTCAGAACCTGCGGGCCGAGGACCTGAGCATGTTGCACCCACCCTGGCTCGAAGGGAGCCCGACAGTCGGCGGCTAGAGGGGTCAAGTGGCTGTACTGGGGGCATTACAACCCGAGTAAGAAGCGTGGCATACTACCGGGACATTGAGATGAGCGGACTTCCGAAATGATTTCGATCCTGCTGTCCTGGCTGTACATGGGGTTTTTAACGACCCTTTACGGTCTTGGGACAGTCAGCCGGCTGGGCCGCCTCACCGGGAGCAATGGGGGAGCCGGCATTCCCCTCGCCGCCATTACATTGACGGGCCTTGCAGAAGTCTCCGTCCTGACGGGCTACCTTTCGCTGTGGATGCCCATCGGTCTTACCGCCAATCTGATCGTACTCATTCTGGGTCTCGGGCTTGCCTACCTGGACCGCGTCGCCCTACGGCTGGAACTGGCCTCTGTGGGGGAACGGCTTCAGAAAGTCGGGCCACTCACACTGGGAATGCTCGGCGTGTTGGCGGTGGTCCTGTCGCTAACCTCGGTCGGTAAGCCCTGGATTGCCCAGCAGTTTTTCAATTTCGATTCGGGGCTTTATCACGTCCCGTCGATTTACTGGATCGAGCAGTACGGCACGGTGAGCGGACTGGGAAATTTATTCGCGCCGCTCAGCGTCGATTCCCTCTGGTTTCAGCCTTACGCCCTGTTCAGCTTCGCCTGGTTTGTAAAATATCCCCTGCACGCCGTCCTCGGCTTCACGGTCTTGCTGGCCTTCTGTTTTGCCCTGGGCGGGGTCCGGGAATTGTGTACAGGAGGCAGGAACGCAAGCGACCTGTTTAGAGTCCTGGCCCTCGTGCCGCTCCTCGAACTCGCAGGCAACCCCGCCTCCCCCACGACCGATGAGCCGGCAGCCATCTTCACCCTGGTCGTCCTGGCGCTTGGCTGCCGCTACGTCGAGCAAGCAGAAAAAGGGATTGAGACGCGCCCGCTGCAGGCGGTGATTGCCGTGCTTGCCCTGTTTGCGGTGGCCATTAAGTTGAGTGTGCTGCCGCTGTTGCTGGTGGTTGCCGTGCTTGCCTGGCAGCAATTCAGGGTTGAAGGGCCACGGGCTTTGGGGGGATACGCCCTGCTGGTGCTCGGCATGCTGATGCCAAAGTTTATTCGGAGCACCATCCTCTCGGGCTATCCGGTCTACCCGCTAGCGGACCTGGACCCGTTCAACTTTGACTGGAAGATGCCCAGAGAAATCCTGGTCTGGGAGAAAAGAAGCATCGAGAGCTGGGCAAAAATGCAGTTCCGCTCACCTGAAGAGGTCTCGAATGGCGGGTTCTGGTTCTGGTTTCCAGACTGGCTTGAAAACTTCAAAGCCACACCGATTGCTTTATGTCTGCTGGTTGCTCTCGGGGTGTTCCTATTCTCGGGACTCTTTGCTTTTAAGCAGCAGCGGGCAACACTCCGCCGCTACTGGCCCATCTACCTGACTACCGTGGCCGGGGTCACGTACTGGTTTGTGGCGGCACCTTTCTTGCGGTTCGGTTACGGCTTTCTTGCAGCCCTCGCTATTTTGCTTGTGCTCCCTACAGTGACCTGGGTTGTGACAGTTCCCCTGGCCCGAATGCAGTCCTCACGACTCGATGCAGTAGCGGCGGCACTGGTGACCGGGCTGCTGTTGCTGAGCGAGGGAGAAGCGGTCAAGCTGGGCACCGGCATCACCTTTACCCGGCACTACCTGGAAACGATTGAACAGTTGCAGACAGGCTACCTGCCGCGCCGTTACCTGCTCTACCAGGCCGATTATCCGAAAGTAGCAGCAGAGGCGTTCCCGATGCGCAATTTCCAACTCTACCGGCCTGCCACCGGCCAGCAGTGCTGGAAAGCACCGCTACCCTGCACCCCTTATCTCCATAAACAAGTCGAACAGCGCGGGGATTCGCTCAAAGACGGCTTTCGGGCACGACCTGACGCCCCTGGCACGCTCGGGCCATTCGACGGTCAGCGCTTCAACCAGGCGAAATAGGCGTACCTCCCCAACGATCTCCCGCGACTCAGTGCAGGAAGTGGCGGACGCCGGTCATTACCATTGCCACGCCTAACTCATTACAGGCACGGATCGAATCTTCGTCGCGCAGACTGCCCCCTGGCTGGACGATAGCCCGGATACCGGCTGCTGCCGCCGCTCGTACCGTGTCGTCGAAGGGGAAGAAGCCGTCGCTTGCCATCACTGCTCCTTTTGCCGCCTCACCTGCTTGAGCAAGTGCCAGGGTTGCCGAGCCGACCCGGTTCATCTGACCGGCTCCGACCCCCAGGGTTTGCTGGTCTTTGGTGATGACGATGGCGTTGGACTTGACGTGCTTGCAGACTTTCCAGGCAAAGAGCAAATCGGCAAGCTCAGTTTCACCCGGCTGCACCTCGGTCACCACCTGCCACTGGGCATCGGTCGCGGGCGGGTCGGGCTGCTGGACGAGGAATCCACCGCTCACCGATTTGATGTCGAAAGCCGGAGCGGTCTGCAGATCCGCAAGGGCTAGCAGGCGCAAGTTTTTCTTGCGTTCGAGAACGGCGAGCGCTTCCGGGTCAAAAGCGGGAGCGACGATGCACTCCAGGAAGGTCTGGCTCAGCTGCTCGGCCGTAGCCTGGTCACAATCGCGGTTAAGGGCGACGATGCCGCCAAAGGCCGAGGTACTGTCGGCGGCAAAGGCGCGGGCGTAGGCGTCGCTCAGTGTCTCAGCGGTTGCCACTCCGCAGGGGTTGGTGTGCTTGACGATGACAGCAGCCGGGCGTGCTTGAAATTCGGCTACGAGCCTGCGGGCTGCTTCGAGGTCGATTAAGTTGTTGAAGCTGAGTGCTTTGCCCTGCAAGATCTCGCCCGTCGTCCAACCGGCCGGTGCTCCGTACTGGTACCAGGCGGCCGGTTGGTGCGGGTTTTCGCCGTAGCGCAGGCTCTGGATGCGCTTCAGCTCGAAACTGAGTTGTTCTGAGAAAATCTCGCCCGTACTCGCGAACCAGTCGGCAATCGCCCGCTCGTAGGCGGCAGTGCGTGCGAAAGCCTGGGCAGCACAGGTCAGTCTGAACGCGGGAGAAGTGACGCCGCCGTTGCGCCGCAACTCGGCAAGATAACCTTCGTACTGAGCCGCCGCGACCAGCACGGTGACAAAGGCATGGTTCTTGGCGGCGGCGCGCACCATCGTCGGTCCGCCAACGTCAATTTGCTCGATTTGCGGGTCCTGCTCGAAGGGGTAAAGGTTGACCACGACCAGGTCTATCGGGTCGATGTGCTGAGACTCCAGGTCGCGGCGGTCCTGTTCTTTGTCGCGGCGGGCAAGAATACCGCCGTGCACGCGGGGGTGCAGGGTTTTGACCCGCCCGCCGAGCATCTCGGGAGCGCCCGTGTAGTCTGAAACTTCCTGCACGGGGATGCCTGCTTCCCCGAGTGCGCGCGCCGTACCGCCGCTGCTGATGAGCGTGAAATTGAACTCGCTCACCAGGGCCAGGGCCAGTTCGGTCAGACTGGTCTTGTCGTAGACACTCAGCAATGCAGTCGGCATGATCGCGCTCGCAATTCAAACTCAGTAATTCTGACATCCTTTGTTTCGCATTGACTTGCAGCCTCTCTGACTCCAGGTTGAAAAATCACCCCAGATCATTGCTTTCCAGTTGAAGCGACTCAGATAGCTTGCATAAAATCCCATGCGAAAAGCCCGGCAGGCAATCCCGACCGGGCTATCGCTTTTTGATGAACTCCCCGGGCTGGATTCGAACCAGCGACCAGCCGATTAACAGTCGGCTGCTCTACCGCTGAGCTACCGAGGAACGCGTCTATTACCTTAGCCTCTAACAGAACCAGAGAGCAAGGGTCTGCAGGAAAGTCCGGCACCAGACACTCTTGCTCTCGCCATATCCCATTTGTGGGAACAGAAAGCGGAAGCTGCCTACAATGCCTCTAGTTGGTCTGGGAGAGGCACTTGAGAGCAGGCGGCAACGGGATGATTGGTGGGTTTGTGTTGACCACGGCGGCGGTTGGGGGACTGCTGTTGTGCCTGACGCTCTGGAACACGGTGCAGGTACAGCGGCTTGCGCACCTGCCTCCACCGAGTCTGGTGCAGTTGAGCGATGGGCAGACAGTCCGCGTCGAGGCAAGAGCCCACTACGAGCGCTCACCGGCTGTGATTCGGCGCTTTGTTGCCGATTCGACCCAGGCGCTTTTTACCTGGCGCTACTCCCTGCCGGGATCTGGGGGTAAAGAGTCGGCCGACCCGGGGGTGATGCTCAGCAATCGCGCCCGCCTGCCGACGAGCGTCTACCAGGCCGGTTTTTGCCTGGCAGAAGACCTGAGAGCAGAATTGCTGCGGCAACTGGCAGAACTGAGCGGCCGATTGCTGTCCGGTCGCAATGGTCAGGTCGTCTTCACAGCCACCTTCATCGGCGAACCACAGCCGGTAAAGGGGCAGGACTTTACCTGGAACCTGACGGTCGTAGGAGCACAGGTGGTCTATGCTCCCGGTCGCCTGGAGGGAGTATCGCTGCCTTTCAACAAGCAAATCACTGTGCGTGCTGTCGATCCGCCGTCGGTCAACGAACTTGTCAAAACACCCCTGGAGCAGGCAATCCAGCGCGTACGCGCAGGCGGTCTGGAGATTGCCGCCATCCGCTCACTGACCAAACCCTCAGCCCTCGAATAAGGAGTGCACAATGCCAGCCGATGATTTCGACAAGACCGATGATTTTGACAAGTTAGAGAGACCCGACCGGCGCGAACAGTTGTTGTCGTGGCTCACACCGGGCCGCAAAGCGACGATCGTCGGTGGACTCACCCTCATACCGGCACTCGGCATCGGCCTGGTACTCAACGGGCTTTTTTCCCAGACCACGGCGCGCTCGAACCCCGAACCGCCGAAATCAGCTCCCGAACTATTGCCGGTAGCAAAAGTGGAGCCGGCACAAAGCCGTGAACTCGACCGGCTGAAGGCGGAAGTTGCCCTCTCAGACCAGCGCCGGATGATCGATACGCTTGAGAAGCCGAAGCCCAAGGTGCTCAAGCCCCAGTTGCCACCGGCGATGCCCGTGATTGCACGCCTCGCACCGCCTCCCATGCCACCGGCCCCGGTATCTTACACACCGGCTCGACCCGACCTGCAAAACCTGGCCTACCTTGGCTCCAGTCAGGAAGGAGAAGGCCGCAATCGAGCGCCGCTTGCGACCCTGCCGCCACCCCGCCCCATGACTGAGTTGTCGGCACCGGTCCGCAGCCAGGCGACCAGTCTCGACCCGAGCCTGGAAAGGCCAGGTGTCCAGTCAGTAGCGGCGGTGGAAAGGCCAGGTGTCCAGTCAGTCCAGGCAGCGGTGCCGACTGTCAACCTCTCGACAAGCCAGACTGAGAGCGCCGCTGTTCCGGCTACGACCCTGGCTGCTGCTGTACTCGAACGGCCGGTGCTCTGGGAGCAGGACGACCGACAGACCAACCCTGGTGCGGAGCGCTACCTGGCCGTGCTCACCGAGCCTGTGAGCGGTGCGACGGGGAATGAACTGCTCCCGGCCGGGACGCGGGTAGTCGTCAAAATCGAGCGCATCTCAGCAAACGGCCTGGTCGCCATGCAGGCGGTGGCACTCCGGGTCAGCGGGCGCGAGGTGCCGTTGCAGGCAGTTTCTGTACGAGCGGCAGGCGGACTGCCGCTGCAGGCAAGCCGCAACGACAAAGGCGGCGAGATTTCCGGACTCGACGCTGGTCAGGCAATTATCAAAGGTGCCGAAGACGGCCTCGGTATCATCAACCGCCCGAGCAGCACAAACCAGTCCAGCGGCATCGGGGGCAGCAGCTACGCCGTGAACTACGACCGGCCGAATCCCATCGCAGCGATGGGGTCAGGGATCTTTAGCGAACTTGGACGGGTGATCCGCCAGCGTAACCAGCAGGCCGTCAAACAGATCGAGAATCGTCCTAATTTGTGGTGGTTGCCGGCGGGGACGGCGGTCGAGTTGCTCTTTGCGCGGGAGGTGCGGCTTTGAGAGGGCTGGTCGCTGTATTACTCTTGCTTTGCCTCACGGCGTCTGCGGCCGGGGCTTCGTTGATGGCGCGCATCGAGCGTGGGGTCGCCACAGGTACGGCGAGTAAACCGGCATTTGTAATCGACCTCTACCGGGGAGTTGGCTTCGACATCAGCTTGCTTGCCTCCGGTGAAAAGATTGCCGACTGGTGGGTCGATGACCCTTCGCGGGTCATTGCCCGTACCGACCGGACTTTGCAGATCCTCAGCCTGAGATTGGTCAATCTACCTGCGGTCTTGCCGAGCAACCGCAACTGGACGACTTTAAAGCTCCTGGCCCAGGACAGCCAGGGCCGGATGAGCCTGCTGCACTTTGTCGTGCGTTTTCAGGAGCGCACTTTGCGGGCTGAGGAACTGCGCTTTCACGGTGTCGAAGTGCTGCCGGAAGCCATCTCCAGCAGCCGCCCTACTATTTTGAGGTAACGTCATGCGCTTGATTGGTCTGATGCTGTCGCTGTTACTGGTGATAGCCAACCCGGCTGGGGCCATCCCGGTGACGACTGTGAACGGGGTGCCGCTGCCCGACTTTACCCAGATGACTTTTGGCAACCTGCCGCCCATTCTCGAAGGCGGCAGCATTGAAATTACCGACCCGGCTCTGATTGCCCAGCTCGGCTACAACCCGAGCCGCACCTGGCTTGGCGGTGCCCTGGCAAGCCAGACGATGATGCTTGGCGACGTGAGTGAGGCTTTCGGGCTTGAACAGTTCAGCCTGAGCACCATCTCACAGTTGGGACTGACCAGTACCCTCAACCTTGACCAGTTGCGCCTTGCAGACCTGAAGATGCTCGCGACCAATACCGTTCAAGAGATTGTCACGTCGCTCGATTACGAGAACCTGCCGGTCGAGGCCGTTCCTTTGCTGGACGACCTGGTTGACGCCTATTTTGGCGGTACCACTCCCGCTGAGACGATTGGTGCCCTGATTCAGCGGGTACCGGCTTTTGGCGAACTGCCGCTCGGGACGGCCAACCTGGCGCTTTACGCGCTCTCGGGTTTGCCGGGAATCGAAAATGCGGCGATCGGAGTCCTGCAGGGCTGGGCCGGCCAGTTCGTAGCCGATATTCCGGGGTTGCGCGATGTGCCTTTTGCCCGGTTCGTGCTCTTCTCTTCGACGATTACCGGTATTGCGAGCCTGGTCGATATTCCACTCAGCAAAATCGAGCAGCACCGCACGCGCACCGTCAGCGGCTCCGACATCGAAGGATTTGCGGTGCCCTGTACGCGCAACTGTCTCCATATCGAGCTTGCCAACCCCCTGCGCGGTAAGCAGTGGATCGGCAAGACCCAGCAGGTGCGCGGCGGTCACGGGGCACTGGCAAGCGTCAACGGCGGCAAAGAACCGACCGGACGACTGCCCTACGGACCCTGGGGCAAGATTGTGCTGACAGACGTCAACGAAAAAGCCGGTAAAGCCGATTTCGGTCTTTACTTCCGGGCCTGCATCAAAGGCTTTATCGATCTCGGGTGTACCCCTTATTTTATTGGTCCAGTGCCCTGGATTCCCACCCAGGAAAAAGCTCTGACGTTCGTGGGGCCTTAATCGTGGACAGCGGCAACTTCAACAACTTCTTACTGCTCGGTGCCCTTGGAGCGTTCTCCATGTGGATTGCCCGCAACCGCCGCGACCGCTCGCCAAAATCGGCCTCGGCCCGCTGGGGCGGAACGGCGGAACGTAAGCGGGCATTGCGCGTCGCTACGAGTCAACGCGCCAAGCGCGTCAAAAATAAAGTGGCCCTGCAGATCAACCCGCCCTCTGGGGGAGCGCAGGTGATTGCTGTCCCCCATGCCGAGCGCGGGGTGCTGGTCATGGGCCAGCCCGGTTCCGGCAAGACCTACTCGGCTATCGACCCACTCGTGCGCTCAGCTTTGAGGCAGGGGTTTCCGGTCGTACTTTACGACTTCAAGTACCCCACCCAATCGCGGCGTCTTTTTGCCTACGCCCGCCACCTGGGCTATCAAACTCAGGTCTTTGCACCTGGCTTCGCCGAAACGGCCGTGTTTAACCCTCTGGACCTGCTCAGTTCGGCGGAAGACAGTGAGACGGCCCGCCAACTGGCCGAGGTGCTCAACCGCAACTTCAAGCTCGCAGGCCAGAAAGGCGGGGAAGATTCTTTTTTCGGCCCGGCCGGAGACCAGCTGGCAGAAGCGGTGTTGCTCACCGCCAAGGCGACCCGCTATCCGGACCTGTTGATGGTGCAGTCGATTTTGAGCCTCGACGGGCTTCCCCAGCGCCTGCAAAACGCGCACCACCTCTCAAGCTGGGTACAGGCTTCCTACGGCCAGTTCTTGAGTTCGGCCAGTTCTGAGAAGACGGCCGCTTCAATTGCGGCGACGGCGAGTGCACTTTTTACGCGGCTCTTGAAACCGCAAGTCGCCCGCGCTTTTACAGGAGCGAGCACCATCGACTTCGAGCTGACCGGCAAGAAGCTGCTCGTACTCGGGGTGGACCGCCAACGCCGGGACGTCGTGTTGCCGCTCGTCGCCACACTCCTGCACATGCTCATCCAGTTCAACACCCACGAGCGCAGGACTGACCCACTCGTGATGGCCCTCGATGAACTGCCGACACTCTTTCTACCCGCCCTCGTCAACTGGCTCAACGAAAACCGTGAAGACGGTCTGGTGGGCCTGCTCGGGTTGCAGAACCTGGCCCAGCTTGAGCGCACCTACGGTAAAGAGACCGGACAGGCGATCTTCGGCGCTTGCGGGTCGAAGTTTCTATTCAATCCCGGCGAAAAAGATTCAGCCCAGTACATCTCGGACATGCTCGGCCAGGAATCCATTTTGCAACGCTCCCTCAGCCGCGGCTCAGGTAAGGGCGGTGCCTCGCGCACGTATTCGGACAATGAGAGAACGCGGCCTTTGCTCGAAGCAAGCAGCCTGCTCAAACTGCGCCAGGGTCACTGCATCTTGCTAAATCCCGAATACGGCAGCGACCAGGAGAGCGGCGTGCCGATGCGGCTTGCTGTCCGACTGCACAAAAGCGAGACCGCGATTGCCGACCTGTCTGAAAAGCTATGGCCCGAATTGCAGGCCGGGCTGGTCTTGAAAACTGCGGCTGTCAGTGCTCAGGACCTCAAGAGCCGACAGCAGGCAGCTGAGGATTTCTTACCTCTTGAAAGTGCCGGACCAGGTACCGTCTCACTTTTTTGAAGACAGCTATTACTCAACATCTCCGTCTGAGGATGCCATCCTCTCTCCCTCGGGACGGTCGAAACCCTGGCGACAGTTCGGGAAAATGTCAATATTGATTCAGTTTGATGCGATGAGTTATCAAAACCTGTTGACGAAAGCGTTCTTGCTACCGGTCATCGGTGGCCTGCTCGCTACATTTCCGGTACTGGCCCAACTCGAACCGTCCAGTCCAGTGGCCCCGGCTCAGAATGCTCCCGGCTCGACCCGGACGCTTCCTGAAATCCTGCCCTGCGACGCTTCCGGTAGGCCAATTGGTTCGGCGTCCAAAGACCAGATAGTCAAAGTGCCGACTCCAGCGGGCGATACGAGCAACAAAGATGTGATCGTACCGGCACCGCCCGGAACGCCGAGAGACCAGGGCATCGTCATTGCACCTCCGGACAACTCGTCAGGAATGCCTGGGAACCTGCCGCGCTGCACCCCTCCTGCCGCTCCGAAAACGAAGTAACACTCAGAAGTCTACGGACTCAGCGACGACCACCGGGCTGATAGAAGCTGATCCGCCCGAAGCTCAGGAACTGGGCACGAGGAGCGGGTCCGGCTGGGGCGGCTGAGATTTCAAATAGAAAGGTGCCGCCGGAACGTGGGTTGCGCATCGGATAGAGCTGAACGGCGAGGCGACTGCCAGGGGGTGGCGGCTGGGCGAAACGTAACTGCAAGGTGTTGTCCTGAATGGTTACGGCCCCGAGTGCGATTGGCTTACCCTCGCCATCGAGAGCCTGGACCATGCTCGGGTCAGGGATTGTGATTTGCCTCGGGATGCCGATACTCAGGCTGCCGAGTGCCTCGCCGCTGTTGGCAGGGATGCTGATTTCAAAGATGTAGCGTGCATAGTTGTACGTCGAACTGTAATTATCGGTGGCAGCACGTGTCACTGTCGGAAAGCGCTCAAAGAAAGTTTCGCCGTTTGCTCGCCCGGCCTGTAGTGCCGGTGCACTCAGCAGTAGGGTCAATAGACAACCGAGGGCAGCCAGTTTAGGGTTCATGTTTGGATAAAAAGATTGCCTGCATGGACGGTAACCGGGTAGGCGCGGGTGTCAAAACCGGTCCGGTCGCACTCACCTGTACGTGGATCAAACAAGAAGCGGTGCCAGGGACAGGTAACCCAGAATCGGCCGTCTTCAAAAACAGTCTTCCCGTCTATGAGTGGCGCTTCTTTGTGTGGGCACAGGTTATCGAGGGCATAAAATTGCCCGTCCACATTGAATACGGCGAACTCGTGGCCTTCCCATTCGACCAGCTTTGCTTGTCGGGGAGACACATCCTCTAATCGACCTGCACAGATTAAGCCCATCGCCTTCGAGCCGCACTAGCTCCCTTGTAGCACGCAGCGCTCTAGGAGGGCGTACTGGCAAAGACCCGCACAGCACGCGGACGGACGTTGACCATCTGGCCGACTTGCAGCTTGATTTGCCGTTCGAGTTGCTGGAAGTCCTCGTTGGTCAGGTGCACCGTGACGTTGTGGTCGTCTTCGAGATTGAGTTCGAGCTGGACATCCCAGCCGAGGTGGATAATCCGGTGGACGATGGCGGGTACGGTCGCTTCTTCGGGAGACGGGAAGACGAGCAGGTCGTGCGGACGAATGAAAACCTCGCTCGTATCGCTATCGGGACCAAGGTGCTGAGCGAGCGGGTTGTTGGGTCTGAGTACGTTCACCGGACCGACGAAGCTCATCACAAACGGGGTCGCCGGGTTGTTGTAGATTTCCTGGGCATTGCCGACTTGCTCGATGCGGCCCTTGTTGACGACCACGATCTGGTCGGCCACTTCCATCGCTTCTTCCTGGTCATGGGTGACAAAGATCGAGGTGACATGCATCTTGTCGTGCAGCTTGCGCAGCCACTCGCGCAGTTCTTTGCGCACCTTGGCGTCGAGGGCTCCGAAGGGTTCGTCGAGCAACAACACGCGGGGCTCGGCGGCGAGTGCCCGAGCGAGGGCGACGCGCTGGCGCTGACCGCCCGACAGTTGTGATGGGTAGCGACCGGCAAGCCCCTCTAGCTGAACGAGCTGCAGTAGTTCGCGCACGCGATCGGCGATTTCGGCTTTGGCGTGCTTGCGGATGGAAAGACCGAAACCGATGTTTTCGCGGATGGTCATGTGCTTGAAAAGAGCGTAGTGCTGGAAAACGAAGCCGACGTTGCGGCGGCGAATCGGTACAGAGGTCGTATCGACACCGTCAAAGTAGACCGCCCCGGAATCTGGTTCCTCAAGGCCTGCGATCACCCGCAGGAGCGTCGTCTTCCCGGAACCGGAAGGACCGAGAAGCGCCATCAAAGAGCCAGGTTCGACCTCAAGTGAGACGTTGTCGAGCGCAGTAAAAGTGCCAAACCGCTTGGTCACGTCGCGAACACTGATTCCCATCTACGACTCCTGAATATTTCAGCCGCCAACCGCACCGGACCTGCCCCCGTAAGCCACGAGGGAATCTGGCTGGGCACTACTATAGCGCTTGATGCCCGGTATTTACATGGATTTACCGCACTATAGCCCACTGGTCGCCAAAATTTTGAGACTGGCGATACTGATCCTGACGAGCCTTGCCCCTGGCATTTCGGATGTGGCTACCTCAAGATGGAATGGTTGATTGTCGGGGGTATGGATGCGGGCGGCGTTACTTTACGGGCGGGAGGATTTGCGGCTGGAGGAAGTGCCGTGGCCGGTTGCGGAGGCAGGAGAGGTGGTTGTGCGTGTCGAAGTGGCACCCACCTGTGGTACGGACCTGAAAGTCTGGCTACGGGGTGGACATGCCCGGATGCTGACGCCGCCGACGCTTTTCGGGCATGAATTTGCCGGGGTGGTAGAGGCACTGGGGGCAGGCGTCACCGATTTTCGGGTGGGAGAACGAGTGGTCGCCAACAACTCGGCTCCCTGCTACGCCTGCTTTTATTGTCGTCGAGAACGCTTCAGCCTGTGCGAGCACCTGACATTCAACAACGGCAGCTTTGCTGAGTGCATCCGCATCCCTGCAGCAATCGTGCGTCACAACCTGCTGAAAGTACCGGACGCCCTACCCCTTGAGCTCGCGGCGATGAGTGAACCACTCGCCTGCTGCCTGCACGGAGTCGAGGCGTCGGACATTCACCCTGGCGACTGCGTCGTCGTCCTCGGTGATGGGGCAATCGGCCTGATGCTGGTGGCTGCCGCCGCCCGGCGCGGCGCAGAGGTGATTCTCGCGGGCGGACAACCGGCAAGGCTTGCCCTCGGCGAACAGCTCGGGGCAAAGGCGACCGTCAACTACCACGAGCACCCGGACCAGGCCGCACGGCTGCGTTCTCTCGCAAACGACGGACGCGGTGCCGACGTGGTGATCGAGGCCACCGGTCAGAGCGCTGTCTGGCAGACAGCGATTGCCATTGCCCGGCCGGGGGCGACAGTGACCCTGTTTGGCGGTTGCCCGCGCGGCACAACGATCACGGTCGATACCGAGAACCTGCACTACAACGAATTGACGCTCAAGGGTGTCTTTCACAACACTCCGCGCCACGTGCGCGAGGCCCTGGCACTCATCGCCACGCGCCAGGTGCCTTTCGAACTGCTGCTTGGCGAGCAATTGCCCCTCGAAAAGCTTGCCGTTGCATTCGAGCATATGCGCGACCGGTCGGCTGTGAAAGTAGCAATTAGACCCAACTAACGACGCGAGCCCTGGTGAGCAACTGGCCTCGGTAGCGATAACCGACTGTTTTGACCCGGACATTCTCGCCAGGACTGAGATTTAGTCCCTGGTGGAGTTGCGGGTCAAAGGCCGTCTTCTCGCCGGGTATACCAATCGCCTCAAAGCCGAGCTTCTCGACAAATCCGTCGAGGGGAGAAAGTAAGTCCAGAACCGTCACAGCACTCAGGTCCGGCCGCTGTTCTGCGGTGGCGCGCACCGTCGGCAATTGCAGCAGCAATAGTTCGATGGCCCGGTAAAATTCCAGGTCCCACTGCTCGCGCAGGGTTTTTGCCTGTTGCTGTTCGCGGTGCACCAGCCGTTCGTACTCCGCCTGCCAGGGATTGAGCGGCACGGGTGCACCACTCAAGGCGGTGACCAGTTCCAGAACAGTGAGGTTCAGGGCACAGGCCACCCGCTCAAGCGTCTCGAAGCGGATTGCCCCAAAGTCGCCGACTTGCAACCGGGCGGCTGTGCGCCGACCAATCCGGCAGTGGCGACTAAAAGCACTCAGGCTACGAAAACCGGCGCGTTCTAAGAGAGCACCCAGGGCTGTTTCCAATTGACCCATGACTATTCCAGGCAGGCGATCTCACTTTATCGCGAGCCCGAACTGGACCGGGATGTCAGGCCAGAACCAGCAAAAGCGCGGCTGCCTCTTTGTGAACCCATGTACGCAACCGGTGCCCAGATTTGTCATATGCTGACCTTGACTAGCCAGTCCAGCTTCAGAGACTACTTCGATGGGGGAAAGTCCGGTGCATTCTCAGAAAATTAGCGAAGTCGAACCGCACTCGCAGATCGCCCTCGCCGAGGTCGAAGACACACTCAAAAATCCGCTGCAGGTCTCTGATATTGAGTTTCGCGGCGAGACGATTTACTTTGTGGTGGTGGACCGCTTTTTTAACGGTGACCCCGGCAACGACGAAGGGCCGGATCCGAATCTGTACGATCCCGAGCACAAGGACTGGGGCAAGTACTGGGGCGGCGACCTTGCCGGGATTATTGCCAAGCTCGACTATTTGCAGGCGCTCGGGATAACGGCCATCTGGGTGACGCCACTTTTTGAACAGGTGGAAGGGCTGGCCTGGGAGGCGGCTCCCATCCACGGTTACTGGACACGTGACTTCAAGCGCATCAACCCGCGCTGGGTCGCAGGCCCTGAGGAAACGCGCCTCTTTGAGCGCAACGACACCACTTTCGACAAACTGATTGAAGAACTGCACAAGCGGCGCATGAAGCTCGTGCTCGATATCGTCTGCAACCACTCCTCACCTGACGCAGGTGGTATCAAGGGACAGCTCTTCGACGACGGCAAGCTGATTGCCGACTACAACAACGACGCCGATCACTGGTATCACCACTACGGTGAAGTGACCAACTGGGACGACGAGTGGCAGGTCCAAAACTGCGAACTGGCCGGGCTTGCCACCTTCAACGAAAACAACATCCACTACCGCAACTACATCAAAAACGCGATCAAGCTCTGGCTCGACAAGGGCGTCGATGCGCTCCGGATCGATACGGTCAAGCACATGCCCATCTGGTTCTGGCAGGAATTCAACTCCGACATCCAGACCCATAAGCCCGATATCTTTGTCTTCGGCGAGTGGATCTACAGCCATCCTCTCGATGCACGCTCAGTAGAATTTGCCAACTACTCCGGCATGACCATCCTCGATTTTGGCCTGTGCACAGCCCTTCGCCAGGCCCTGGCCCAGGGTGACCCGGCAGGCTTCGGCCTGATCGAAGAAGTCTTCAAGCAGGACGCGCTCTACCGGGGAGCGACCGAACTCATCACCTTCATCGACAACCACGACATGCCGCGCTTCCAGTCACTGGGGGGCGACAACGAAGCATTGCGCCTCGCAGTCGGGCTCATCATGGTAGCACGCGGCATTCCCTGCCTCTACTACGGGACCGAGCAGTATCTGCACGACGACACCAACGGCGGCAACGACCCCTACAACCGGCCGATGATGGAGCAATGGGACACGGAGACCCCGGTCTTCAAAGACATCCGGATGCTCTCGGAGGTGCGCCGCCGCAACCCGGCCGTCAAGTGGGGCGGGCAGTGGACCCTTTACCTGACCGCCGACCTGTACATCTTCGAGCGCCGCTACCGCGACTCGCGCTGCTTAGTTGCCATGAACCGCAGCCATGAGCCGGTCGAACTAGAAAATATCGAGACCCACCTGCCCGACGGCAACCATCGCTGCGTGTTCACCGACTGCGAAGTGCCCGTCAAAGGAAGGCGAATCGAGAAACTTGAGCTGGCAGGACGGAGCATCACGGTCCTGAGCTACGTGGGTCGTCCGGTGCGCGGGCGCGAGATCGTGCGCGTGCAGGTCAATGGATTCAGGACCCAGCCAGGCGAAGTGGTAGGCCTCGTCGGTGACTGCCCGGAACTGGGCGAGTGGGACTTGAGCCGCGCTTTCCGGCTCGAATACGTCAACGACAACACCTGGTTCGGTGAAATCGTCTTCAACGAGAGCGCCGACAAGATCATTGCCTACAAGTACGTGATCTTCCGCGATCACGCGCCGCCCATCAACGAAAACCGCACCAGTCGCCGCCGCATGGTCCCCGATAAGGGCATCGCCAAGTGGCGCGACGTCTGGGGAGAATAAGCCGACCCAGACCCCGTTCAAAGAGCCGACTGGACCGGATCTCATTAGCCCGCGATAAGCTGAAGAGACACCGACGGAGCTTTCCATGTCCGAGCCACGACCCCGGCCGTCCATCGCCCAACTGCAGCCGCAACTGGTGCAGTGGCGGCGGCACCTGCACCGTTTCCCGGAACTTGGTTTTCAGGAGCGGGCCACCAGCGACTTCATCGCCCAGAAGCTGCGCAGTTGGGGCCTGTCGGTGCAGACGGGCATCGCACGCACGGGCATCGTCGCCACCGTCGAAGGCGCACTTCCCGGACCGGTCCTGGGGGTGCGCGCCGACATGGACGCCCTCCCAATCCTGGAGCGCAACCCGGTCGAGTATGCCTCCGAGCATTCCGGTGTGATGCACGCCTGTGGCCACGACGGCCACGTGGCAATTGCCCTCGGCACCGCCCGCTGGCTTGCCGAGCACCGCGAAACCCTTGCCGGCACCGTCAAGTTTCTATTTCAGCCTGCTGAAGAAGGACCGGGCGGAGCCCTGCCGATGATCGAGGCCGGGGTACTCAGCAGGCCGGACGTGGACGCCCTCATCGGGCTCCACCTCTGGAACACGATGAAGCTCGGCGAAGTTGGCGTGAAGGGCGGACCCTCGATGGGCGACACGTCCCAATTTAAAGTGACGATCGTCGGTAAAGGTGGTCACGGTGCCATTCCCCAGCAGACGGTCGACGCGGTGGTCGTCGGGGCGCAGGTGGTGGGCGCGTTGCAGACTATCGTCTCGCGCAACGTGGACCCTTTTCAGCCGGTAGTGGTGACCGTCGGCAAGTTCCACAGCGGCTCCAACTTCAACGTCATCGCCCAGACAGCGCAGCTTGAAGGGACGGTGCGCTGCTTCGACCTCACCCTGGCCGAGATGCTGCCCCGGCGCATCGAGCAGGTGATTGCCGGTATCTGTGACGCCCACGGGGCTACTTACGAATTTGAATATCACCGCCACTACCCGGCCGTGGTCAACGATCCCGATATTGCTGCCCTGGTGCGTGCAGTGGCCGAGCAATTTCTAGGCGAAGCGCAGGTGCGCCCGGAAACGACCCTGGGTGGTGAGGACATGGCCTTCTTCCTGCAAAAAGTGCCGGGCTGCTATTTCTTCTTAGGTTCCGCAAACCCCGAGCGCGGCCTCGACAAACCGCATCACCACCCATGCTTCGACTTTGACGAGGCGGCACTTGGTCTCGGTGTGGAGCTATTCGTGCGCTGTGTCGAGCGCTTTGCTGCACAAAGACCGGTGCCGGTGTCTTTAGCCCAGGCAAATTGAGCCGGGACGGTTGAAGTGCTGCCGCCAGTGGTAGGCCTGCTGCAGGGCCAGCCACAACAGTACGAAGACCACCAGACCGGCCAGAGAAGGCATACCGAGGGCAAGCAGCACCAGGGCGACGCAGAGCGATTCTTTCAGAAATTGAAAGTGATGAGGCAACCGGCCGCGCCTGAAGAAAGCACCCATATAGACCACCTGCAAAATGGTGGCGACCGCGCCGCCCGCCGCCGCAACGGCCAGATCGTGGACAGCACCCATGCTGGGGGTGAAGACCGCGACCATCGCTATTCCGGCGAAAGGAGCCACGAAAAACTGCACACTCTGTATCAGACGGCCCCCCAGGAAGGTTCTGGCGGCAACGACTTCGATTGCCGCCCAGAAACACAAAAGAGCCACGGTTACCGGATGCGCGAGCCAGGGTGCAAGCGGGCCAGTGTAATCACCCAGAAAACTGACGAGTGCCAGACAAAACAGGGCAAGGCTGGTCCGCAGACTAGCGGCGGCAGCCAGGGCAAGAGAGGCAAGAATGGTGAGGAGCATGCGGTACGTAGAGTAGGAAGACAGGTTGGTAGAAGCGAACCGTTGCGCTTCTATGATTAAAAGTACCCACCTTCGGTAATCACCTAAACTTCCATGCCTTTTTCGGTAGTTTAATCAGTAGATTGCGCAATCATGCAAAAAATAAAGTCTATTGTTCGCTTTCGCCATCCTCGCCTCGCCTGGCCTTGCTTTGGGCAATTGCTCGACGGTGAGCAGGTGCAGGGGCTCGATACAGCTCCCTGGCTCGGAGCTTCTACCCTCGATGAACTGTATCCGCTCAGCGAGGTCGAACTACTGGCACCCTGCACGCCGGGCAAGATTGTCTGCGTCGGCAAAAACTACCGCGAGCACGCCCAGGAGATGACCCAGTTGCGCGGCGACGGCGGTGTACCGAGCGAGCCGCTGCTCTTCTTGAAGCCGCCCTCAGCCCTCAATCAACCGGGTGGCTCGGTAGAGTATCCTTCTCAGTCGGAGCGCGTGGACTACGAGGGCGAACTGGCGCTTGTGATTGGTCGCCGCGCCCGGCAACTGCAACCGGAGCAAAGCGCCGATTACATCTACGGCTACACCGTCGCAAACGACGTCACCGCCCGCGATCTGCAGAGTAAAGACGGCCAGTGGACCCGCGCCAAGGGTTTTGACGGCTTCTGCCCGCTCGGTCCGCTGATCGTCACCCAGATTGCTCCCGACGCCTCCCTGGTCACCGTGCTCAATGGCAAAGTCGTTCAGTCGTCCACGATCGACCGGATGGTGTTTAGCCCCGAGTTCCTGGTGGCCTACATCAGCCAGGTGATGACCCTCGAACCGGGCGACGTGATCCTCACGGGCACACCGGCCGGGATCGGACCGATGCAGCCGGGCGACGAAGTGAGCGTCGAAATCAGTGGTATCGGCATCTTGCGCAACTCGGTCGTAAAAAAACCTGAAGAGTGAGCAATCCCGAGCGCGGGCGGGGTTATCGTGTGGAGAAAGAACAACGGATGTTGCCATGCTGATTAAACTGGTCATCTTGATCATCGCGGTCATCTTTGTGCCGCTTGCCTTCTTGATGGCGACCAAGAATGGCTACTACAACACCGACCGCTATCACGGTAACGGTTCAGCCCACTAGTGGCGTGCGTCTTCTTCAAACAGGTCCGCCGGCTCGATCCTGAAGCCAGGATCGACCAAATCGCCGACCTTTACTGGGATTCTGATACAGGTGAGCTGACTGACCCCCGCGACCAGCCCGATCGGCAAATCGAGGGTGAAGGGCGGCTGATTGTAGGCCCAACTTTTTGCGATCTCTACGCCCACAGCGGCGAACCGGGTTACGAAGAGCGCGAAAGCCTGGCGACTCTGGCTGCTGCCGCTCTGGCCGGGGGCTATGGCCGTATCGGGTTACTGCCCGCCGGGTCTCCTGTGGATGACCCGACCCAGGTCGATTTCCTGCGCAAACATTTCCCTGACATCGGCGTCGAACCGCTGATTATCGGGGCCATCAGTCGCGGCGCCACCGGTGAGGCACTTTCAGAGGCAGGCTACCTTGCCGAGGCCGGGGTTGTTGCCTTTAGCGACGACCGGCCGATCGCCAACTGGTTGCTGTTGCGCCGCTTTTTTGAGTACGCGCAGGTGCTTGAAAAACCGGTGATGGTCTGGCCGTGTCTACCCGCGCTCGCCACCGGCCTCGCCCTTGAGGGTGCCTGGGCCTTTCGCCTCGGCCTGAGCGGTCGGCCGGTCCAGGCAGAAACAGTGGCCCTGAGCGGCCTACTCGAACTGGTCCGCCTCAGTGGTGCGCCTCTACACCTGATGCGTATCTCAACGGCGCGGGGCGTCGAACTCGTGGCCCAGGCAAAAGCTGAGGGTCTACCGGTGACAGCGAGTACGACCATCCATCACTTGAGCCACGCGACCCCGGACCTGGCTGGTTATGACCCGTGTTTGCGCTTCGACCCACCCCTCGGCAACCCCGAGGACCGGCTGGCCCTGGTTACCGGTCTACAATCGGGCGTTCTGGATGCCGTCGCGTCCGACCACACTCCCTGGACCTACGCTGAGAAGACGCTGCCCTTTGCCCAGGCTCCCGCTGGGGCAATCGCCCTCGAATTGACACTGCCCCTACTCTGGAAACATGTCCGCGCCGGTACCCTTGACGCCCTCCAGGCCTGGGCGGCCCTGAGCCATCGACCCGAACGAATCCTGGGCTTGCCGCCCCAACTACGCCGGTCCCTGGTACTGTTCGACCCGGATAAATCCTGGACTGTGAGTCCTCAAACGCTCAGAAGCCGTTCACATGCCACGGCCTGGCTTACCAAAGTTTTGGAGGGCAAAGTGCTTGAAGTCTTTGTTTGATTGCTCCCGGTTTCAGCTCAAACATCTCTGGGATAGCACGAGAATGCACCTCGTGGGCTGAATACCTGCTATCGCTTCCGTGCTGGTTGGTATCACGATCAGTCCGACCGCGCCGCTATGGCACTTTTGTTGAAGCGTACACACACCGGAAGCGCAGTTCAAAACTGCCTCAACTACTCCAATCGGTACAGTTTGCTTCAGTTTGAAAAGGCTAACTTGAGCATATAGATTTTGTTGAAACTTTTTCTTCGAGAACCCCTCTTTGAGGACTTCTCAAGCGCATCCATCGGAGTCGAGCGTTTATGGTGCCAGTCTATTACAAGAAACCTGAAGCAGCTTCCAGCCAGGCGATCCAGGCGTGGCTGGACGGCTATCTGCAACTGAGAAAGCGGCAGAATCCGTACTTGCTCAGGGCGGCAATTTGGGTTTTGATCGTGATGGGAATGCTCTGGACTTCTGGCTTCTGGCTCAATTGAGGTTGCCGCAAGTCATCAGCTCAGCAACCGGGAGTATTTCGGTCGTCACCTTTTGGATAAACCACTCTCGGTAGGCGATGTTTGAACCCGCAGACAATTTCGTAGGATATGGTGCCGAGCTTCGTGGCCCATTCCTCGGCCCCGATGTAATCCGCACCGTCCGACCCGAGTAGTGTCACGACGTCACCGGGTTGCACCTGTGGCAAAGACGTCACGTCCAGCACGAGCTGGTCCATCGTAATCACTCCGACCTGGGGTACGCGTTGCCCGTGCAGCAGGACTTCAATCTGGCCTGAGAGGTTGCGGGCTACGCCGTCCGCGTACCCGATGGCGACTGTCGCGAGCAAACTCGGGGTGCAGGTAGAAAAGCGGTGGCCGTAGCTGACACCCGTACCGGCCTCTACAGCCCTGACCTGGGTGACCCGAGCGCGCACCTGCATCACCGGGCGCAGGGCAAGAAGATTTTTAAATGCTTCGCCCGGATAGAGACCGTAGAGCGCTACCCCGGCCCGCACGAGATCGTATCGAAATTGCCCACAGCTCATCAGGGCGGCAGAGTTGGCAAGGTGGATACAGGGCAGGTAAAGACCTGCCGCTTTGAGCGTGTCGAGTACAGTTTTGAAGCGGTGGTGCTGTGTGTGCAGGGCTTCTGAATCAAGCTCGTCGGCGGTTGCCAGGTGTGAATACAGCGAGGCTACCTGTAGCCGGGGAAGCGATAGGGCCAGACGTACGAAATCAAGAGCCTCGGCCCAGGGGGCACCAAGGCGACTCATGCCGGTATCAATCTTGAGATGGACCGGGTGCGGCCGATCCAGGTGTTCTGAACAGGTGCGCAGCTGCTCAGGCGTCGAAAGGGTTGGCTCCAGTCGCCAGTGCTGGAGCGCCTGCATCTCTGCAGCCGTGTTGACTGCCCCCAGGATGACGATCGGAGCACTCACACCACCAGAACGCAGTTGTGCGCCTTCTTCGAGGGTGGCAACTCCCAGGCAGTCTGCACCGGAAGCGAGGGCGACTTCACTCACAGTCAGCGCGCCGTGCCCGTAGGCGTCGGCCTTGACGACGGCCATCAAGCGCCGGGCTACGCCAGTCTGTCCCCGAATTTGAGCAATATTCCAACGCAGGGCATCGCAGTCAATCTCCACCCAGGCCCTGCGCGTCGCATCGAAGCCGTACACGCCCGGCTAGAGACGGGGAAGCGGCTCGACTGGCAGGGGCGACAGGGCACCGACCGCCAAGCGGTGCAGCCTGAGGATCTTGGCAATCGTGGGCTTGAGAGCAGGGCGTTCGACGATGCGATCGACAAATCCGTGCTTGAGCAAAAACTCGGAAGTCTGAAATTCTTCCGGCAGTTTCTGGCGAAGGGTCTGCTCAATCACCCGACGACCGGCAAAGGCAATAGTCGCCTTCGGCTCGGCCAGAATAATATCGCCCAGCATTGCAAAGCTTGCCGTCACGCCACCGGCAGTCGGGTTGGTCAAAATGGAGATAAATAGCTGGCGTTCGGCGCGGTGGCGTTCTAGAGCGGCACTTGTACGCGCCATCTGCATCAAAGAGAGGACACCTTCTTGCATGCGGGCTCCACCCGAGGCACAGACGAGCACGACCGTGCGCTTTTCAGCGGTCGCCCGCTCGACAAGTCGGGTAATGCGTTCACCGACGACCGAGCCCATGCTGCCGCCCATGAAGCGGAAATCCATCGCTCCGAGCGCCAGGGGATGACCATCGAGGGTGGCAAGTCCTGTGAGCACGGCATCGACGAGGCCGGTCTTCTCGCGCGCCTGGGCAAGTCGGTCGGGGTAACTTTTGATGTCGCTAAAACCGAGCGGGTCGATGGCGTAGAGATGGTCATCGGTCGGCACCCAGCTTTCGGAGTCGATCAGTTGGGTAATGCGCTCGGGTGCGCCAACGCGCTCGTGGTGACCGCAACCGGGACAGACGTACAAATTAAGGCAGAAGTCCTTGGTGTAGTGCAATGCCGCACACTCTAAACACTTAGTCCAGAGGCCGTCGGCGATTTCGCGTTGCCGCTGCTCTTTACCGAACTGACTATTCTTGCGGCGACCCTTGAACCATTCGATCAATTCCATGGACCCTCTCTAAAACCGGCTGCTGATCTATAGGGCATGCGTAAGTATAGTTCACACCCGGTTAGACAAATATAACGCCAGCTACATCGGCGCACCTTCTTCGGGCAGGTTGCCGTTGATCTCGCAGGCATTTGAGTAGCGCAGCGACGGCTCAGTATGCAAATCCGCCAGGTGCTGGTAGTTGTTGATGGCATCAATCAGCATCCGCAGGCGACCGAAGTTGAATCGGTCGAAAGCAAAGACCAACCGCGGCAATCTGTGAGTGTCATCTTTTTCTTCGCGGGGTAGAGCTTCGCTCTTGACGATCCGGCCTTGCGGTACGATGTCCGAAAATTTGTCGTTGAGCATTTCGACGAAGCTGTCGCTGACGCTGTGCTGTAGCCGGATCACCAGATCGGAGCCGACGTAGCGGCTCGAATGATAGACCCGGTAAAACTGACAGATGTGGTCGCAGGCGACATCAACATCGTCGGTGACGCGATAGAAGTTCAGGTCGGCCGGTGAGATGAGGCCGCGCCCCAGCAATTGAGTGCGCAGGTACTGATCCCATGCCTGCCAGTAGTCGCCGCCCGGCTCGTCCACCATGACGACAGGCAGCAGCGGTGTTTTGCCCGTCTGCATCAGAGTCAGAAGCTCAAAACATTCGTCCTGGGTTCCGAACCCGCCGGGAAAGAGGGCAACCCCATCCGACTCGCGCACGAAAAAGAGCTTGCGGGTGAAAAAATACTTGAAGTCAATGAGCTTTGCATCGCCTTCGATGTACGGGTTGGCTCCCTGCTCGAAGGGAAGCTCGATATTGAGCCCAAAGGACTGGTCGGTACCTGCTCCTTCGTTTCCGGCTTCCATGATGCCGCCACCCGCCCCGGTAATCAGCATGAAACCGCGTTCTGCAATGCAGCGCGAGAAGCGGCGGGCATGCTCGTAGACAGGAGTGAGCGGTCCGGTGCGTGCTGAACCGAAAATGGCCACTTTGCGCCGGTTTTGATGAGGCGACAAAGACTCGAAAGCCCGCTCCATGTCTTGAAGCGTGTTGTTGAGGATCTTCCAGTCAAGTCGTGAACGGTCTGAGTGACCGGCAATGTTGATAATCTTGCGCAAAGCCCGAGCAATTTGATCGCTGTGCGGATGCTCGGCAAATTGCTCGATGAGCGCGTCGATTTCCTGGGATGAGGACGTTGAGCGTAGAGTGTCCATCACTACATTGTGACATTCTCCAGGCGCTCATCCTACGGGTGCGGGCTTCTCGCTTAGCGATCCGGCTACTACCAAGGACTCTGCAGGCTTTAGGGACTGGATGATCCATACCTACGGCCGAGATGCTCAGACTTCACGTCTATACACACGCTCGGGGTCGTGCCAGTCCATCCCGCAGAAACGGCACTGTTGGGCTAGCGGGGTGCGCAACGCTTCGCCACAATGAGGACACGGAATAGTCGGTCGTGGGCCGTGCGGATGCGATACCCAAATTTTTGCCCACCGCAAGTTGCAACCAGTGACACCCCGCAGTCGTTTCATGGCTTCGATAGACTGCCCACCCCGGATCAATTCCTTCAGATATGCCTCGTCTTGCGGTTTGAGGTCTTGAAAGGCTGGAATGCGAGTTTTACAGATCGGGCAAACTGGACCCTTATCTGGGAACTCGTCATCCCGGACTCTCAACAGTTCTTCCCAGGAGTAGTCTTCCATCGTGAAGGGTAATCTCGACAATCAGGACAGCAGCTACACCGTACTTCCAGACTTCTACTTACCCATACCAAGCTGTTGCGCCTTTTGATAGACCTTGCCCTCAGTGAGCAGTGAGGGGGCGATCACCACTTCCACCTGCTGCATCTGCTTGAGGTCTTTGGCCCCCAGGGTGCCCATCGAGGTCTTGAGAGCGCCGAGCAGGTTGTGGGTGCCGTCGTCGAGCCGGGCCGGGCCGCGCAGGATCTCAGCGAGGGTGCCGGTGGTACCGACTTTGATGCGCGTGCCTCGCGGCAGAATCGGGCTTGGAGTGGCCATCCCCCAATGGAAACCGCGTCCAGGAGCTTCTGCGGCGCGTGCGAAGGGTGAACCGATCATCACGCCGTCTGCCCCACAGGCGATGCACTTGCAGATGTCGCCACCCGTGACCAGGCCACCGTCAGCAATGATCGGTACGTAGCGCCCGGTCTCAGCAAAATAGTCCTCGCGGGCTGCCGCACAGTCGGCAACAGCAGTCGCCTGCGGGACACCAACACCGAGCACACCGCGCGAAGTGCAGGCAGCTCCCGGACCGATACCGACCAGTACGGCTGCTGCCCCGGCGCGCATCAAGTCGAGAGTCACTTCGTAGGTGACGACGTTACCGAGCACAACCGGGATGGGCATCGACTGGCAAAAAGCGGCCAGATCCAGCGATTCGTAGGAGGCCAGGTGAGCCGTCGAGACGACGGTTGCCTGCACGAAAAAGATGTCGCACCCCGCCTCGGCAGCAATCAGTCCGTACTGCTGGGCGACCTGGGGAGTGGCTGAAGCGCAGGCAATTCCGCCCTGCGCTTTAATTTCTGAGATGCGGCGGCGGATCAGTTCCAGTTTGACGGGCTCTGCGTACAGTTCCTGCATCAGGCCGACAAAATCTTCTTTACCCACCGAGCTGATACGTTCGAGCACGCTGGTCGGGTCTTCGTAGCGCGTCTGCACACCCTGTAAGTTGATGACGCCGAGGGCTCCCAACTTCGAGAGTTCGACCGCCATCTTCACATCGACGACCCCGTCCATCGCCGAGGCAATAATCGGGATTTCGCGCTGGACATTGCCGATGGTCCAGGTGGTGTCTGCCAGATCCGCGTCGAGGGTGCGTCGCCCAGGCACCAGGGCAATTTCGTCAATTCCGTAAGCCCGCCGAACCGTCTTACCTCGGCCAATTTCCACTTCCACAGGCATTTCCCCCGGCAGAACCTATCTCTTCACCATAACAACAGTCACCGCCGTCCCCAAGTCCTCTTGCCTACACGAAGGCAGAGGACCTGGAGAAAAGCGGGCTACTTGATGCTGGCCTTGGCACCGGCATCTTCGAGCTTCTTCTTCATCACGTCGGCATCGTCTTTGCTGACGCCTTCTTTGACGGCCTTGGGAGCTGATTCGACCAGGTCCTTGGCTTCTTTGAGGCCAAGCCCGGTGAGTTCGCGGGCGACTTTGAGGATGGCGATCTTCTTGTCGGCGGGCACTTCTTCGAGCATGACGGTGAACTCGGTCTGCACTTCGACTTCGGCAGCAGGTTCAGCGGCACCACCGCCACCGCCACCGGGGGCGGCCATCATCGCAACGGGAGCAGCAGCACTGACACCGAAGGCTTCTTCGATGCCCTTGACCAGTTCGGACGCTTCAAGCAGGCTCAATTCTTTGAGTTGCTCGATGATTTGTTCAACTTTTGCACTTGCCATGGGTTTATCTCCTGGTGTCTAAGCAGCGTTCTGCTCTTCGGGTTGTTCGGTTTGCTTGTGAATTGCGGCGATGGCGCGCGCCAGGCCGGAGGGAACTTCCTTGATGCCGACGGCAATCTTGGTCGGTATCGAGAGGATGGCACCGGCGATCTGGCCCATCATTTCTTCCTTGGTCGGTAGTTCCGAGAACTGCTTGAGCTTGGCCACATCATCGAGCAGTAGGCCCTCGGTGACGCCGCCACGCAGTTCGGTCTTCTTAGTCTCGCGCTGGAAGGTCTCGTAGACTTTCAGAATTTCCCGAAGCTTGGCATCGGTAAACACGAAAGCCGACGGTCCGCTCAGGAGCGCTTCGAGCTGCGCAAAGCGCGACTCGCGGATGGCCACACCCATCAGCGTGTTTTTGGTCACCACGCAGGTTGCACCCAGAGGACGCACCCGGCGGCGCAGGTCGGAAATCTCGGCGACGCTCAGGCCCCGGTAGTCAACGACCATCACGATGTTGCTGCGGTCGAGGAGCGCTTTGAGGTCGCTGACGACGAGTTCTTTTACTGGTCTTTTTCCCACGGTTTTTCACCTCCTTGGATTTTCAAATAAAAAGCCCCGCTTCTGAAACTGAGAGCGAGGCTGTAGAAAGAACACTGCCAATAGGCAATGCTCCAGGCTACGAACCTCGGCAGGATGATTAAGCGTTTAGCCCCTGCTGTCTCTGGCTCCAGGTTGGGAGTGCGATAGCCCTAGGCAGCACCCTCAAGTTTCAAGTCGCGCAGGGTGCTGACTTCAAGCTCGATAGCCGGCCCCATCGTCGATTTGATGTGGAAGGTCCGCCAGTAGCGGCCCTTGGCCCCCGAGGGCTTGGCCCGGTCTATGGCATCCTGAACGGCTTTGAGGTTTTCAAGCAGCGCTTCGGGAGTAAAGCTGACTTTGCCGAAGGGGATGTGGACGATGCCGGTGCGATCGGCGCGAAATTCAAGCTTACCGGCCTTAAATTCGCGGATGGCACCGACCAGATCCATCGTCACCGTGCCGCCCTTGGGAGAGGGCATCAGACCACGGGGACCCAGCAGCTTACCGAGTCGGGCCACCTGGGGCATGATGTCCGGGGTGGCGATGAGCAGATCGAAATCCATGAACCCGGCCTGGATGCGCTCGATCAGTTCTTCCGACCCGGCGAGATCCGCACCAGCGTTCTCGGCCTCGCGCACTTTCTCACCTTTGGCGAGTACGGCGATCCGAATCGATTTACCCGTACCGCGCGGCAGTACGACCGTCGAGCGCACCTGCTGGTCTGCGTACTTCGGGTTGATGCCGAGGCGGATATGGGCCTCGACCGTCTCGTCGAACTTGGCGTTGGCAAGGCTTCTGGTCATATCGAGCGCCTGTACGGGGGCGTACTGCGCTGCGCGGTCAACCTGGTCGCGTAGACCCTTGACGCGCTTGGAAAGTTTGGCCACTGGTGTCTCCTTGGGGTCGTAGCGCAAATTGCTTTGCTGCCCCGAACTATTGGTTTACTCGGCGATCACGATGCCCATGTTGCGGGCTGTGCCGGCGATAATCTTCATCGCCGCCTCGACGTCATTGGCATTGAGGTCGGGGAGCTTTTGCTCGGCAATCTGGCGCAGTTGAGCGGTCGAAATCGTGCCTGCCTTCTCTTTGTTGGGCTTGCCGGACCCTTTTTCGACCCCAGCCGCCTTGACCAGTAGGACCGAGGCCGGGGGCGTCTTCAGAATAAAGGTGAAGCTGCGGTCTTCAAAGACGCTGATCTCGACTGGAATGACCATGCCGACCTGGTCTGCGGTGCGGGCGTTGTATTCTTTGCAGAACATCATGATGTTGACCCCGTGTTGACCCAGGGCAGGGCCGACGGGCGGGGCGGGGTTTGCCTTGCCGGCCGGGAGGGCCAGCTTGATCTTGGCGGTAACTTTCTTAGCCATGGTTCCAGTGTCGAATTTGAAAGTGCATTTCGAGGCGGCCCGGCCGTGCAATACAGCACCGGTGAGCACAAAGCGCACAGTCTAGCATTATTACCGATTTGACCACCAGGGCGCAAGGCTTCTCTCTGACGGTCGGCCAGTCGTGATTGCGCGTAAGATCATTGGACCAAATCAAGGGCGGCACCGTGAGCCTGACACTGTACTTTTTGCGGCATGGCCAGACCACTTTCAGCCGGGCAAACGCCTTTTGTGGCGCCCTCGACCCGGAGCTGACCCCCGACGGTATCGAGATGGCCCAGGTCTTCGCCGATACCTACCAGGCAACACCCTGGCAGGCCATCTACAGTAGCCCGATGAAGCGTACAATCGCGACTGCCGAGCCCCTCGCTAAGCTAGTCGGTCTCGTCCCCGAACTGCGCGACGGTCTCAAGGAAATTCACTACGGCGCCTGGGAGGGTGAAACCCCCGAGGTCGTCAGCGAACGCCACCACGACGACTACCTGCGCTGGACTGCCGACCCGGCCTGGAACCCACCCACGGGCGGCGAATCGGCCGTCGTAATCGCCACGCGTGCTCTCGCTGTGGTCGATGAAATCAAACAGCGTTTTCAGAATGGCAATGTGCTCGTTGTCGCTCACAAAGCGACGATCCGCATTGTCCTGTGCAGCCTGCTAGGTATCGACGTCGGCCGCTTCCGCTTTCGCCTCGGTGCGCCGGTCGGCTCGGTCAGCATTGTCGAATTTGGCAAGCACGGCCCACTGCTGCACGCCCTCGCCGACCGCAGTCATCAGAGTGAGCGCCTGCGTACGCTACCGGGAACCTGACTATATATAGTGTCGTGTAGTATAAAAGAGCAAGCAAGGCTCTACAGGTACGCATGACTCTGCTGCTCTCCGCTTCGCGCCTGGTGCGCTATGCCACCTGTGCCCGCGCCTATGCCTGGAAGTATCGCTATCACTACCCGGAGCCGGGCGGTGGCGGCAAGCGCCAGAAGCTCGGGCTTTCGTTGCATGCGGCACTACAGCACTTCTGGCTTGACTGGCTTGACCGGCGCGGCGACCGTTCGCTCGAACACCTGGAACGGCTGTGGCTACGCGAGTCGGTCGAGCTTGACGAAACAGATCGCAAAAGCGGCTGGTTTGCCCTCGCAGGCTACTACCGGCGCGAAGTCGAGTTGCAGACTCCACCGCGTCCATTTGCGACAGAAGGCCGTATCCGGCACAGCCTGAATTTAGAGCGTGTCGATGTGCAATTTGAATCGCGCTACGATCTGCTGCTTTGGGGCACTGCACCGGGTGCAAGCGACGCCCAACTCGACCTCGTCGAATTTAAGACAGCGCGGCAGGTGCGCACCTTGAGCCAACTTGAGGCTGATCTACAACTATCCTGTTATATTCTTGGCCTCAGGGCGCTTTACGGACAGTCGCTGCGCTCGGTCAGCCATTACTACTTGCTGAGCGGCGAAAAGCTCACTTTTAAGGTATTGCCTCATCACCAGGCTTACGCACTGGAGACCACCCGCAAACTGGTCGGTCACCTGCTTGCCCAACGCGACTGGGAACCCGAACCAGGTAGCCACTGCAAACGCTGCGGCTACCGCCCCCAGTGCGACCTCTCAAGCCGCAACCAGCTTCCACCAAGTGAATCGGGATACGCTCGCCCGGAAGAACCGCTTGTCTTGACACTCTTTTAAGCGGTTACGACTTGCGCGCGACAACAACCAGCCCGATGAGAGAAGCAACAATACGCTTTAGCGGGTTCGTCTTCTCCGGTTCCGACTTTTCCGACTTACTGGCATCCACTCGCTCTTGTACAACTACAGCCTTTTGCGGTTGCTCCGGCACTGAAGCTGCCAGGTCGCGAATAAAAATGGCGTTGCTGGCCGGTACCACGTCAGAACCGTACCGGCGCGCAAAGACCTTCGTAAACTCGGCCCCTAAGAAGAGAATCTGCACACTGTAGAAGATCCAGACCAGCAGCACTACCAGCGAACCGGCCGCTCCATAAGTCGAACTGAAACTGCTAGTTCCTAGATACAGGCCTATCAGCGACTTGCCGATGATAAATAGGAATGCTGTGATTCCAGCCCCAATCCAGACGTCGCGCCAGGCTATCTTGACGTCTGGCAAGATCTTGAAGAGCATCGCGAAGAGCAAAGTAATAATGCTGAGTGAAACTGCGTTGTCCACCAGCCCGGATATCGGACCGGGTAGCACGTTTAAGACTCCGCTTAGAGCAGAAAGTACCGCACTGACAACCAGCGAGGCCAGTAGCAAAAAGGCAATCACCAGCACCATCGAGAAGGACACGACCCGTTCTTTCACGACATCGAAGGGACTGCGTCCGGGCTTCGGGGCCACGCCCCAGATGGTGTTGAGAGCATCCTGCAGTTCAGCAAAGACACCCGATGCACCAAGCATGAGCGTTGTGATCCCGATGATGGTTGCTATCCTGCCGGAGCCGGGCTGATAAGCGTTGCGCAGCAATGACTGAATGGTTTCGGCATTGTCTTTGCCGACCAGACCACTGATCTGTCTGACGATTTCGCCCTGGGCGGCATCCTGTCCGAATACCAGCCCGGCAATTGCTACGGCGATGATCAGGACCGGGGCAAGCGAAAAAATCGTGTAGTAAGCGAGCGCCGCCGACAGACGCGGAACCTTATCATCCGACCATTCTGAACCAGTCTCTTTCAAGATTGTCAGGACGGCACCAGGATTCAGCAGGTTGCTGATCGGAGGTTTCGGTTGGGTAACAGCTGGCGTCGGCTCGGAGATTTTCATCAGAAGGCCAAGATCTACCTTGAAGTCTCAATATACTCTCGCGATTCTCTGAAATGCACTTCCCCCAGAAGTTTGCTTCTTGTCAAGCTTCTCTATTTAAATCGGCATACATCAAAGGTAGTAGAGGCTCGCCTAATCAAATGTCCAGGTCTACCAGCGTCACAAATATGTCGCTGATCGCGCACTAATGGTGGCCCGATTGGACATGCATTCCTATTCCCCAGGGCCAATCGTTTGGTCTGTCATCGGGGAGATGAACTCTAGCACATGAGGTTGGTACTCTGTCAGTATCAAAATGGAATGATTCACATGGAATACCTACCGATTTTGTTGCTCGTTGCCGGCTTTATCGCCGCCATTACCTTTGGTTCGATCGCCTGGTATAACTCGAAGCGCCCGCCAGGCTGGGAGCAAGCCCAAAAACCTGATGTCGTTCCTGACCTCACCCCCGATCAAAAGCGCTGGCCAAATCAACCGAATGATTCTGAAGCCGGTAGCCCCGAGAACGTGATCCGCAAGTAGTGCCCCCTTCACAACAAAGAACCCCCGGCATGCCGGGGGTTCTTTGTTGAATGAAGCCTTTCAAGACTGGATAGACAGCCTAGAGGCTCTGCTCCAGGTATGCCTGTTCCGAGCGTAGAGCGTTCAACAGACCGGCATCGCCCCGAGCCACAGCTCGTGTGATGCGTGTATCGAGTTGCCGCTTCCAATTCTCAAGCTGCAATTGGCGGAAAACACTAACGCGTGCAGGAGTGCGCTTGCCCCAGAAACTCATGGTTTTGTCTCACATGTACTAATAATCCAATTGTACCCACTCCAGACTCAAACTGTGCTTTTTGACACAAAATCTTACTTTGGGATGAGCTACGTGGCCTCATGCTGCCCGAATGCTGGATTACCTGCGTATGCGTACTGAATTCAGGTTAATTTCTTGAGCACCTGTAGCCCTTCACGGCCACGTTCTTCCAGGCTGTGCTTCCAGCCCTCACGGTAGGGTTCGAGGTGATGCAGCAGTACCTGGGCAATGGCCAGGTTGCGAAACCACTTGCGGTCGGCGCTGATGATGTACCAGGGGGCCTGCTCTGAATGGCAACGGGAAATCGCATCCCAGTAGGCCTGCTGGTATGCGTCCCAGAGCTTGCGGTCTTCCCAATCGGAAGGAGCCAGTTTCCACGCTTTGTCGGGGTTGTCGGCGCGGGCTTGCAGGCGGGCCTGCTGTTCGTCTTTGCTGATGTGTAAAAAGAACTTGAGGACGAGGGTACGGTTGTCGGCGAGTAACTGCTCGAAGTGGTTGATGTGGCTGTAGCGCTTTTCCCAGACTGCCTCGGGTACGAGCTTTTTCACCCGTGCGACTAGAACGTCTTCGTAGTGAGAGCGGTTGAAGACCGTCACCATCCCGACCGGCGGCACAACCTGGTGGACGCGCCAGAGAAAGTCGCGGTCACGCTCGATTTCGGTGGGCGCTTTAAAGGACTGCACCAGACAGCCGAGCGGGTCGATAAAACCGAGCACATCGCGGATGGTGCCGTCTTTGCCACTGGTGTCCATGCCCTGCAGAATCACCAGGACGCTGTGTTGACGGGCGGCGTAGAGATAGTCCTGCAGGTCGTCGAGCTGCTGCCCGAGTTGCTGGAGCATCGCTTTACCGGCTTCTTTGTCGAGACCCCCGTTTTCATTCGGGTCGAAGTCAGCGAGGGACTTGCCCTGATCGGGAGTGAAGGCGAACATTTTTGATTTTGTCATGGCGCTATTTTACGACGCGGCGTCAGCAGCCAGCTTCACTCCCAGGACCTGGGAGTGGCCACCCCGTGCGAGGGTGACGCCGATTGCCCGGTCGGCCCGCTCGATCATCGGGCGGCGCAGGGAGACGACTAAAAATTGGGTGCTGTCGGCCTGTTGCCGGATCATGCGCGCCAGGCGCTCGACGTTGGAGCCGTCGAGAAACATGTCCACTTCGTCGAAGGCGTAGAAAGGCGACGGGCGGTAGCGCTGCAGCGCAAAGATAAAACTGAGGGCCGTGAGCGACTTCTCGCCCCCACTCATCGATTCGAGCCGACGCACCTGCTTGCCGCGTGGATGAGCAACCAGGGTCAGTCCGGCTGCAAATGGATTTTCGGGGTCTTCAAGGGTCAGGTGTCCGTCGCCATCTGAAAGTTCAGCAAAAAGCGACTGGAAGTGAGCATTCACCGCGTCGAAAGCCTGCATAAAGGCGCTGCGCTTGAGGGTGTCGCAGTCTTCGATGCGCAACAACAGTTCGCTGCGCTCGTGCTGAAGGGTGGCCAGTTTCTCGCTCAGTTCGCGCATGCGCGCCTCGGTGCGCTCGAATTCTTCGATGGCGAGCATGTTGACCGGCTCAAGCGATTCGAGTCGGCGCTGCTTGCGGGCGCGCAGGGGCTGCAGCTGTTCGAGGGTGAGGTCAGGTGGGAGGTCAGGAGCATCGGGGACATCCGCCAGTTCGCCCAGACGCTCGGTTGCCTGGAGGTAAGCCTGTTCGCGCCGGCCCTGGTGCATGCGTTCTTGTTCGTGGGCCAGTTCGAGCTGGCGCTTACGGTTTTGCAGGGTGCGCACCTGTTTTTCGAGGAGGTCGCGCTCGCGCTTGCTGTCGCCGAGGCGCGTCTCGACCTCGGCAATCTGGCCCTGGAGCTTGAGGATAGCGGCGTCGAGCGACTGTAGCCGGGCGCGGTCAGCTTCCTCGCGCTCGGCAAGCTCGACTTTTTGGGCGTCAAGTTCCAGGCGGCGGGCGTAGAGGTTCTGGCGTTTTTCCTGGCCAAGCTGTTCGTCGAGGCGCGATTTTTGCAGGTCGGCCTCGCTGTGACGCAGTTGTACTTCGGTGCGCCGTACTTCCGTCTCCAGTTCACGCAGGTGCTGCTGGGACTCCTGCCACTGGTGATGGGCGTCGGAGTGCTCCAGTTGCTGGAGCTGGGCACGCAGCTCGGCAAGGCTCGTCTGCAGCGGTCTCAGGCGTTCTTCAAGCTGAGCATGTTCGGCGCGGTCGGCCTCCTCGGAGGTCACCTCACTATCGATCGCAAGACACAACTGGACGTGGCGGTGTTGCTGCTGGGAGAGTTCGCGGCGCAACTGCTCGGCGCGGTTTTCGCTCATGACCAGGGTGCGCTGGGCGACATCGACGGTCTTTTGCAGTTCGGCTGTACGCCGCTCGCGCTCCTCAATGCGGTCGGTAAGCCCGCTGAGTACCATGTCAATTTCGGCAATGCGCTTGCGGATAGCAGCAAGCTCCGGCGGCTCACTCGCGGCAAAACCGCCACGGGACCGGGCATCCTGACTGCCGCCGGTCATCGCTCCTGATTTTTCGAGTAGTTCGCCTGCCAGGGTGACGATCCGGTAGCGGCCGAGCTGGCGGCGGGCCAGTTCAAGCGACCGGAAAACGACCGTGTCGCCGAAGACCTGGGCGAAGGCGGGCTCGTAGTGATGGTCGTACTCGATCAGGTCGAGGGCATAGCCCATCGCCCCTTCTTCGCGGAGCGGTTCGAGCCGGTAGCGCGGTTTGAGCTTGTTGAGCGGTAGAAAAGTGGCCCGCCCAGCCCGGCGCTGCTTGAGCAACTCAATGGCTTCGGCGGCCACCGCGTCGTCTTCGACCACGATGTTGTTGAGCCGGCCACCGGCCGCCACTTCGAGGGCCATCTGATAGGCGGGCTCCACCCGACCCAGTTGTGAAATCAGACCACAGACACCTTGCAAACGGGATCCCAATACTTCCTGGGTGGCGCGGCTACCCTCGGCCTCGCGCCAGACCTGGCGCTGGGTCTCGATGCGGTCGAGTTCGCGGCTTTTCTCGGTGCGCTCTTTTTCGAGGCGACGCTGGGTTGTCAGATCTGAGAGGGCCTGAGCGCGCCCGGCTTCGAGGGCAGTCCGGTTTTGTTCCAGGTGCTCACGCGCCGAGTGCAACTGGGTGTCGGCGGCAATCAGTTCGCGTTCGAGGGTTTCGCGGCTTGCCTCCAGTTGCACCCGCTCATTTTTTTGACGGTTGCTCTCGCCTGAGCGCTGCTGCAGGCGGTCACCCAGACGGTCGAAGCGGCGCTGGAGCGGGTCGTGCTCGGCGAGCATCGCCTCAAGTGTCCGGCGCAGCGCAGTCTGCTCCTCGACCCAGCGCTGGGAGGAAGCGCTCAACTGCTCAAGCTCGCCGCGAGCACTCTCAAGCGATTGCCGGTCGCGCTCCAGTCTTGCAGTCCACTGCGTCACCAGGTGGGCCTGCTCTTGCTGCTGCTCCAGATAATGGGTCAGTTGCAGGGCCAGGTCGCCGAGTTCGGCTTCAAGCTGCTCGCCCCGGCGTTCGGCCTGCCCTCGCTGCTGCCGGATGTTGTCGAGGGCGCGTTCAATCTGGGTGCGTTCGGCGGCCAGGGTAGCGAGCTGTGTGCGCAGGGCCACCTGCTCGTTCTCACCCATCAGCTTGACGCGGGTGTTGGCCGTATCGAGGGCATCCTCGGCCTGTTCGAGGTCGCACGTTAGTGTCTCGTCTTCAACGGCCAGGGCGGCAAGCCTTTTCTGGCTTTCGGCGATTTCAAGGCCCAACTGTTCAAGCTGCGCTCTTGCCTGCAGGGCATTCAACACCTGCTCCCAGAGGGCTAGTTTTTGAAGCTCGCTGCGCAGCTCGCGATACTCCTCGGCTTTAGCCCGTTCTTTTTGCAGGCGCTCCATCTGCTCGCGCAGTTCGGTGACGACCACCTGGATGCGGTCGGAGCGGTGTTCGACATCGCCCAGTTCGCGCCGGGCTGCCTCAATTTTGCGGTCAAATTCGGCCACCCCGGCCAGTTCGTCGATGATCTCGCGCCGCTCGCGGGCGGGCATGGTGATGATGCCGGTAACGTCTCCTTGCAGGACGACGTTGTAGCCTTCCGGGTAGATGCGATGGCGGCTCAGTTCGTCGTGCAGTTCGCCGAGAGTACAGGGGTTGCCGTTGAGGTGATAGCTACTGGTCGAGTTTGGCCCGTTTACCTTGAGGCGGCGGCAGACGGTCAATTCACCCCCCGGAATTTCCTGGGTGTCGCCGAGATCAAAAGTAACGGTGACGGCTGCTTCGCCTTTTTGCACCCCCTGGTGCAACAGGTCCGAAAGCTTCTCAGCGCGCATACCGCGCGATGTCGAAAGGCCCAGCGCAAAGAGCAGGGCGTCGATAATATTCGACTTCCCCGAACCATTTGGCCCGGAGACCACCGTGAAGCCCTCCATCAGCGGAATGCGCGTGTAAGGCCCGAACGACTTGAAACGCTCGATCTCTAGGCACTTAAGGTGCATCGTACACCCGTGGGCAAATGTCCCATTTCTCTAGTGGGATTCTACATATAGCGTCCGCTTTCCGCAAGAGGCCCCAGGAAATCCCCCACTTTTAGGGTGGACCGTGGTGCTTCTTGCGCAGTGCCATCGTCGTTCAGGGCGTGGTCGTACCTGGAATCTGCTCGACGCGGGCAAACGCGACCAGGCGCATTTCGCCAGGGACGACTTCGAGCTTTAAGATGCGGGCGACGATGCCCTGGGTGGCGAGGGTATCGAGGTCTACGATCTGGTTGAGCCCTGATAGAAAGATGTCGGCAATTTCCGGCGGCACCGGTACGTCGTTGAGGGTGAAAGTCGGCTTGACCAGCCGCAGGCGCACCCCGTCATCGACCGCAAGGCCCGAGCGAAAAGAAACGAGCAGCGTTTCTGATTTACCTTCGACGCGTACTTGCGATTGCAAGATCACTTCGTTGTTGGCAAGCAGGGTGATGCGCGGCGCGGCGAGGGAGAGCACTTCCGGCTGCCCGGAGCCCCCTAAAGAGCCGGGCAGCTCGGCGCGGATGCTCTGGAGGGTAGTCAGGATCTCAGGTGTGTTGAGGGCTGCGTTGAGGTCGGCCTCGCTCAATTCGACGTTAACAGCAGCTGCGAGGGGTCGCCTCAGGCGCGGGGTCTTACCAAGGGAACCCAGATCGAGTGCGATGGCGTCGGTTTCGATATCGAGGCGGGCGATGCGCACCGGCGATCTGAGCGCGAGGCCGCGTCCGGCGATCCGCAGACGGTCGATGTCACCCCTGGCGAGCTTGTAATTTGGGATCGCCTCGACCCGCACTTCCAGCCGGTCGGCGCGAACAAGTTGCGCACGGACCAGATCGCGTACGACCGAGTCGATTGCAAAGCCGCCCCCACCGGCAATCGCCACGAACAAGGCCAGGATGCCGACCAGGATGTCCACCTCAGAGTCCCTGGACCAGGACGCCAGGAGCCTGCTGGCGCGGCAGGGCCTCAACCGAGTCGAGAGTAGCGCAGTAGAGCAGGTCGGTGGAACAGCCGAGGTTGAGCAGGCGCTGGCCGTGGCTTGCTTTTTCAAGTAGCTTCGGCAAATTGTGCTGCCAGGTGCTGTAGAGGGCAGCCGCCGCAATCGCCTCGTCGTTGGCTGCCCCACCCAGACGCGCAACCAGGGCACCGGCGCAGACGGTGTCTTCGAGCGAATAGCTGCCCTGCCAGCCTGAACCGACCAGCCAGACAGTCTCGAAGGACTGACTTTCGATAAAGCTCGCGACGAAACCGACGTTGACCAGGGCGGCTGCGAGGACAACCGGTGCGTGCTGGATGCGCTGCAGCGCACGGGTACCGTTGGTCGTACTCATAAAGACCCGTTTGCCTGCGACGCACTCGCGGGTCAAAAACAGGGGCGAGTTGCCGAAGTCGAAGCCCTCGACCTGTTTGCCGCCGCGTTCGCCGCCTCTGAGCACCCGGTCGGCCGGGAACTCGGCTGAGGCCGTGTTGAGGGTTGCGAGGTCAGCGTAGACATGGACGGCTTCGGCGCCATTGGCGAGGGCCGTGGCAATCGTGGATGTGGCGCGCAGTACATCGATGGCGACGGCACAATCGGGCACGCCGTCAGGTACCAGTTCGGGCGTGTGGAAGACGTAGATATGCATGAAAGTATTATCGACGAAGGCTGAAGAAGGACGTACTATCGAGTGCCACCTGGCAGCATTTTCCACTGAGCCACTCTACGGGGTCAACCGCCACCCCATGGACGTAGACGCCCCAGTGCAGGTGCGGTCCACTGGCGCGGCCAGTACTGCCGACACGGGCGATCGGTTCACCTGCTTTTACGGTCGCGCCCTGACGCACCAGGACGCGCTGGAGGTGGATATAGATGCTCGTGATGCCCTGTCCATGATCGAGCACGAGGGTATTGCCGTGCAGGCGGAATCCCCGCTGGGTGGTGCCGACCAGAATGACCCTTCCGGCTGCCGGGGCGATGATTTGTGTCCCGGCCGGCGCTGCGTAATCAAGGCCGCGATGGTAGTAATTTGGAGCCGGCACGCCATTGTAGGTGCGCCGCAATCCAAAGCCCGTAGAGACCCGCCCGCCGACCGGACGCCGGAAGGGAATTTGCCAGACTTGCTGCGGGCTTGTGGTGCGTAGAGCACTGCCAATTGCCGATTCTTCGATTTTGGTCGCTTCGAGGGCGGCCTGGTTCTTCGGTAGGCGCAACCGCTGGAACGCAAAGCGCCGCTCACCGACGGTGAGTGGCAGAGTCTCGACACTACCGCGATCGATGGTGAGCGAGTATTGTCCCGGTGCCAGTACGGCCGAGAGTGGCACGAACGTGCGCCAGCGGCCAGAAGGAAGTTGAAAACTCGGGTACCGCTTATCGAGTAGACCGACCGACGCTTCTTGATCGGTCAATACCTGCAAGGTACTGCCCGGATAAGCAGCCTGGGGCAGGACAGTAGCACTCGGTTCTGAGCGCATTTCATCTTGAGCACTCGCTGCCTGTACTGCGACCAGGGCGGCAAGCACGACAAGAACCAATGCACGCATCAACTACCGACTTTCAAAGTCTGCTGTCCGCTGCCCTGGGTGAGAACGACATGGTTTTCGTCGATCGACTGGATACGCCAGCCCGCTACCGTGTCACCCATCGAGACGGCAAGTGGGGCTGTGCCGGTGCCGGTACGGATGAGGGCGATGCGGTTGTCACCGGCAATCGCCGTGCCAATCAGGGTAAACGCGTTGCCCTCGCTGACCGCGGCCAGAGCGGCAATCGCCGGCGGTGGAGTTGGGATGGTCGCTGGGATCGGGGCGACAGGAGCCGGCATCTCGCTCACGGGCGTCATCACAAAAGGCTGGGTCGGGACCGTAATTGGGCTCTCGGTCACCTCAGCTGCAGGCAGGGTCGAGCCAGGCACCACGGCCGGGGGAGCTTCGAGGGGCACCGGCACCGGGAGCGTCCCGACCGGTAGAGACTGCATCGGCGGCAGGATCTGACGCATGACGGCCGGCGGCGGCAGGATGCGCGTGGCGGCTGTCGACCGGTTGGCAGCCACAAAGCTTGGCGGAGCCGGCAGGTCTCCCAGGACCGGAGCCTGAGCCTGGATTACAGGACTTTGATCTGACGGCTGTACGCTTGCAAGTAAGGGTGTAACGAGTGGCGTAAAAGGATCGGGCCTGCCACCCTTGCGCAGCACAGCAGCAACGATTGGTCGGGTGTCCGCAGGGGCGATGAGCACCTCCGGACGGGGCGTAATCGCCTGGACCGTGGGCATGATTTTGGCTGAAACAACTGGGCTTGCCGGTCTCGGCGTCGGCATCAGCAGTGCCATCACCCCGGCACCAGTACCCATGCCGCCCACAGCGGCCGCCAGCAATAGACTGCCCCGCACTCCCCAGATCACCACTGGACGGCGCGGCTTCACGGGCTCTCGCCGGGTGGCGACCGGAATATCGGTAGGGGCGGCGGGTAGGGCCTGCCGGGTCAGACAAGCTTCGAGCGGAACGGTAGGTTGACGGCGTGTGTAAGTACGGCGGGGGTGAGCGTTCATGCCGGGCCTTTATCTTGAGAAAGCAGTCCGCCCGTAGCATATCGCATCTGGCCAGGAATCGATGTGCCCCCGGCTGCGCATCCTGAATCGGGGCTCCTGGCTTTATCTATTAATTGTTTAGTTGACAGCGAATAGTGCGCTCCGCTAGGCTGCTTTCAGCAACGAATTCATTAATAGATAGAGGGGATGCCGGTGGCCAGAAAAAAATCACCGACTCTAACCGAGTCCGAGTTACGGCTGATGGACATTCTCTGGCAACGAGGAGCGGCGACGGTCAGTGAGGTCGCGGGTGCGCTCGACCAGCAAACGGCCCTTGCTTACAGTACGGTCCTGACTACAATGCGCATCCTCGAACAGAAGGGCTACGTCCGTCACACCGAGGAAGGGCGGGCTTTTGTCTACCACCCGGTCATCGATCGCAATCAGGCGCGGCGCAGTGCGGTGCAGTACATCATGAGCCGGTTTTTCAACAACTCGCCTGAGCTGTTGATGCTCAACATTCTCGAAAACGAAGCAATCGACGCAACCGAGCTGGAGCGGCTCAAAGAAATGATCGAAAACAGCGATCCGGGAGAGGATGCCCCATGAATACTGTGCTCAATCTGGTGACTCCGCTTGCCCACCGCGCTGTCGAAATTGCCCTGAATGGGGTCTGGCAGGGCGTTTTGCTCACAGTAGTGGTCTGGTGTCTGATGCGTACCTTCAAGCACACAGATGCGACGACCCGCTTTGTGCTCTGGTGGGTAACGCTCATCGCCGTGCTCTGGCTACCCTGGATGCCGTCTGCGCTCCAGATGCCCTGGCCGGACCCGGCAGTGCAACCTCAGAACGTAGCTGCCCCAGTCTTCGATTTACCGGAAGTGGTCGTGCGCGCTCCCCGGCTGACTCCGGTAAGCGGGCCACGGCCGACCGCGGGTCCATCTCCCATCGCCCCACCTCAACCACCGGCCTTTTCGATTCCGGGTGGACCGTGGACGAGCGTTGCTTTTGGGGGATGGCTCATCCTGGCCGGGGTAGGCGTCTTGCGTGTGCTCATCGGCTACCGCCACCTGCAGCACTTGAAGGCGCGCAGCGCACCGATGGCACCGGCCTATCAGGCCCGTCTGAAACGGTGGGTTGCCACCATCGGTCAGGGGCGAAAAGTCAGCCTTTGCAGTTGCCCGGATCTGCACGTACCCGTGGCAGTCGGCTTTTTTGACCCGGTGATCTTGATTCCGCAGACGCTCGCTGAGCAGTTGAGCGAGGCCGAGTTTGACCAGGTGGGCCTGCACGAACTGGCCCATCTGCGCCGCTGGGACGACTGGACGAATCTGGCCCAGCGGCTCGTCGAGGCGATCTTTTTCTTTCACCCGGCCGTCCTCTGGATTGGCCGCACTCTGCAGAGCGAGCGCGAGATCGCCTGTGATGACTGGGTGGTGGCTGTGACCGGGCAGGCCCGACCCTACGCCGCCTGCCTGACGCGCCTGGTCGAATTGCTCGCCACTGCTCCCGAGCCGGCCCCAGGTTCACTGACGATCGCGAGGCAAATTTCGCGCCGGGTGGCACTGCTACTCGATAAACGCCGGATCGCCGCTCCCCATCTCTCAAAGCGCAGCCTGGCCACCGTGCTTGGGGCAATCGCGGTGATAGCCGTCGGTGCGCAGTTCGCGCCTGTGATTGCTCTACCTGAGGAGATGCCTGAAGACGAACCCGTGACGACTCAGGAGCAGCCTGACTCGCTCTCAAAGGTCCGTGTCTCCACGCCCAAAGCCCTGCAGTTGCACCCGGTCCAGAACATAAAACCCGTGGCAACACCACCACAGCCGGGACCTGTTGCCATCAGACCGGTGACCACTACCTTGCCTACCGCGCCGGCTCCCGCTACTCAACGCCCGAAAGCGGCCAGGCCTGGCGGTGCGACTCCTGATTCAGTCAGTCAGGACCAACTGGAACCGCTCGACCCCGCACAAGCTCACAGGCGCAGTCTGTCTCGAACGGTCCCTCCTGGCTTCGACGCAGATCAATTTGAGCGGGAAATAAACGGTCAGACGGCTGAGCTTGAACGTCAAATCGCTGAATCGGTCCGCATCCGGACGACTGCAATCGAGAAGCGAATTGCGCAGGCACTGCGCGGCAAAGAAGAGCGCCTCGACCTGGCTCAGGACCTTAGAGCAGACATGCACAAGCTCGGCGCAGACCTGCGCACTCAAGGTGCCGAGTTTACCCGCAGCATGCTTGCAGGTCACAACCGCAAACCGCTCGTGTCGGAGAGTGAACGGCTCTCACTGCTCACTGACCTCGCGAAGACCGACAGCAACTCGGAGGTGCGCACCGAGGCTGTCCGTTCGATCGCCCGCATCGACAGCGACGCCAGTGTTCAGGCGCTGATCGACCTCTACAACAGCAGCCAGGACAGTGGTTTGCGCCGCCGCATCCTGCGCACGCTCACCCGCAGCGAACGCCCCCAGGCCGGTCAAAAATTGATCGACATCGCCCGCAACGATTCCGACCCGAAACTGCGTACAGCCGCCATTCGGGCTCTAGACCGTGCAGATAACCACTTTGACCTCGACCTCACGATGCCGAACGTGACTATCCGGGTTCCGACCGCACCGAAACCGCCTGCCGCTCCTACAGAGCCGCTGCCGCCGTCGGTGCCGACTCCGTTCTAGCCAGCCAGTCCTTAATACGAATCTCGGCCCCTGGTTGCAGACAACTGGGGGCTTTTTTCGTCAGGTCAGCCGAAAGCCCGCTTCGGCCGGTCGTCGGCCGGTGCCACAATAGATAGTTGACCTACCTGCAGGACCGCCCTTGTCATGATTGAGCACGACATCGTCATCGTCGGCGGGGGACTCGCCGGGTCGCGAGCGGCGGTCGAGATCGCCCGCACCGACCCGCGGCTGAAAGTGGCCCTGGTTTCCAAAGTGCATCCAATCCGCAGCCACTCGGTGGCGGCGCAGGGTGGCATTGCCGCCGCTCTACAAAATGTGGACCCGAACGATGACTGGCTCACCCATGCCTTTGACACTGTGAAAGGTGCTGATTACCTGGCTGACCAAGACGCGGTGGCGGTACTCACAAAAGACGCGCCCGAGGTAATTATCGACCTCGAACGGATGGGCGTGCTCTTCTCGCGCCTGCCCGACGGCCGCATTGCCCAGCGCCCCTTCGGCGGCCACACCAACCGGCGCACCTGCTATGCCGCAGACAAAACAGGGCACGCCATCCTGCACGAACTGGTGAGCCGTCTCTTTCAATACAAGGTGCCGATTTACGACGAGTGGTATGTCCTGAAACTGATTGTCGAAGCAGCCGAGGCGAAAGGTCTCGTGATGTACCACATTCCGACCGGTCGCCTTGAAGTGATACGCGCCCGAGCCATCCTGTTTGCGACCGGCGGCTATGGTCGGGCTTTCAATACCACGTCCAACGACTACGCTTCAACGGGCGACGGGTTGTGCCTCGCGGCGATGGCTGGAGTTCCCTTACAAGACATGGAATTTGTGCAGTTTCACCCGACAGGGCTCTACCCGGTGGGGGTGCTGATCTCGGAGGCCGTGCGCGGCGAGGGCGCA
>JANNPH010000012.1:0-7092 GCA_031399965.1 Gloeobacteraceae cyanobacterium SOY_34_metabat_159 | reverse complement strand
GTGCGAAAAGCTTAAGACATCTGTGTGATCCCCACTATCCCCTGCTGTCGGTAGGTAGCGTGACAACACTAAGCAGTGCGAACTGAAAGATGAATGTTCTGAGATTGCCCATTTTGATGGGTTGCCTACAAACCAAACCAGCCAAGCCTTTGGCCATCTACAAGTTTATGTACTTGAGCGGTTTGCGTGTCGGAAACACTTCATTCCCCTTGCGCGGTCACAGCACCTGTGTGGCGAGGCGTGCGCGGCTTCAAGGTGAAGCCAATAGTGCCCTGCAGCGAGTTCTGGCAGGCTTGCGAAACTAGACGCCATAGGCGATGACGTCCAGGAAAGGCAGCAGATGATCACTCCTCTGCCCCTCAGATATATCTAGATGTCGGCGAGCTCGAAAGCAGCCACGATATGATTGGCATTGATGCTCGCAGTTGTCCGGGAAGTGGGTGCGAAGAAGCCCTTCTCGCGGAAAATTGGGTCAGCGACACCGATACTCTGCTGGTGCATCTCGACATCGAGCCACAAAGTACCATCGGCGGCGCGGATAATCGACTCGATACAGCTGATGACGATCACCTGACCTGTGACGGTGAGCAGCCCAAAAACCCACTGGTCGGTCATCATGCGGCTCGTAAACCAGGCCGGCAGTAGCTTTACCGCCTCTTCAAAGTGGGGGTCTCGAAAATCTACTTCCCGTTCAGGAGTCATCATGTACCAGGTATTGACGCCAAGGTAGCAACCTAGCAGACTTCCGGTTCGGGGAGCAACCCTCTGCTTTTAAGTTTAGAAGCCGGTGGACAGAGGGCTTCAGCGTCGGGGCAAATAGAAGACAGTGCAACCCTTCAACAAAAATAGGTGGCCGGTAGCACAGCCCGGCACCAGGCGTGGGCCTCGCTGAAAAGAGCGTAGCTCTGGAAGAAAAAGAGATGTCCCCGAGCCGCTTCGGCTGCGCGGACGTGGTTGCAGTAGAAAGACGTCTGAGTGCCGGTTGTGTCCAGGACGATGTGCCAGTAATAGCCGCGTCGGCGCAGCCGTTCTACCTGCCCTGCCAGGCGACCCTCCTCGGCTATGGCCCAATCGCTGACAATCACCGGGTAAGCATATTCGCCCGCACCCTCGATTACCTGAACGCTGCTACTCCCAAGGCGCACCAGGCCGATGTCTGCGGGCACTGTCCGGGCTGCGTGCAGACTGCTGAGGGTCTGGGTGGACTCGTGTTCACAACCGGCAGGAGCGAGGGCAAAGTTGAACAGATGACAGTGCGGGTTGCCCTGCAGGTGTTGAGTCAGCTGCTCGAAAAGTGCGGGATGCGGCTCGAAGGCATAGACAGTAAACCCGGCTTCCAGCATTGAAGTGGTCGCCTCACCTGTGCGGGCCGTGGCATCGAGTGCTGCTCGGTTGGGGAGGAAACTGTACAGGTAGCTCATCAGGGCAAGTTCGGGGCTTGGGCTGGACGACCGCCGCACCACTGCTGCTATATCGGACGGTGGCAGTGCAACGACTGCCTGGAGCAGGCGATCCTGACCGGCTGCCAGGTACTTTAACTCCACCTGCAAGTCGTCTTTGTTGTCTTCCAGGATGTCAAGCTGGCGCTGCTGTAAGCTGCCCACTTTTTTGAAGAACATTTCCTGGGAAAGTGCCTGACGGCTCAGGCTCTCTACCAGATAGGTGCCCGCGTCAAGGTTCGCAGTCGTGCTTTCGAGAGTGGCGTTTGTCGCCTTCTCAATTGCCGCAGTGCGTTCGAGGAGGGAGTCGAGCTTTTCTAAAAATAGATCCTTGATCGTCTTGAACTTTCCGAAAAACGAGGCCATCCCCTTTTTTTCACTCCTGTCCGGGCTGGTATTCACGTAAGTGGTGCGACGAATCCGGCGAAGCGTTCGTTAAAGGGACCTCCGGCGGCGAGCGACTGCCAGATCCACTCGGCTGTACCAGCGGCGGCAAGGGCAGGGGCGAGCCTCGCGGCGTTTTCTCGCAGGCTCTTTTGAGCGGCAGGGCGACTCACCTGCTCGACTGCGGCCCGAAAGCTTGCCGGGTCGTAGGCGCTCACCGTACCGATCTTGTGGCGGCGGACGAAGCGGGCCGCCGCCGTTTCCTCACTGCCCAGGACAATCAGGGGCGTGTTGGAAGTCGCGAGGATAAAGGCGATGCGGCTCGGCAGGCTCAGCCGCGAAATGGCCGGGTTGTCATCAAGTGCGTCCAGGGTACCGGAAGGCACGACAGCAAAGGGACGGGTGCGCAGGTCCTCGACCAGACCTGCCTCTTTTTCGATCGGCGTGCGCAATAGAATGCCGTCGAGTTCGAGGGCGGCCCGGTCAATTTGTGAGCGGTGATGCCACGAACCGCCTGTCCAGTACCAGACCACGCGGGTACCGGTCCCTCGTACCGTTGAGCGCAACAGCTCCAGCCACTTTTCACTCCAGATATTGCCGATAATTACCCCGGTCGCAGCATCGACCGTCGGCGCCTGGGCCACAGTCGAGAGCAGTGCGTCGGGCACGACCGGCGGCAGAAAGTGTAGCGGCAGACCGTACTTCTGCTCATAGGCGCACTGAAGTTCCTGGGAAATGGCGAGCCGCAGGGCGGACTTGGCGAGCAATTCCGTCATCAACGCATCGGGAATTCCCAGGCCGGAGTCGCTCTGCACGTCCATCACCCAGGTACAAAGCGGAATGTTGAACAGTTCTTTGATGGCGAGCGCCGTCATTGCGTCGTCAGGATAGTAAGGAATGCAGAGGATGCGCCTCGGTTTGATGCCGTTGAGCACGCGCATGACGTTGTAGAAAGCCTGCAGGCGCGAACCTTCCGGGTGCGACAGGCACATCTCGATTGCTCCAAACTGCTGCTCGCCGTCGTAGACGTTGCGCGAACGAATAGAAAGGATGTCGGCACTGTCGGCAAAAAGCCGGTCGATGAGCACACCGGTGCCGTGCTTGCCGTTGACCTCGGTGGGTGTAATGATCACATCCATCGCCTGGGAGGATTGCGCAGGCCGGGCCTCGTTGGTAATCCGTTCCAGTAGAGCCGAGAGCTTCAGGCGCGATTGCGTATTCTTGCGAACGGCAGCGTTCAGATCAATTTCCGACATAGGGCGGTCTTTATCGAGCGAGGTCAAAAGAGATTGAAACGGCTACAGCTCAACTGCAAGACCCGTTTCCCTTGAATTCCGTTTCACTGTAACATCCGCGAAGTCAGCACATCCTGGGTGCTTTCACAAAAGCGTCGGTGCTGTTGTCAGCCACGCTTTGCGAAAGACTTCCTCAAGCCGTGGGCATGGGAGGGGGAGGAACTCTGCTTCTAGTAGTGGTATCGTGATCTACGGGGAAAACGCGAGCTGGAGACAAGGGCAATGCGTTCATGAAGGTCTGTATCATTACTCCCTTTTGCCTTTCCAACAGCCACGGAACCGGCGTGCAATTGCTCAGGCTCTTCGCCGACGAAAACTATACCCACCTTTACTGGTCCTCAGCCTCCGGCTTCAGTGAAGATGAACGCTCGCTCTTACTTGAAGAGCAGTTCACCTGGTGGAAGTTATCGCGCGGCAAGGGACGCATCGAGCAGTGGATGGGCCTACTCGGCCTCAGTTCGGTCTGGCGTCACAACCAGCTCATCAACGAGACGCACAAGGCCGAGTTGAGGCGGCAGTACCGCTGCGATGTCGCCTACGTAGTTGTCATCGATGAGACGAGTGCCCGCAAGGCTGTCTCGCTACTCGAACATCTCGGTTGCCCTTACGTGGTTCACCTCATGGACCTGATGCATCCGCGCGGTCTGGACCCAAAGACGATGCCCGGCTTTGGTCGCCTGTTTGCCGGGGCGAAGGGCGTCTTCGCCCTCAGTGAAAATATTCGCCAGGAAGTGATCAAGTTCCCCTCCCCACCGACCCGCATTTTTCCGATCGTGCGCAGCATCGGTCAGGTGGCCCGGATACCGCCCAGGCCCGACCAGCCCCTGCGCATGGTCATGGTCGGGTCACTCTACTACCGGGCCGGTCTTGAATGCCTGGCGCAAGCCTGGGACGAGCTTGTCCGGCGCTATCCGCAGATCGAACTGGTCTACGCCGGGCCGCAGTCGCAAATCGACAACCACCTGCCCGCCCGACTCAAGAAGGTGCTCGACTACCGGGGTTACCTGCACCACGAAGCGGTCGAAAACATCCTGCTCGATTGCCACCTGGCCTACCTGCCCGGTCCCTGCCTGCCGGTCGAAAAGGACAAATACAGTAAGTATTCAATCCCGTCGCGTCTCACCGACTACCTGATGGCAGGCCTGCCAACAGTCGCCTTCCTCGCTCCCGCTTCCGCAGCCGAACAGTTCCTGGCGCCGGTGATGCCGGTGGCCGTTCGGCGGGCGATGACGCCTGCGGCACTCGTCGAATCAGTCGCGCACTTCGTCTCGACCGAGCAATGGCGGGAGGCGAGTGCTGCTGCCCATGCTTTTGCTGTCGCCCAGTGTTCGGTCGAAGGCGCGCGCCGCGTCCTGGTAGACCAACTACACCAGGCGGCCCAGGTGCTCAAAAGCCCCGGCCTGCCGGGTTAGACTCTGACGATGAGTAGTGCTGATCCGTTAAGTACGTTTATTCAACTCAAAGGCGAGGCGGCGGGTGCACGTGCGCGCCTGAAAGAATTGCAAGGTAGCCAGCTGGTGTTGCCGGAGGATCCGCCTTCAGAACAGTTGCGCACCCTGGTCACCCGCAACTTGCAAGCCCTACGCGGAGCCAGTGCGGTGATCACGGGCAACGAGGTCAACGAGCGCCACGGTACCGGTGTACTGGTACGCCGCCTCTTCTCGGGTTGCTCGAATCTTTTCTCGGTGCGCTCCCGCGACGATTACGGGGGCGAGCACGACTTTGGCGACGAGAGTGTACTGATTGCCCACCGCGATTTGAGTCGCTACCAGGTATTTTTCAATGTCATCCAGGGCCTGCGCGGCACGACCTGTGGGCGCATCACCTGTATTCCGTACTATGCCAGCGATGTGCTCACGGCCATTGCCCTGAAAGACCTCTTCGGGGTGCCGCTGTGCACCTACATCATGGACGACCACAACGTCTACTCGGACGGTATCTCGGACGAGTTGATGACGGAGCTTTTGCACAAATCCGACCTGCGTCTGGCGATTTCAACCCAGATGCGCGACGCCTACGAGCGCAAGTACGGTCTGAAGTTCTGGATACTGCCGCCTATCGTCCAGCCCGAACTGATCCGCACCGAGCCGGAGTCGCCCGAACCGAAGGTACTCCAGGCCAAGACCGGCATCTTGATTGGCAACGTCTGGGGTGAGCACTGGCTTGAAAAGCTCAGGCGTACCGTCCGCGCTTCGGGTCTGAAGATCGACTGGTATGCGAGCCTGCCTTCCTGGCGCGACTTGAGCGCGGCGGAGCTTGAGCGCGACGGCATCAAACTGTGTGGCTTTTTGCCGGAGGCCGAGCTTGTACCGCGCCTCAAGCAATACGCCTTTGCCGTGCTGCCCTCGGGGACCCTCGATGCAAGCGACGACAAGCAGGCGATTGCCCGCTTGAGCCTGCCGACCCGCGTGCCCTTCTTGATGGCGACGGCCGGGCTGCCGGTGGTCGTACTCGGTAGCCCCGAGACTGCCGCCGCCGATTTCGTCACGCGTTTCGGGATTGGTGCTGTGACAGGCTATGACCCGACCGGCTTTCGCAAAGCCGTCGAAAGCCTGAGCACGCCCGAAAGCCAGCGCCAGATCCGCGAACGGGCTGCAAAGGCCGCGCCTGCTTTTGCGGCGACGGGTGTCGGCGAATGGCTCTGGGAGTCGCTCAAGCGAGGAGAACCGTGGGATGAGCGCTTTGAATCGCTCCTGCCACGGCGGGCTATCGATCTGGTCCCTTACGTCGAACTGCCGCCGCCTGCGGATGTCCTCTACGAGTACCGCCCGGTCTACCAGGCCCTCAGGCGCTTGCAGATGCACTTTACTCCCGACTTTATTCTCGATGTCGGCGCGTCGTCGGGCATCTGGTCGCACACGGCACACATGCTCTATTCAAAGGCCCGCTTCATCCTGGTCGAGCCTCTCGCAGACGATCACGCCCGCGCCGACAGCAACCGCTACACTTCGCTTCATCCTGATTTTGAGTGGGTCAAAGCAGCCGTCTCAGACAAAGTCGGCACCGCCACTTTCCTGGTTTCAGACGACCTCTACGGCAGTTCGCTCCTGGAAACGGGCGACACCCGCGCTTACAAAAAAGTGACCGTCAACGTCACCACCCTCGACGCCCTCGCCCAACAAAAAGCGCTGACCGGTCGAGGCCTGGTCAAAATCGACGTACAGTGCGCCGAGCATCTGGTGCTCGATGGGGCAGCCGCCCTGATTGAGCAGGTAGATGCGTTTGTAGTCGAGCTGTCCCTCGAACCCGGTGCACCCAACGCCAAGACGCTGCTGGAGATGTGGCAGCTCTTTGAAACCCTCGGGTTTACCTACGGTGACGACGTCGGTGACTGGCGTTCTCCAGTGGACGGTGCCCTTCAGCAAAAAGATATTCTTTTTATCAGGCGCTCCAGGCCGAGCCTGCCGCCGCAATCTTCTAGTTAAGGGAGCAGATGCCTTGTTTTCTGAGTTGACCGGGCGGGCGAAGCGCCTGAAGGACGCCTTCTTCGCCTATCTGGAACTGACCAACAAAAACAGCCTCGCTCTACTGGACGCCTCCGCCTACGTGATCGAGGTGCTGCAACTGCAAAATCAGGTTTTTCTGGAGCAGCGCACTCAACTGAGCGAACAGCTGACCCACCTGCAGACTTCCCTCGACGAAACCCGTGGGCAACTCGCCCACCTGCAGCGACAGCACGACCACCTGCTCAACTGTCTGACCACAACCGCTGTGCGTGAGGAAGCTGTACTTTCACGACCCGACAGCCATGGCGACAATAGCCCGCTCCCAAAACAAACCGTCTGAACTGATACCTTCCCGCCGAGTCTACCGGGCGTCTCAGAAGTGTACGATCAGCAAATGGGTTTTGTGAGGTGAGCGCATGCATACGGTCCTGATTACAGGCTCTGCCGGACTGATCGGCTCCGAGGCGGTCCATTTTTTTGCCGGACTCGGCTTTCGCATCGTCGGCATCGACAACGATATGCGCTCTT
>JANNPH010000243.1:0-18273 GCA_031399965.1 Gloeobacteraceae cyanobacterium SOY_34_metabat_159 | reverse complement strand
GCTCACCTGGCCGCCGACCCAGTCGGTAATCTCGGTGAGGCAGACTTTCTGACCCAGTTGCAGCGCTTCTAGAGAAGCGGCCACCCCGCCAAGGCCACCCCCGGCTACGAATAGATCGCACTCGACGGTGCGCGGGACTGCTGTCTGGGCGGCAACCGGGACTATGAAGATTGCGCCAAAAAAGCAGCAGGATAACCAGAGCCGAGGACAGAACTGGAGCATTGAGAAGCGACTGGGGGCCGATCGGATCTTAACCGGCGCGGGCGAGAAGACGTTCTAGATCCGGTCGGGCCGCAGTTGGCGGGCACCGCGCAGGTAGACATGGTGGAGCTGGTCGGGAGGAACTGTGGTATTCACCTGCACCAGCACGCGGACGCAGTGGGTAATGCCGGTTGCCGTCTGCATCTGATTTAGGTCGAGCAGGGCAACGTTTTCCCAGTGGCTCAGGTGCTTGCGGGCTGCCTGGGACGGGAACATCGCGTCAAGATCCGGGGTGGTCGAGAAGATGACGCTGCAGATGTCTTCCGGAGCAAACGGGTTGCGCTCACACAGGGTTGTCAGTAGTTCGGCAACTGCCGCGTCGATTGCCGCTTCTGTATTGGCATCGACAGTAGTTGCCCCTCGAATGCCACGAATGCACCAGCCCAATGCTCTTGCCTCACCGAGTCACCTTGTGCTCCTGATTGTACCAAGGGTGCGAAATTTGCTACGGTTCCAGAGCAAACGGCTCGTACGGCTGCCGATGAACCGAAGACTATCGATGGCTCCCCGGCCCGTTGGAGCAACCATGCTCGGGGCGATGACCCTGGGCGTCTTTCTGGGGTTGCTCGCGGTCTACCTCCCTTTCCTGGGCTCGTTGCACCTGTTTGATTGGGACGAATTGATTTTCGCGGAAGCCTCGCGCGAGATGGTCGAACGCCGGGATTACCTGCAGGTCTTCGTCAACTACGTGCCCTTCTTTGAAAAACCACCCGGTTTTTTCTGGCTGCAGGCCCTCAGCTTTCAACTGTTTGGGGTGAGCGAGTGGGCCGCCCGTTTGCCGAGCGCTATTTTTACCGCCGCCACCGGCACCCTGGTCTTTATCGCCGGCTCCTACATCCTCACTCCGGGTTTCGGCCTGTTGTGGGCAGCCCTCTACGGCCTGGGAGTCCTGCCGGCCATGTACGGCAAGCTCGGGCTCATCGACCCGACTTTTAACTTCTTTGTGCTCACCAGTCTTTTTTGCCTGTTCGCTTCAGAAGAACAACAGCGCTCGCTCCGGCAGGACCGGCCCATCCCCGGCAGTGCCGACTGGTACCTGGCTTTTGCCGCTTTGAGCCTCGGCTTTGCCGTGCTCGTCAAGGGTCCGCTCGCCCTTGCCATCGTGTTGCCCTGTTTTCTGGTGTATAAGCTGCTGGTCCCGCAGCCGACCTCGCCCCTCAGAGTCGTGCTCTTTTTACTGGGGACGCTTGCTGTGGCCGGTTCCTGGTTCGTTGCCGAGACCCTGGCCCACGGCCCGGATTTCATCGTCCGGTTCGTCACCTACCAGTTGCGCATCACCGGGACCGACGACGGCCATCCGGGCTGGCCTTTCTTTCACACCCTGGTATTTTTGCTGGGCAGCTTTCCTTTTTCAGTCTTCCTGGTGCGCGGCATCGCAAGCCGGGCTCTATATCGCGAACGCCGCTTCCAGATTCTCGCCATCGTGCTCTTTGTCCTGGTATTGCTGCTTTTTGAAGTGCTGGTCAAAACGAAGCTTTTGCACTACTCGTCCCTGGTGCAGGTGCCGGGAGCCTTTCTCGCGGCCCGCGTCCTCTACCGGTGCTGGCTTGGCGAGACGCGCATCCATCCGCTCGAACTTATTGCCCTCGGCCTGATAGCAATTGTGCTTGCCACTCCACTGCTGGCCCTGCCCTACGTGGGCAACCATCTGCAACTGCTCGAACCCTACCTGGGCGACCCGGCGTCGCGCGCTTATCTGGATACACCGGTCTCCTGGGATTGGCAGACCTACCTGCCGGGTGCTTTCTTTCTCGGTGGCAGTTTGCTATCCCTGGGCCTGCTTGCGGTGCGCCGTACCCACGCCGGTCTTGTCAGCCTGCTCGCCTGTACGGCCCTGAGCGTCAACTCAGTCTGGATCGTGCTGGTCGGGCGCGTCGATGCCTACGTCTTTACCCCGATGGTGCGCTATATCGACAAAGTCGGCGCTTCGCCGCTCGCCTTTTACGGACCGCTCACCTACCTGCCGCCCTTCTACGCACGGCGACCCATCGCCAATCCGCGCTCTCCTGCACAATTGGCCGAGTTGCTGAAGCGCGAACCGAGCCTGTGGGTGGTGGCCCGCGCCTCCGAATTTGGACAGATTACGGCGCTATCGGGGTTAAAAGTGCAAGACCGCTACGGTGCGTATATCCTACTTGGCCCTGTACAAACAGAAGAGCGGAGAAACAATCAAATTGCCTCTCCGCTCCTGTAGTCACTCAAGTGGGCCGCTGTGCGGCCCCACACCTAGTTCTGGCTGATGGCCTGGGCTTCGACAGTCTCGGTGTCGTCAAGCTTGACCTTCACGACCCGTGCAGCCTCGGACTTGGGCAGGGTGATATTCAGCAGGCCGTCTGCGTAGCTGGCCTTCACCTGGTCAGGACGAACCTGGGTCGCGAGTTGCAGGGTGCGCCGAAATTCACCGCTACCGTATTCGCTGTGGCGGACGGTGACGCCTTCGGGTACCGGGAAGGCGAACTTGCCGCCGAAGGTTACACCATAAGCACCGGCCTGAATATCGAGGCTATTGCGGTCGAGGCCGGGAATAATTGCCTGGACCGTGAAAGCCTCGGCATTTTCCCAAACACGGATGACCGGGGCGGCATCGCGGTTGTTACCTGTGCTGAAGAAGCCGTCAAAGAGGCGGTCCATTTCGCTACGCAGGCTATCGATTTCGCGGCCGGGATTAAAACGTACAATCGCCATGGGTGATAACTCCAACAACCTTTCTTTCTCTAAATTAAAGAGGTTGTCCCCGGACGGCAGGTGAGAAAACCGAACTCCAACTTGAGCATTTTCCGTACCGATATCGTCCGAGATTTTAGATACTCTTCAGAGGACTATCGCTAAAGTGGAAACTGGGATTCGCTCTGGCAGGTCAGCGTGTTTTTCCGGTTAGCCCGAGTGCTGTGGAGTTGGATTGAACCCGTTTACATCCGCGATTCTCAATCCAGTCGCAGGCGGCCTGCAGCTTTGTGCCGGTTTCGTGGCTGGGATATTCTCGTTGAACATTTCGAGGAGCGGGCTACCCCCAGGCACCCAAGGCAGATTGAGTGGTGGCCACACAACCGATTGCAACAGCAGGGCAGTTTGCAATTGCAGTGCGGCACCTGGCGGTGGGCTGTGCGTTATCTGGCCACCGTGCTCAGTGGTCGCTATGCCTGGCCAGACGGCGACGAACCATTGGGTGGTGCGTCTAGCGGCGTGCCGGCAGGACCGCGAGGACCAACCGGATTACTACCGGCGATGGAACAGCCACCCGATGGGTCCGAGATGGGTTGAGCGTTAGCCGGCAATATCCGGGTCGAGGGTGATGCCCTGGGCGAGGAATTTGGCGAGATTTCCGAAGACGAGGAGGGTGACAGCGACGACGAAGAGCAGACCGAGTTTGCTGCTAAGGGTGCGTGCGTAGTTGAGGCGCGACTGGGTGCGGGCCTGGTCGGTCCGTTTGGCCGTCTCGTTGCGTACTGAGTCGAGCCTTTCTTTTGCCTGGGTAGGACTGATATCGGGGGGCAGCGAACCCGCCTGAATTAGTTGATCGAGTCGGCTTTGCTGACGGTCGATTTCTTCAACTGCTTTGGACTGTTGCTGGCTTATCTGGTCGTCGCCTTCTCTAAATAACCGCAGGCTGTCAAACAAAAATAGCGGGATGCAAAGCGCATAAAATCCGGCCATGACATAGCAGAGAATGCGCAGGCTCTTGAACTGCTCGGGCTGCTCTTTGAGAAACTTGCCGCAACCGCTCAGGGTCACTCCGAGGATCAGCAGAGGCGCATAGTTGGCCAGGCCGCTGATGGTTTGCACTTCCCAGGTCGGGTTCAAAAAAGACGGCGGAAAGAGCAGGGCTAAAGCGTTGATGAAAAAGAGCACAGTTAAGGCCAGGCCCGAAAGTGAGAAGAAGCGCTCGAGCGGGTTGCCCGCGACCAGCTTGTTGAACACGGTACCGATTACCTGAGAGAAGGTTTACCGTAGTTTATGATACTTGGCATCAAAACAGGATGAGTCCGCGCCCGCTCCTCTTTTCCCCGCTGCGGCTTTTAGTGGTGTTGCTGATCGTGGCTGTGGCCGCTTTCCTGTTAAAAACTGTCGTGGCGGAGAGCGGGTTCAAGGCGATGGACGTACCGCCCTACCCGGTGTTCGTGCTCAGCACGGCACAGGGAAGGTTGCTGGTCGTTGAACATAGCCGTAATCAGGTGCTGGAGCTTTTACCAGCAGGCGGTCGCACGGTCATCGCGGGCAATGGCAAGAGCGACTTCAGCGGCGACGGCGGTCCGGCGACGGCAGCCGGGCTTTTCTTGATGTCGGTTGCCCAGGACGCCTCGGGTAACTTATACATCGCCGATCATAATCACCACCGCATCCGCCGCGTCGGCACCGACGGCATCATCCGCACGATTGCCGGTACTGGCGAGGCAGGTTTCAGCGGCGATGGCGGCCCGGCGACAAATGCCCGCCTCAACGACCCGGCCGGTGTCGCTGTCGATAGACAGGGGAGGGTGCTGGTTGCCGACAGTGCCAACAACCGCATCCGGGCCATCGATCGGGCCGGGATTATCCGCACCGTGGCGGGCACTGGCAAGGAAGGCTTCGCAAACGACGACGGCCCGGCCCTGAAAGCCCGGATTGATTTTCCCTGGAGCGTCACTGCCCTGGAAGATGGACGCATCCTCGTCGCTGAGACCGGCAACAACCGCATCCGGGCCATCGACCGGGCCGGGATTATCCGCACGATTGCCGGTACCGGTCAGAGGGGCTTCAGTGGTGACGGTGGCCCGGCAACAAAAGCCCGGCTCGACCGACCGCAGATGGCTGTGGCCGACACCTCCGGTAATTTTTACATCGCCGACACCAACAACAGCCGCATCCGGCGCGTTCGTCCCGACGGCACGATCGTCACCATCGTCGGCAGCGGTGAACGCGACGGCAGCGGGGACGGTGGACCGGCCATCAAAGCGGGCCTTGCCGACCCGTATGCTGTCAGCATCGATAGCGAGGGCAATCTTTACATTGCCGATACCGGTAACTTTCGGGTGCGCAAAGTCTACCGCGACGGCCGTATCGAGACCCTTGAGCTTGGACTGGAGCGCTAGTATTCCTGCCGCAGTTATGTATAGACCGTTAATTATTGCTCCAAAAGAGTAGACGGCCATGCCCTCAACCCTTGTCCCTACCACTCAAGCTTTGCCCGAGCAGCCCGACTTCGCTGCCTGGGCTGCCCATCTCGATGCACTGCACGCACGTGCAAAACACATGTACATAACTGCGGCAGGAATACTAGCTGGAGTGGCCTGGAGTAGCACTGTCCGTTGCAAAAGTTGATTTAACTTGCCTGCCCATTGAAATCGCATAAGACTGGTTGAGCAGCACAAAGCACGCGAGGCGGGGGATATCGATGAAACTTGCTTACTGGATGTACGCTGGGCCTGCCCATATCGGCACGTTGCGGATCGCCAGCTCCTTTAAAAACGTGCACGCGATCATGCACGCGCCCCTGGGCGACGACTACTTCAACGTGATGCGCTCGATGCTCGAACGTGAGCGCGACTTTACCCCGGTCACAGCCTCGGTAGTCGATCGCAAAGTGCTCGGCCGTGGCTCCCAGGACAAAGTGGTGAACAACATTGTCCGCAAGGACCAGGAAGAGTCGCCAGACCTGATTGTGCTCACGCCCACCTGCACCTCTGCCATCTTGCAGGAGGACCTGCAAAACTTCGTCGCCCGCGCCCAGGAATCAACCAAGTCCGACGTCATCCTGGCGGACGCCAACCATTACCGCTTCAACGAACTGACGGCGGCCGACAAGACTTTCCAGCAAATCGTCGCCTACTACATCGAGAAGCTCAAAACCTTCCCGGAGCGCACCGAGAAACCCTCGGCCAACATCCTCGGAATCGCAACCCTCGGCTTTCACAATGGCCACGACTGCCGCGAGCTGAAAAAACTGCTGAACGACCTTGGCATCGCGGTCAACGTCGTCGCCCCAGAAGGCTGCTCGGTGCACGAACTGAAAGACCTGCCCCGCGCCTGGTTCAACGTCGTTCCTTACCGCGAGCTTGGCCGGACCACTGCCGAATACCTGCAGGAGCGCACCGGTCAGCCCTTCGTCGATGTGACGCCGATGGGCGTGATGCAGACGGCTAAATTTGTGCGTTCGATCCAGGCGATTCTGGGCGCTCAAGGGTTTACGGTCGATTACGAGAGCTTTATCCGAGAACAGACTCTGCACGTCTCCCAGGCTGCCTGGTTCTCGCGCTCCATCGACTGCCAAAACCTGCAAGGTAAGCGCGCCGTCGTCTACGGCGACAACACCCACGCTGCCGCTATGACCCGCATCCTTGCACGGGAGATGGGGGTGCACGTCGTCTGGGCGGGTACTTTCTGCAAGTACGACGCCGACTGGTTCAGAGCAGAAGTCGAGGGCCTGTGCGACGAAGTGATCATCTCAGATGACCACGCCGAGATCGGTGACCGGATTGCCAGGGCCGAACCGGCCGCCATCTTCGGCACCCAGATGGAGCGCCACATCGGCAAGCGCCTCGATATCCCCTGCGGCGTCATCTCATCGCCCATCCACATCCAGAATTTCCCGGTCGGCTACCGACCTTTCCTGGGTTACGAAGGCACCAACCAGATCGCCGACCTGGTCTACAACTCGTTCACCCTCGGCATGGAAGACCACCTGCTCGAAGTCTTCGGCGGCCACGACACCAAAGAAGTGGTGACCAAGACCATGACTGCCGACACAGACCTCGGCTGGGACGATGCCGCCACCCGCGAACTGGGCAAGATCCCCGGCTTCGTGCGCAGCAAAGTCAAGCGCAACACCGAGAAATTTGCTCGCGATTCGGGCCACAGCGTCATTACCCTTGAGGTGATGTACGCGGCGAAAGAGGCAGCCGGTGCGTAGCTTCCGCCTCTTTTTGCCGAGCCCTAAAATAGGGTTTCTGGTCCGTTATTCTGGATGGTCCCGCGATGCAAATAGAACTGCCCTCACTGCAAGGTGAGCAACGGACGCTGCTCTCAGGGGTTAGTTGGGAGACCTTTCAGCTCCTGCTGGCAGAATTGCCGCACCAACGCTGCACCCGGCTTGCTTACGATAACGGTCTGCTGGAGATCATGAGCCCCCTGGACCGGCACGAGAGAATCAAGACCTTGCTCTCCGACCTTGTCCGGGTCTGGTCTCTTGAGAAAGCAGTTCCAGTCGAAAACCTCGGTTCCTGGACAATGCAGAGAGCAGATCTAGCTCGGGCAATCGAGCCGGATGCCTGCTTCTATGTCCAAAATATTGCCGCCGTTGGCGAGGAACGCCTCGATTTAGCGACTACTCCACCACCGGACCTGGTGATCGAAGTGGATATCACCAGTAGTTCGACGGCGCGCCTGTCCATTTACCAGGCACTTGGTGTCCGTGAAGTCTGGCGATGGTCTGCTCAGCGGCTCGAAGTCCTGCACCTCATCGAGGGCCAGTACACTGCTCAGCGATTTAGCCTTGTCCTATCAGGGTTTCCTGTAGAGCAGTTGACCGAGATGGTACTGCAGAGCCTGCGTGTCGGGCAGGATCAGGTGATTCGTCAGTTTCGTCAGGGCCTCTTGAGCTGATGTCATCGCTTACATGTCACTGGCAATCAGCTCCAGGGCCAGGGCGCGATCTCTATGCAACTGTTCGACCAGTTCATCGACAGCTCCAAACTTTTGCTCGGGGCGTAAATAGTGCTCCAGGCTGATTTTCATCTGCTGAGCATAGAGGTCGCCCTCCCAGTCGAGGAGGTGTACTTCCACCCGGCGCTCAAGACCAGCAAACGTGGGTCTGAGACCGAGGTTAAGTAGCCCCCAGCGTTCTTCCTGGCCCCAGTGTGCCCGCACCAGATACACGCCGTCCCTGGGCAAAAATTTGCGCGGGCTTACATGCAAGTTTGCAGTCGGAAACCCGAGCAACCGACCGCGCTCGTCTCCGTGGACGACCTCGCCTTCGAGTTGATAAGCGCGTCCCAGCAGCAGGCGAGACCGTTCGAGGTCGCCCTCACCTAGAGCTGAACGGATGGCCGAACTGCTCACCCGCTGGCCGCCCACCTGTCGCTCCGAAAGGATCTCGATGTCAAACCGGTCTCGGGCAAAATTTTGCAGCATCTCGGTCGTCCCGGCCCGCTCCCGGCCAAACCGAAAATTCCAGCCGACACTCACGTAGTGGGCCTCCAGACCGGCGGTGAGTACCTCGTTCATAAATTGCAGGGCGTCGGTGTTGGCCAGTTTCTCGTCAAAAGGCAACACGACGATTTGCTCAATGCCAAGTTCACCGATCAGGGCTGTCTTCTCGTCCTCGGGGGCCAGCAAAAAACCGGTCTTGCCGCTAAAGTATTCGCGCGGGTGCGGGTCGAAGGTGAGCACCGTCGGGATGCCCGGGCGGCACAATACCGACTGGATCACGGCCCGATGCCCCTCGTGAACACCATCAAAGTTGCCGAGTGCGACGGCGCAGGGGGTGCAAACTTCGGCAAGAGAACGGAAGACCGGCATGCAAATTCCTCATGACCTAACGGGCTGGCGCAGTGCGGCGAGTGCGGACCACCTGGTTATCTGTAAAGAGTCTTAAGTCTCTCCAACTCGCGCCAAAAGCTTACCTACACTGCAAAAAGACCCTCTTGGAAGTTCAGGGAAGCGTGCAAAGTTTTGTTGCATTGTAATGAAAAAAATCTGCAACCAGCAAGATTACGGAGCCTCGCTGAACCGAGACAATCGGTCAAGGGCTGAACCTGTGTCTGACTAGTGTAGATGCAATCGCTTCGAACACCACTTCTGCAGAGCTCGAATAGGAAACGCGTATGGATTGGGTTTACTCGCTTGCCTGGCTAATTCCAGTGCTGCCGCTCACCGCAGCCGCCCTCGTCGGCATCGGCTTCATCACCGCCCAGGACTGGACAAGGCGTCAACGCCTGCCGGTGGCGGCTCTGAGTATCGGCACGCTCGCCGTCACGTTCGTTCACTCGCTCTTGATTTTGTTTCAGGCGATCGGCGGTCATGAGCCTTACACCTACCAGTTTGACTGGGTGGCCGTGACGAATGTGACCGTGCCGATGGGCTTCACTGTCGATAACCTCGGCGCAATGATGCTCACGATCGTCACCGGGGTGGCACTGCTCGTGATGATTTACTCTCACGGCTACATGGAGCACGACCCGGGCTATGTGCGCTTTTTCACCTATTTGACTCTGTTCAGTTCTTCGATGCTCGGCCTGGTACTCTCGCCAAACCTGGTGCAGATCTATGTCTTCTGGGAACTGGTCGGCATGTGCTCCTACCTGCTGGTCGGCTTCTGGTTCTACAAAAAATCAGCAGCCGATGCCGCTCAAAAGGCGTTCGTCGTCAACCGCGTCGGTGACTTCGGCCTGCTGCTCGGCATCATGGGTCTTTACTCCATTACCCGCAGTTTTAATTTTCCGGACCTTGCTCCCGGCCTCGAAGCGGCGCTTGAGAGCGGTGTGCCGGTCGCCCTCATCGTGCTCTACAGCCTGCTTATCTTCATGGGGCCAATGTCCAAGTCGGCGCAGTTCCCATTGCACGTCTGGCTACCGGACGCGATGGAAGGCCCGACACCGATTTCAGCCCTGATCCACGCCGCCACGATGGTAGCGGCGGGCGTGTTCTTGATCGCTCGTGTCTTCCCGGTTTTCTCGGTGGTGCCCGAAGTGCTGGAAGTAATCGCCTGGATCGGGGCCATCACTGCCTTCCTGGGCGCGACCATCGCCATCACCCAGAACGATATCAAGAAGGGCCTGGCCTACTCGACGATTTCGCAGCTCGGCTACATGGTGATGGCGATGGGCGTCGGTGCCTACGCGGCCGGTCTTTTTCACCTGATGACCCACGCCTGCTTCAAGGCGATGCTCTTTCTCGGGTCGGGCTCGGTGATTCACGGCGTCCACGACAACCAGGACATGCGCCTGATGGGTGGCCTGCGCAAATACATGCCCATCACTTCGATTACCTTCGGCATCGGCGTGCTGGCCATCAGCGGCATCCCGCCCTTCTCCGGTTTCTGGTCTAAAGACGAAATCCTCGGTGCGACTTTCGACCACAGCATCGCGCTCTGGTTCATCGGTGCGTCCACCGCTGCCATCACCGCCTTCTACATGGCCCGCATGTACTTCATGACCTTTGAAGGCAAGTATCGGGGCGAAGACCCGGCCGCCATCACCGAGGTGCGCGCCTGGCAGAGCAATATCGACGACTCAGGTATGGTGCGCGGCTTTGCAAGCCTGCCTGCCTACGGTCCCGGTGCCATGAATAAAGACGAACCCGTCAGTGCTCATAGCCACGATCACGGCGACGCCGACCACCACGGCCCGGATGACGCGCACGCACACCACGGTCGCACCCCCCACGAGTCGCCCTGGTCGATGACCCTGCCCCTGGTCGTGCTGGCCGTTCCGTCTATTTTGATTGGCTTCGTGGGACTACCCTGGGCCAACGCTTTCGAGCACTTCCTGGAGGGCGAGGTAAGCCACGGTGAAGCGGCCAAGCACGCCGGTGAAGCGGCCAAGTACGCTGGTGAAGCGGCCAAGCACGTCTTTGAATGGAATCATTTCCTGGCGATTGCCGGTTCCTCGACGCTGCTGTCGATTGCTGGTATTGCCCTCGCCTACTACCTCTACATCGTGCGCCCCGAACTGCCCGGACAGATTGCCCGCCGCATCGAGCCCCTTTACCTGTTCTCGGTTAACAAGTGGAACTTTGACTGGCTCTACGACCGCGCCTTTGTGAAGACCTCGCGTCTGGTCGCCCGCGGCACCCTCGAAGTCGATCAAAAGGGCGTCGATGGCGTCGTCATCTTTTCAGGTCTGACTACGCTGCTTGCCGGTGAAGGTCTCAAGTACCTTGAGTCGGGCCGTGCGCAGTTCTACGTGCTGATTATCTTCGGCTCGCTGCTCGGCCTGATTGCCGTGCTCGGCCTTCTCTAGCTTTGGGTGACAAGCGATGTTTCCTTGGTTAACTGTTGCCATTCTGCTGCCGCTGGTTGCCGCACTCTTCATTCCGTTGTTCCCTGAAAACAAAGTCAGGTGGTACAGCTTCACTATCTGCATGGCCGACTTTGTGCTCGTCGTCGCGGCCTTCATCCTCGACTACGACCCGGCTCAACCGGGCATGCAACTGGTCGAGCGTTACCGCTGGCTGCCGCAAGTCGGGCTTGAGTGGTCGGTCGGGGCGGATGGCCTCGCGATGCCGCTCATCCTGCTCACGGCCTTTATCACGGCTCTTGCCACCCTTGCGGCCTGGCCTGTGACGCTTCGGCCGCGCTTCTTCCACTTCCTGATGCTCGCGATGCTTGCCGGGATGCTCGGCGTCTTCGCCGTGCAGGACATGGTGCTCTTCTTCCTCTTCTTTGAACTGGAGCTGATCCCCGTCTACTTGCTGCTGGCCATCTGGGGAGGGAAGGGGCGGCTTTACGCGGCGACGAAGTTCATCCTCTACACAGCAATCGGCTCGCTTTTCATCCTGGTGGTCGGCCTCGCCATGTACTTCTACGGGGACCTGCGCACCTTCAACATGGTCGAACTTGCCGCCAAAAATTACGACCCCACTTTCCAGAACCTCTGCTTTTTGGGCTTGCTGATTGCCTACGGAGTCAAGCTGCCGATCTTCCCGCTGCATACCTGGCTACCGGACGCCCACGGCGAGGCGACCGCTCCCGTCCACATGCTGCTCGCTGGGGTGTTGCTCAAGATGGGCGGCTACGCGCTCATCCGCATGAACGTCGGCTTCTTTCCCGAGGCGACCCAGTTCTTTGCTCCCCTGCTCATCGTGCTCGGCATCGTCAATATCATCTATGCCGCCCTCACTTCTTTCGCCCAGCGCAACCTCAAGCGCAAAATCGCCTACTCTTCGATTTCGCACATGGGCTTTGTGCTGATTGGCGTCGGTTCACTGAGCGAAATCGGGATGGCCGGGGCGATGCTGCAGATGATTTCCCACGGCCTGATTGGGGCGTCGCTCTTCTTCCTGGTCGGAGCCACTTACGACCGTACCCATACTTTGATCTTGAGCCAGATGGGTGGGCTTGCACCGAAGATGCCCAAGATCTTCGCAATGTTCACGGCCTGTTCGCTCGCCTCGCTGGCCCTGCCCGGCATGAGCGGCTTCGTCGCCGAGTTGATGGTCTTTGTTGGGATGACCACCACCGATGCCTACAGCTTCCAGTTCAAGGCGCTGGTGGTGCTTTTCGCAGCGATTGGCGTAATCCTCACGCCGATGTATCTGCTCTCGATGCTACGCGAACTCTTCTACGGCAACATGAGCCACGAAGTGATTCACGAAGAGGACCTGGTGGACGCGGAGCCTCGCGAGGTCTTTATCATCGCCTGCCTGCTGGTGCCCATCTTCGGAATCGGTCTTTACCCGAAGCTCACCATCGACATGTACGTCGCCACCACTGACCAACTGGTGCAGGTGACCCGCTCCCGGATTGCTGCAGCGGCCCCTCCGCCACCACTGCTCAAGGGTATCTATAGCGCCGACTTTACTCAGCGCGAGCGCGTCAGCATTCGGTAAGGACGTCGGCTGCAAAGAAAAGCCCCCACCGGCATTCGGTGGGGGCTTTTCGTAAGCCTGGTCGTTGGAAGGGAGTTGAGTGCAATACCGTGCCTGAGATCGATGTCGCCTCAGCCACAAGCGATTCAGGCACGGCAGGAAGGGATCGAAGCTGTCACTACTGGCTATATAGGCCGGAATTTCAAAACTTATGCAGTAGAATTACCCGGCACGAGCAACGAGTTGTCGAACAGTTTGGACAGGTCCAGGACTATCTAAAAAAGTTTGCTACTCTTCAGGACTCTCCCCAGCCTCTACTCGATCGGTGCTATGCAGGGCCGTAAACAGATTCTCGAAATCTTCTCCACCTTCCTGACGATCGAGGGCGGGCGGACCAGCTGGCACGTGGCAGCACCGCTGCGGCGCAGTATGCAACTCCAGCTTGCCGAGCACACTTCCGATTCCAGGCGCTACTGGAGCCTCTACTGGTACACCCGCTGGAAGGACGCTGAAGACCCGCTTGCCCTCGACCATTTGAGAGCCTACCTTCAAGAATCTTGCTACTGGGCAGTGCAAAAGTCGGTGAGTGGGTTCAGTCACGGATCCCTACAGGCGGAAGATTACTTTCAAATTGCCATCCAGGACGTCAGCCACATCCTGAATGGCTACGACCCGAGGCAGGGGTTCAGTCTTGAGAGCTATGCCAGTCCAATTTTTCGCAGCGCCCTTTACAAGAACTTGCGGCAGCACCACCAGGTCGATATCTGCACACCCTGGTCACTCCTGCGCCGCTTCAGCCGCAAACGCCTGCGCGAGGCCCTCCTGCAGGATGGTTGCACCAAAGTTCAAATCGAAAGCTGCGTCCTGGCCTGGCGCTGCTACCGGCAGATCTACACACCCGCTTCCCAGAGCGGCGCCCGTAGTCTGTCCAGGCCGGACGGAGCAATCTGGGCCACGATTGCCCGACTTTATGAACACGAACGTGAGCCGGAGCGGCATCTGCAGGCCGACGGTCCTGAAATCGAGCGCTGGATGCTCGCTGCGGCCCAGGCGCTCCGCAACTACCAGAACCCGACTGTCGTGTCGATGAACCTGCCGCGCGCCGCGCCGGATCAAGGCGAGTTTTTAAATCTGCTGGTTGCCGACGAGGAGACTCCCCTCGAAAAACTAAGCCTTCTCGAAGAAGAGCAACAGCGCACCCGGCTACGCCACCAGGTCGGCAGGGTGATTGCCGAAGCACTTTCGCAGCTTACGCCCGATCTGCAAGAACTGCTCGAACTCTACTACCGCCAGGACCTCACCCAACAGCAACTGGCTGAGCGGCTGCAGACGCGTCAATATACCATTTCGCGCTGGCTGAGCCGGGCAAAGTCGCAACTTTTGCTGGCAATCGCCACCTGGGCTCAGAAAGATCTGCATGTTTCGACTAATCCAGACGTACTGGAAGATATGTGCCAACACCTTGAAAATTGGCTGAGTGAATACTTTAGTCGCCGCGAACTTTAAACCGGAGCTGATCCTCGTGACCCTCGAACCGAACCTGCTTCAATACACAGACCCCACCGAACTATGGCTTGAAATTCCCCCTTCGACCCGGCAGGTTCCTCCCGAAGGCTACTCTCACCCCGGGGCAAGCTGGAACGCCGAGCTCAACCACCTGGCGCTCACAGCGGTATTGCCCTGGCTTGAAGAGTATGTCAGGCAAGCGGTGCCCTGGCCCGGACGCCCGGCCCTACCCAGTTTTTGGGAACTGGTAAACGGGACGATGGTCACCCTCGGCTCGCTCCGGTTTTTGATTGTGCCGACCGAGGCGGGCGATCGCGACGAGTGGCAGGTCCCTCGCGAGTGGGTTGATATTCCCACCTGGACGGCCGATTACTATTTAGCCGTGCAGGTAGTGCCTGAGGAGAATCTGGTGCGGGTGCAAGGTTACGCTCCACATCAGGCAGTCCGGATGGCGACACTCGATCACGACGAGCGGGTCTACTGTCTTGAGGCGCTCAGACCGATTCATATGCTCTGGGCCGAATGTGAGCTGTGTCCTCAAAAAGCGCAAACGTCACCCACATTACGGCCGCTCTCACTGAGCGAAGCACACTCGCTCATTACCCGTCTCGCCGACCCTGCTTTGCAGTTTCCGAGGCTCGCGGTCCCTTTTGAGCGCTGGGCCGCGCTCATCGTGCACGATGGCTGGCGGCAGCAGCTTTACGAACGGCGGCAGGGTCTCGTACCGCAATGGTCGGTCTTGCGCTGGCTTGCTGACGGCATCAGCGACCAGGCCGGCGGCTACGGCTGGCGGCCAGTGGGAGAACTGACGGGTGCGCGCAGTATCCAGCACGTCAGTGAGGCGCTGGTCCGACAGTTGATAATCGCCGGGCAACCTTACGAATTGCGGGTCTTTCCGGTGCCCAGTCCGACAGAACGGGTCTGGCGTTTTGAATTGCGCAGTCTGGTCGGTCGGGTGCCGGGTGGATTTAAGCTGCGGCTATTGACCGAGGACCTCAAGTCTTTTGAAAACAACGAAGACGAGGCCCTCACAGCCGCCGACCAGCTCTACATCGAAGTGGTGCTTGAGCCGGGTGAGGGCCTCGTCTGGGAAGTCGAGCCGCAGCCCGAGCACTACGGGCGCGAGATCCTCTTCTTCTAGCCTCAGCGCTTTAGAAAACCGAAGAGACCTTTACCTTTTGGTTTGTCTGCTGGTTGCGGCAGCAGCCCGACCGGGGCTTTGAAGTCGAGCAACAGCACGATGCGCGTGCTATTGCCGGAGTTCCAGGCTTCATGTTCGCTGGTGTCGTCGAAGACCAGGCACTGCCCCTCCTGCCAGGCTTTCACCTCGGAGCCGACCCGCAACGCGCAGTTTTCAGGTACCAGTAGTCCAAGATGAGCGCGCAATAGACCGTCAGGATAGCCAGTGTGCGGAGCGATGCGCGTGCCGGGCTTGAGCGAAGAGAAGCCGGCAGTCGAGAGGTCGGGAATCGATTCGAGCAGGGCAGCCGTCCTTGGGCATAGCTGACAGTTGTGTCCGACTTTGATGCCCATCCCGTACAAACCAAAAATATCCCAGCCTTTTCCGTAGAGATATTTCTCCGGCCAGGCTAGAAAATCGCCATCTTCCAGCTGTTCGACTTCCTGACGAATTACCTGCCAGTTCGATTCTAATGTCGAGACAAATGCAAACTGCCTGGCATCATAAAACACCTGCATATCTCCCCGGCCCGATTGCAGTGAGCCTACCGCAGTTGCCCGAACTTATGCAAGGCTCTACTGGCGCAACCATCCCCACTGAACAAGCGTCCGGCGAACCAACAACGAGACCACCAGAAATATGGTCCGGATGACCGCTCGAAATCCCCCCAATCTTCCGCCCAGCTTCCAGACAAAAACAACCCACTCCCAGGCGCGCTTAATTTCGCGCCTGAGGGTATATTGCTCCTCCAGGCCATCCAGGGAAGCACGGTCAACAGTCTTGTGGGTAGGTTGCATCGCGACACCAACTCAGCACTTGGTACGGGAAGCTTGGCGCACTCCCGGCTCGATGATACCATCGCCCTTCATCTGGGCTTCATACCAATGCTCAGGCCGGGCTCAGGCTCGCCTGGTTGTTTGGAATCGTAAAGGTCTGGAGGGTGAAGCTTGAAGCCACCGTTTTGGTGACGCTCTCGACGGCCCGGTAGGTGATTTGCATGGCGGCCGGGGTGACCTCGACCCTGGTGTAAACGTGGTAACGCAGGTTCAGATACTGGATATGCGGGTTTGCCCTTTGCAGGACACGCGTTCCAAGAGCGGTCAAGTCGATATCGCCTACCAGTTCGTAGACCCCGGCAGAGCTGACCGAACCACCCACGACTTCGACTGCGACGGCAGGGCTATTCGGATCGCTGAAGTTGGGACGCAAGACCCCGGCGTAGCAGTTGTGAATGTCGCCAGTCCAGACCACGACATTGCGAATGTCTTCGTCCCGGATAAATTCGAGCAGTTCGGTGCGCTCGGCAGGATAGCCATCCCAGGCGTCGAGGTTGATGTAGAAACCCTGGTCGGCGAGGGGTGCGCCAAAAGAAGCTGGGGGCAGGTTTTTAAAGCGGGCACGCGGGTCGAGGTTGACGGCCTCAAATCGCATCATCATCACTTCGTTGAGCAGGACTTTCCAGCGGACAGGGCTTACTGAGAGTTGCGCCTTGAGCCAGTTTTTCTGCTCGTTGCCCAGCATTGTGCGTTTCCTGCTGTCGAGTTCCCGGCAGGCGAGGGTCGCAAAATCCTGCTCGCAGACTACCCCGTCGCGATACTGCCGCTCGTCGAGGACGTAAAGTTCGATCAACGAGCCGAAACTCAGTTTCCTGAAAAGCCGAACACTCGTCACGCCGTCCACGGTGACAAGCGGGGTCACAGGCGCGACGGGCATGTACTCCAGAAAGGCCGTGTATCCTGCGGTCTGGCGTGCGCGCTCCTCGGCGCTCAGTTCGGGACCTGCATAGTTGTTGAAGACTTCGTGGTCGTCCCAGAGGTAAATCCACGGGAACAGGCGACGCACTTCTCGAAAATCGGGGTCGCTCAGGTAGAGCTGATACTTCTGGCGATATTCGGCGAGGCTAATCGCTTCACCGCCGCCAATTGTGTCTTCGCGCACCTGACCATTTTGAAACCCGGCGGCTCCTGTCTCGTAGATGTTGTCGCCGAGGTGCACACAAAAATCGAGGTCGTCTGCCGCCATCGCCGCGTAGACCGTGTAGTAGCCCTGGGTGTAGTCCTGACAGGAGACATAGGCAAACCTGAGGACTGCCGGTTCGCTCCCTGGGGCCGGGGCTGTCTTCGTGCGGCCGACGACGCTCTGGTATCCGGTCGTCGTACTGAACCGATAGTAGTAGCGGGTGAAGGGTGCCAGGCCCCCAACCAGCACTTTGACGGTGTAGTCACGACTCGAATCGGTCTCCACCTGACCGCTCGCCGTGATCACCTGAAAATCTTCACCTGGCGAGACCTGATAGCTGACGACAACCGGGCCACCTGTCTGAAAAGCCGGGGCAACCCGAGTCCAGAGCACGACGCTATCGGGACGCGGCTCCCCGGAGGCGACGCCATAGTCTTCTGCAAACTCCGCACGACCCCCCCGCGTACTCCCCAACCATAAAAGCGGTGTAGCCAGGGCACCTTTGATCACCGTGCGGCGGTTGTACATGTGTGTTTCTCTTTTCAGAAGACCAGGCCAAAGTTATCGCTACTGGTTTAAGAAAAGTTTAAGAAGTGCGGGCGATAGCCTCTCTGGTCGTCAGAAACGTTAGGCAAGTTGGGAGCAACGCCGGATGCTGATTCAGTTGCTTAAAAGTAGGGAGAAAACAGCTCCCCGCATACAGCCAGTGAAGATGTGTCCGCCAGTTAGCTGGGTACTCTCTAAGGCATATGATCCCCACGAAACCCCCAGATGTTGTTGCAACCTTCAGACACTCCTGCCACTGCTATTCACATTGCCGTCAAACCAGAAGACTATCTGGGCGAGATGTACTATCGCGCTTTTCT
>JANNPH010000109.1:0-10842 GCA_031399965.1 Gloeobacteraceae cyanobacterium SOY_34_metabat_159 | reverse complement strand
CTTCCATGGGGCTCATTCTAAGCGCGATTGTTCGCGGGTCAGCTCAAAGCGGACCTCGCGGTCAAGGCGATCGTCTGTGTAGTGGGTGCTCGTCTCCAGGTTGACCCGCTCGGGAGTGTAGTTGAGCTTGTAGTCGACCGTGCCGCCGGCGATTTTTTCTGACTCGGTCAATCCGCTCCCAGCCTGTACGGTCCTGGTCAATCCCGAGCCGGAGGCCAGCTTAATTTCGATTTTGACCTGATTGGCTCCCACGGGCACGATTTCAACTTGTGCCTCAGGAGGCGCGTCACCGGCAAGCCCCTTCAAGACTACTCCGGTACCGCGAAAGGTGAGCTTCTGGAAGGTCTCCGGCTCCGGTGCCGCGTCGGGGTTGCGCTGCTCGGGGACCGGCACAGGTGCAGGCTCGACTGCCGGAGCTGGTTGGACGTCGGGGCTCGGTAAAGACCTTGGCGGTACCGTCGCCTCGGCGATGGTCACGGTCAATTGAACTGTCTTGCGGGTAAGTCCTTTTTCGGCAGTCAGTGTGTACTCGGTATTGCGAGAGGGCCTGAGTGTACGCTTGCCTTCCAGGGACACCTCGCCGATGCGCGGCTCGATTATCACTTTGTCGGCTTCTTCAACCGTCCAACTGAGCACGAACGGCTCGCCGGGTCGGACCGATTCAGGTTCGGCGACGAAGCTCACGACGCGTGGGCCGGCAAAAAAGGTCCGCGTCACACCGACTAGAGCGCCGATGCCGGTCAGTACCGTCGCCAGGGCTGTAAGCCCACCAAATAGACCGTTAAGCCACTGGCGCTTGGCGCTACCGGGCTGAGATTCAGACATTGCACTCCTTGCGACCTGGATTAAGGAACTTCATCGCGCCACCACCAGCGTAACGGTACGTAGACAAGCGGTGCCCAGAGACTTGTAATCAAAGCCGAGCCGAGCGCCACCCACTGATGGTGTTCCCAGATGGCAGCGGCCGGCAGATCCCCCAGGGACCAGTACTGCAGAGCCGTGCAGGTCTCCGAGAGCACAGCCATCACAAAAGTGATAAGCGACATCGAGATAAAGTCTTCTTGAATGTAGCGCTGCTTTTCAAGCCGGGCCGTGAGCACTGCCGCAAGGGCCAGACCCAGGGCGTGGCTTGGGCGTGACATCGTCAGCCCATCGTGCGCCCAGCCCATGGCCAGACCCGCGATCCCCGCCTGCAAAGGCGTGCGCCGCACACTCCAGCAGACGACCCAGAGAAGGGGCCAGTCAGCACTCACCCCAGCCAGTTGCCAGCCCGGAACCGGTGCCCAGACAGCCAATAAAGCAATCAGGGCAGAAGTAAAAGTTCCGAGGGCATTAACGATCCGGTTTCTGATCGAGACTTGCATCGGCAGGCGTTCCAGGATAAATCTTGACCCACTCCAGGCGACCGAGAGGGGCACTAAAAGCGACTTCCGCCCGCGGGACGGCCTGGTTGCGATCGTAGCCGGTGATGCGACCCACCGGCAGCCCCGGTGGGAAGCGCGAACTCAAACCGGATGTGACAATCAGGTCGCCGGTTTTCTGGGGTTGTGGCTCAAAAAATTCGGCAAAGGCTTTCTCGCGCCGCCGCCCCTGCAAAATACCCATCACCCGTGTCCTGGCCGTCATCACCCCCACCTGCGAACTCGGGTCAGAGAGGAGCAAGACCCGACTTGCCCGCTCGGAGACGTGGCGGACCTGACCGACCAGTCCACCCTGGGCAACAACATAGGAGCCAACGGCTACCCCATCCAGGCGACCGCAGTTGAGCACCAGTTCCTGCCACCAGTGGTCGCCGCTGCGGCCGATCACCTGCGCATTGATCGGTCGAATCCCGGCGATGTCCTCAATGCTGAGCAGGTTGCGCAGCTGGCGGTTTTCTTGCTGGAGCGCGTCTAGCTGGTCTTGAAGCTGGCGGGTCTGATCGTCACGGTACACAGCGACTGTCGGTACCGTCGGCACAAAAGGAGCTGAGAGCATGGCGAAGAGGTCCGCGATCACGGCTCCCTCACTCTGGCGCACCCACCAGCCAAAAAGCAGGGCCAGGCTACCCGCGAGGGTAAAAAATCCGAACTTGAGCCACCAACGCCAGAGCCTGTCAGCCATCGTGTGCTCCATCACTCATTGGTCGAGGGGGCGCTTGATAGTACCGCTCAACACCCGCTCCAGATTCTTAAAGTCTTCAAGCACCCGACCAATGCCGCGCACTACGCACAGTAGTGGACTCTCGGCTACATGAACGGCGACCCCAGTTTCATGACTGATCAGTTCGTCCAGTCCCAAAAGCAAGGCGCCCCCACCGGCAAGCACGATTCCCCGGTCGGCAATATCTGCGGCCAGTTCGGGGGGAGTGCGCTCGATCGTGCGCTTGACGGCTTCAACGATGGCTGAGAGTGTCTCGCTCATACTGTCGCGGATCTCGGCGGAATTGACGATCACAGTTCGCGGCAACCCGGAGGGCAGGTGCAGGCCGCGCACTTCGAGTTTGCGCTCGCCAATGCGGGTCGGGTAAGCAGAGCCAATCTTGACCTTGATGTCCTCGGCCGTGCGTTCACCGATCACCAGGTTGTGCACTTTCTTGAGATAGAGAGCGATCGACTCGTTCATCTCGTCGCCCGCGACGCGCACCGATTCAGAAACCACCGTTCCTTTTAAGGAGAGTACGGCAACTTCAGTGGTGCCGCCGCCGATATCGACGATGAGGCTGCCTGTCGGTTCACTCACCGGGATGCCCGCGCCGATGGCTGCGGCCATCGGTTCGTCGATCAGCCGCACCTCGCGCGCCCCGGCGTGCAGTGCGGCCTCCATGACCGCCCGCCGCTCGATACCGGTGACTCCACTCGGGATACCAATCACGATGCGCGGCGAGACCAGGTATTGCCCACCGTGGGCACATTGAATGAAGTGCTTGAGCATCGCCTCAGCGATGTTAAAGTCGGCGATTACCCCGTCGCGCAAGGGGCGCAGGGCTTGAATACTGGCCGGTGTGCGGCCGAGCATCTGCTTTGCAGCCTCGCCAAAAGCGAGGGGCTTGCCGCTTGCGCGGTCGATGGCCACAACCGACGGTTCCGAAAGAACGATACCCCGTCCGGCTACGTGCACCAGCGTATTAGCGGTACCCAGGTCGATTCCCATATCGCGGGAAAACCGACTGAAAAGACCCACGCTACTCCCCCACCAGTATTCGAGGGGCATCCTAACACAGGCATCGTCCAAAACTTGACCGGGGCTTTACGGAGTCGTAGCGGGTGCCGGGGCGAGTGTCGGCTTTGGGGTGGGAGGCTGAGCATTCTGGCGGAAAACGCGCTCGACGACCTGACCAGATTTGCCCATTTGCCCGAGATCTTGTGCGTTGAGGGTGAGCACAACCCCACCCGCATTGCCGGCCCGGACGCTCAGTTGTGTTTTTGCCTGCCAATCGCGCCGGGTGCCCTGGGGCAGTTCGCCTTCAAAAGCGGTACGACCATCGGCGGTGACCCGTACCCAGGAGCGCTCCTTGAGGGCGACTTGCATCTGAATTGGTGTTGCGCCAGCAGGCGTCGGTGCCGGGGAAGTACCGGCAGCCGGGACCGGGGCGACAGCCGGACCAGGGGTCACAGCCGGAACTGGGGCAACAGCCGGACCAGGGGGACGGCTCACGACGCGAGTCTGGGCGGGCGGTGCCTGTGGCTTTACCTGGGGTGTTGCTACTTTCTGTGGGATAGCCTGGGGGCCAGTGCTGCGCTGCAGATAGGAAAGCCCACCCACGGCTACCAGCACCACCGCACCGTATAAAAGCCAGAGATGAAAAGGTCTCGGGGTCGGCTTCGCAATTGAGGCGCTTGCCCGCTCAATAGGCGAGGTTGTCCGAGGAGCTGCGACCGTTGCGCTCACCGGTTGCAGTTGTTGAATCAGGGCCTGACCGTCGAGTTCTACCAGGTCGCCGTACTTGCGGATAAAGGCACGCACGTAAACTGGTTCGGGCAACTGTTGACTGTTACCAGTTTCGATTGCCTGCAAGTAGCGCATCGGGATACGCGTGCGCTCAGCAACATCTTCCAGGGTCAGGCCGCGCTCTTTGCGTTCGCTTGCCAGTTTGGCACCGAGCGACACCAGCAGGTCGGGGGAATACTCAGCGCTCATAAGCTCTCTCGCAGTTGCTGGACTTCGCTCGAGGTCAGAACGCGGTGCGCTCCAACCGCCAGATCGCCAAGTACCAAAGGCCCGATGGCCGTCCGGTGCAGTCGTCGCACCGGGTGACCGAGCAAGTCGCCAACTTTGCGAATCTGGCGATTGCGGCCCTCGGTCAGGGTGATTTCAAGCCGTGTACCGTTGGCCTCTTCCGCCTGCCTGCATACCCCGGCCGGTAGGGTGAGCCTGCCTTCGAGCAGCACACCGGCAGCCCATTGTCTGAGCACGGTCGCTGTCGGCCGACCGCTTACCCAGACTGCATAGGTTTTACTCAATTGGTGGCGAGGGTGGGTCATCTGGAAGGTGAATTCGCCGTCGTTGCTCAGTAGAAGTGCTCCCGAGCTATCGTAGTCGAGCCGACCGACCGGGTGTAGCCCCTGGCCGCTCTGGAGAGTTTCAGGCAGCAAGTCGAGGACCGTGGCGCGGCCGTGTGGGTCTGTGCAAGTAGATAGATAGCCGATGGGCTTGTGTAAAAGGATATAGAGCGGCAACGGCGCTACTTTGAGAACCTGGCCTTCGACCTCGACCGCATCGCGCCCTGGATCGACTCGCGTCCCCATTGCCTGGACAACAGCTCCATTCACCCGGACGGCCCCGGACGCGATCAGCGACTCCGCCTTGCGCCGCGAAGCCACACCGTGGTCAGCCAGAAGCTTTTGAAGACGGATAGATGGTGCCATTGCTGCCGTTGTTAAAAAAGCCAACCTGATAGCCGCTGGAATCTTCGGGAGGCGTGTGAACCAGGATGCATTCAAACTCGCGCGCGAGATTGTGCACCTCGCGCAGGTCCTCCTCAGACCAGATGGTCCAGCTTCCGCGCAGTTCGTCGCCAACCCGAACTTCGACCCGGTTGCCGATGATGTACATAATTCGCTGGCGCTGGGTTGCTCCCGCCGCCTTTTGTTCGAGCACACCACTCGGGTCTAGGCCCAGCAGCCGCATCGCCACCAGCAGTCTGGGTAACGCCTCGCAAACTTTCTGGCGCGCCTTATCAGGATTGCTGCGCAACCAGGCTATCTGGGCCTCAGTGACCTCTTGCTGCAGGTACTTGAGCGCCTCCAGAGGTGACTTGGTCTGGTAGCGCTGGCTTGCCCAAATTTTTTCCAACGCTTCCTGCAGATCCATAAGCTACAGTTGACGGCCCTGTAGAAGTAATTGGCGGTGCAGTCTTGAACGCCATAATCATAGCCGCTTGGAATCATAAAAGGCGAATTTGCCGCCGGCAATTTTGAAAGCGCCTCTTGATCTCCAGATTGCGAATCAGATGAGCCGCGACTCACAAACACCATTAAACTTAATATAAACAGCTACAAGGACCACTGGATGCGTATTTTCTACGGGCTGCTGATCTGGCTGTGTTTGCTGAGCGGTGTTGCACAGGCTGAAGTCGTCTTGCCCCAGCCGCCAGTCCCAGTAGTTGATTTTGGTAACCAGCTTTCAACAGCCCAGCGGCAATTACTCGCGACCAAGCTGATGGCACTCGAGCGCGATTCCGGTTTTAAAGTGCGCGTTCTCACTCAAAAATTGGATTCGCCGGGTCGAGCGGTTCGTGCGTACTGGGGGCTTGACGAGCGCTCGATCCTGGTAGTGATGAACGTTCTTGAAAATAATCCGCTCGACTTCAATACGGGTATGGCTGTGCGCGAGAAGCTTCCCCGCGTTTTCTGGCAGGAACTCCAGGGCCGCTTCGGTAACCAGTTCTACATTAAGGAAAATGGCCGCAGCAAGGCCCTGATGGCGACGATCGACGCCATTGATATCTCGATTCGCCAGGGTGGGCGCGCTTCTGTACCGGGTATTCCCCGCGAGCACTGGCTCTTCACGTTTGTGCTTTCTATTTGTGGTGGTCTCGTGGCGGGGTTCGCAAGCCATGGCCGCGCCTCGGGCGAATATTTCAGCTGGAAAGGCTTCTTGATCTCCTCGCCGATGTGGTTCATCCTCTTTGTCGCTTTCGGATTGGGTCCGGTCGTAACGCGCACCTCCGACATCGGGCTTATCGCCCAAAACTTTGGCGGCTTCCTCGCCGGTGGACTCGTCGGCTTTTTGATTCCTTCTCCCAAGCGCGAACGCCCCAATCTTTCAGAAAGTTGAACGCTTTCAAACCCGGTGCGGAATGCTAGGGTGAAGCCATCGGGGGGCACACCCCGGTCACTTACGAGACGCAACCTATGTGCATCTGTGTCAACTGCGCCCTTGTCGATCGCTGTGAAACCTACCATCAGGTCGAGACAGTCCATCAGCAACCGCACCTGAACGAAGACCCGAATTTTGAGCCCTTGCACCCGACCATCAACGTCAACCTCTACGATTACGGTCAGGGCATGGAGTGGGACGTGGTCGGCTGCGAGAGCTTCGTCTCGGATCCTGGACGCTGGAGTCGTCTACGCCCCGGCGAACTGGTCCCGACCTAGCCCATGCCATTTACTTCTCCCGGCCCGATCCTGGTCGAAATTGGTCCTTTTGCGGTGCGCTGGTATAGCCTGCTCATCTTGACCGGCATCATCCTGGGTTCGCTACTGACCCAGAGACTGGCGAAAGTGCGGGGGATAGACCCGGAAGTTATCTCGGATCTGGTGGTCTGGACTGTGATCGGGGCCATCCCGATGGCCCGGCTCTACTATGTGATTTTCGAGTGGCAGCGCTTTGCCGGTGGTCCGTGGTGGAAGGTCTTTGCCGTCTGGGAAGGTGGTATTGCCATTCACGGTGCAATCCTGGGCGGGCTTACGGCCGGCTGGCTCTTTGCCCGCAAGTACAATCAGTCATTCCGGCAACTGATCGATGTGGCAGCCCCGGCTCTCATTCTGGGCCAGGCTATCGGGCGATGGGGCAATTTCTTCAACTCGGAAGCTTTCGGGGCTCCAACTGACCTGCCCTGGAAACTTTTGATTCCGCCCTTTGCCCGCCCGCCGGGGCTCTCCGAATTTGCCTACTACCACCCGACTTTCCTGTACGAATCCCTCTGGGATCTTGGAGTACTGGCAATTCTGCTATTTGTCTTCTTTCGATTCTCGAAGCTTGCTCCCGGTAGTATTGCAAGCCTCTACGCCGTTCTCTACAGCCTTGGACGATTCTGGATCGAGGGATTGCGTCTCGATTCTTTGATGGTCGGTCCTTTGCGGACGGCTCAACTGGTGAGCCTCTCGCTTATCAGTCTTGGCCTGTTTGGGTTGTGGTGGTTTAACCGTCGTCAGGCACAAAGCAGCCAGCCGTTATAGCTCAGGAGTTGCTGCAGGCCAGAAAGGTGCGGTCGGCAACTTCCTCCGGGCGGTACTGGGGTATCTGCACCCAGAAGCACGAGCCGCGTTTTGGTTTGGAATGTACGCCGATGTGGCCACCCATGCCAAAAATTAATTCCTGGCAGAGGACGAGCCCAAGCCCGGTTCCTTTGAAGTGGTCGTCGCTGTGCTCACCATGCAGTTGTGCGTAGCGTCTGAAAAGCTGCGGTTGCTTGTCCTCGGCGATCCCCGGACCCTCGTCGATGATGCCGATCAGCACATCTGAAGGGCCGCGGTGGGTCTGAATCAGAATCCGGCTGTCTTCGGGGCTGTATTTGCAGGCGTTTGAGAGCAGGTTGATCAGCACCTGCTGGAGCTTCTCGCGGTCGGCCAGGATATAAGCCTGGGTGTGGTTGATGCCGATGTACTGGCGCTTGAGGCGGGCGAGCGGCGTCATCTGCTCGCTGACTTTGTCGATCAGTTCGCGAATATCGACTGCCTGCAGGTTGTACTCCATGCGGCCTTCTTCGAGCTTGCGCAGGTCGAGCAATGTCGAAATCAGTTCAGAGAGCTGGATGGTTTGCTGCTCGGCGGTGTCGAGCAGATCGACGTGTTCACCGAGAGCTACTTCCAGGCGGATCATCTCAAGAGAAATGCGCAGCACAGCAAGCGGAGTCTTCAGTTCGTGGCTGGCAAAAGCGAGCATGTCCGACTTGAAGCGGTTGAGCTTGGCGAGGACGGCATTCTGGCTCAACAGCTTGCTTTGCATCGCCTGGAGCCTGAGACCGGTGCGCACTCGGGCCAGCAACTCGTCGGTCATCACCGGCTTGGAGAGGATATCATCCGCCCCGGCGTCGAGTCCCTGCACCCGGTCGATGCTTTCGGTGCGGCCGGTGACCAGGATGAAGTACGTCCACTGAGTGCGCGGGTCTGCCTTGATGTACCGGCAAAGCTCGATGCCGTCCATCTGGGGCATCATCCAGTCAGAGAGCATCAGATCAGGGTTTTCCTGCTGAGCCATTTCAAGAGCTGTCTTGCCGTCTTCCGCTTCAAGAACGGTGTAACCCTGGGCGAGTAAGCTCTGGGCGATCAAAGTGCGTACAAGCCGGTCATCGTCAGCAATGAGAATCTTTGCCATCCACCCGTTCGCAAGCGAAGTTGCCTGGTTCTAAAGTACCCATATCGACCGAGTTTGTTGCGGGCGATCGCGGGCGCAACGGTCCTGACGGGCAGGATCCCTGGCGGCATTAAAGTTCGAGCAAGATAGCGAATGTCGTGAGATCGATCAGACCGAGTTTCCAGAGCACGACCGGCAGACTACCCTCCCAGAGCTGCATGAGTTCACGAGCACGTTCTAGTTGCCGCTCGGTGAGCAGCTTGTGAGTCAGCAGGTAAGTCTCGGCGTTGGAGGGTTGCATTGTTGATCTAGCGGCGGGCGCCGGTGCGGGGCCGGTCGAAAATGATGAGGGCGATTAAAGCCAGTGCGATTAGCAGTAGTTCCATGGGGGTAGGGCCTTCGGTTGTGGATACTTAGGCATAGTCGTCGATGGACTTAAGCAGCACACGGTCGGCAAGGGCAATCCTCGGTGCGCCTGAGCGCAACAAATGACTCGATCCCGGCAACGTCTGCCTTTTTAGGGATGAGTCTCTTGTGAGAATTTTTTATATTTGTCCCCAGGACAAATCATGCGCCGCGCAGGCGATAGGAGGGAGGATGCTGTATCTATTTGCCTACGAGTTGGAGAAGCCCCTGAGTGGCTACCCGGAACTGGTCGGCTTTATCGACGAGCTAACTCCCCATGCCCATCTCCTCGATAATGTCTGGATCATCGACAGTTCCGACTCGCCTTTCAACATTCAAAGAAGATTGAAGGCGCTTGTCGGTGAACAGGACCATTTCTATCTGGTCGATCTTTCAAAGTCAGTAGTCACCTGGTCTGGCCTGGAAGCTGAGATTGGCGAATTTATCGGTCGTTTCACGGAGCCCGTCGCACAGGATGTGAGCCAGCAGTTGCTCACTTTTGCCTACGATGAGACTCCAAAACTGGACGGTCTTGACTTCGAGGCGCGGCCCCTGCTGCGCAATGTGTGGCAGGTCGAGACGACGACGATCCCGGAAGAATTTATCAAGCAGTTGCGGTCTGCTTTCGGGGAGAGCGGTCGTCTTTTAGTGGCTGATGTCTCCCTCGCCCCGGCTGCCTGGTCGGGCTTGCCGGAAGATGCTGCCTATGCTGCTGTCGCCTATACGCGTACCGAACAGGGCTCCGAGCAGCGTCAGGAGTTCTAACCGGGCTGCTACGATCGGGCCGATGCACCTGCCCTCTTTTTTGTGGCTCTGGAAGATTGCGGCCTGGTCGATGGGCCTGTCCCTCGTCGCCTACGGCGCTCTCGCGGTGACGGGCCTCTGGATGCGGACTCGCCGCTCACAAGGTCTACACCCGGCTTTGCGGGACTCGCATCTATGGCTTGGGAATCTGCTCGTCGGCCTGACCCTGCTGCTGCTTGCTGTCGGCGTAGTCGGCACACTCGGACATTTTGGTTCTCTCGGTCACTCGCCTCACCTTCCGGCCGGTCTGGGTGTGACCGGCCTGGTGTTGCTGTCTGCCTGGAGCGCACGCCAAATTTCGCCCCGGCGACCGTGGGCACGCAGGCTTCACCTGGGCAGTAATGGGGCCTTATTTTTGGGGTTACTGGTTGTCCTCGCTACCGGCTGGCAGGTCGTTCAAAAGTATCTGCCGCCTTGATATCCGTGCGGTGTGTCCGGTGGCGGGGTGCACGCCGCAATTTGTGGCCTGAGCCAGAGCGTTGCCATTTGAATGCAGGTGGCACGCAGTGAGAGAAGATGGCTCACAAATCCACACGCACGCAAGCCGGCACGGCCCTGGTCCTGGTGATGGCGCTCGGGCTCATCGTCGGCACAGTCTGTGCCGCGGCACTGCTGCTCAGCACGCAGCTGGCCAGTGGCACCACGACGCGCCGTGACAGTATCGAAGCTCAGCAGATGGCGGATAGTGCTGTGGCCCAGGTGCAGACTCGCCTGCTCGCAGATTTTCAGCAATCGGGATTGAGCCGCAGCGAGTGGCTGCGGCGACTGTTGCTGCCGTCTACTGACCCACTCTCGCGTTACCGGGCCAACCTGGCGCAGCCCGACTTGCAGCGATACCTGCAAGTCTCAGAGCCTTACGTTGCCACCAACCCAAGCCGCTACTACGCCGCTCCTGGGGCAATTGCACCTGCAAGCTATGCCTCTGGTGCAGTCGTTGCCCGTATTTATGGCCTGAACGACTCTGCTGGTGAGGTCCGCAACCTGCAGATTCGGGCCACGGCCTACCTGCGCGGCTCAAGCCAGACGGTGACCCGGACCCTCGAAGGGGAAGCGTCAGAAAGGCTCGATTTCGCCCTGCTCGCCCGCACACCCAACTGCCAGTTCTGCCACCTGCAAGTGCAGGGGAACGTCGGG
>JANNPH010000206.1:0-1573 GCA_031399965.1 Gloeobacteraceae cyanobacterium SOY_34_metabat_159 | reverse complement strand
TCTTCCGTCACGGTCTTCGTGCCGTCCTTCTCCGTCTCCTGGTCCATCGCCACCGGGTGTTCGATGAAGTCGCTGAACTTCTTCACTAGCACCCGCAGCCGGTACGGGTCGAGGAACTCCTGCGCGTCCTCCTTCAGGTGCAGGGTCACGTCCGTCCCGCGGGCCGCCTTCTCCGCCGGCTCGACGGTGAACGTGCCCTGGCCGTCCGACTCCCACCGCACCGCGTCGGCCGAGGACCCGGCCGGGCGGGTGAGTACCGTCACCTTGTCGGCCACCATGAACGCCGAGTAGAAGCCGACGCCGAACTGGCCGATCAGCCCCGGGGCGGCGGTCGGGTCGTTCTTCGCCTTCACCGCGTCGAGGAACGCCTTCGTGCCGGACTTGGCGACGGTGCCGAGCAGTTCGACCACCTGCTCGCGGGTCATGCCGACGCCGTTGTCCGAGACGGTGACGGTCTTGGCCGCCGCGTCCGGGGTGATCTTGATCTTCCAGTCCTTGTTGCCCTCCAGTTGGGCGTCGTTCTGGAGCGAGTCGAACTTCACCTTGTTGATGGCGTCCGACGCGTTGCTGATGAGTTCCCGCAGGAAGATGTCCCGATCCGAGTACAGGCTGTGCGTGATCAGGTGCAGGAGTTGCTTCAGTTCGGCTTTGAATTCGAGCTGCTCGGCCGGCATGGGCACGCGTCTCCGAAAGCGGGTGAGTGATTCGGCTGGTATTTTAGGAAGGGACGGCACTGGTTCGAATCGGATCGGCTCTACCGGGTGTCTTCGAGGCTCAGGTAGCCGTGCGGAGACTCGGCGAAAACTTGCCCATCGACCGTCCATCGACACGTCTTGACGACACCACCGAGGCCGAGGATCGAGGGGACAGACGGCGGTGCGTTCAGTTGGAACAGGACCGGCCAATCGAACGGATGCCCGCCCAGGTCCTCGTGCCACCAGGCACGGATGCGACCCGGCCTGACACGGAACCGCGCCATACCGTACGCGGTGGTCGAGGGCAGTTCGAATTCCGGACCGCTCAGGTCCATCGCGATCTGGCGAGTGCGAGCGAATTCATGGCTAACGAACGAGTACGACGCGCCGGAATCGACGACGAACGAGATCGGAACCGTCCCTTTTCGCTCCGCCCGTTGAACCTGTAACGAAACGCGGCAGCGGAGGCCGACGACGCCGAGATCCGAGGTGCGGTCGATGAGCGTCGGGAGCAGGGGAACTCGTCGCGGTAGTTGTCGAAGGGCGATCGACATGCCGGGGCGCTCCGGGGCCTCAGTAGGCGAGCGTATCCAGGACCACCACGCGGTGGGCTTCGTCGTCGTTCAGGCTCGCCAGCACGTAGGCGATTTCATCATCCCCTTCGGCCAGCACGGCCAGGTCGCCGTCCGCCGTCGTGCAGCACGCCACGGGCGTCCCGCGATAGACGGCCTCGAGCGTGAGTCGCTCCCGAATCATGCGGACGGCGTCTGGAGTGGGCGAAGGGGACAGGCCGGCGTACTGCCGTGCGAGAAACGTCTCGACCTCGGCCGGAGCGGGGAGTGGCGGCACGGCTCGCTGCCCCGACAGGATCGCCTTCG
>JANNPH010000102.1:0-19258 GCA_031399965.1 Gloeobacteraceae cyanobacterium SOY_34_metabat_159 | reverse complement strand
GTTGAGTACTGTCTTTTTCAAGTTCCAGCGTTGAAACTGCTCGTTGAGGTAGCTCTGCCCGCCGACGCGGTCGATGATCATATTGGTGGCAGTGTTGTCGGAGCGGATGATCATCAGCGAGGCGATGGTCAGAGCGCTCATCTGCGTGCCATTTGGCCGGTACTGTAGCCAGCCGGAGCCGCCGCCTTTGTGAAATTGCTTGAGCGTGAGCTGTTCGTCGAGCCGAATTTGACCGCTGTCGACCTGACGCAAAAATTCGACAAACACCGGCACTTTGATGACACTCGCCGCGCTGAAGCTCTCCTCGCTCTTGAGCGCTACGTAGCGACCCGAGGCCGGTTCGACAAAGAGAAAACCGGAGCGCAGTTTCGGCTGGCCGGTGAGCTTCTGCATCTGGCTTTCGAGGGCCGTGAGCTTATTCGTAAGCGGCAGCTCCGGCATCGGTAACCAGGCCGGATCGACTACCTGCTCGGGAATAATCTGGATTGGGTTAGGCGCTACCGGGTCAGCTGAGCGAACGGTTGCTTGCGAATGCGTTTGTAGCTGGCTCGCTCCGAGCACGCCGAGGCCACAGAGGGTGATGAAAGTGAGAGTGCGGCGCAGCCACTGCTCCTGGAGCGACTGCCGCCGTCGCCGTCGGCGGGCGCGTCTTTGCGGTTCGGTGGGGAGAACTTCCAGCAACGAAAAGATCCTGTCAAATTAAAGTCACTCTAGAGACGGCCCGATGAAACTGTCAATCATTTTGCCCTCAGGAGGGGGCCTGCAGCGGCAGATTGACGCGAAAGAGGCTACCTGAGCCGACGGTGCTTTCGACCTCGATGCGCCCACCCATCTGGTCGGCAATCTCCCGGCAGATGGCCAGGCCCAACCCCGCACCGCCCTGGGAGTGATTCATCACTTCCTGGACGCGCATGAAGGGCTGGAAAAGAGTACTGAGCTTGTTGGCGGGGATGCCGGGGCCGTTGTCGTAGACGCTGAATTCGAGCCAGTCGGGGGCAGGTTGCTTGACTGAGAGCACCGCGAGGCAACCGGCATGGGTGTGTTTGCAGGCGTTCTCCAGCAAGTTGGCGAGCACCTGTTCGACTTTTGCATCGTCGATATAGACGACGAAATCCATCGGCAGCGAACTGGCCATGCGCACCTCGACATCGTTTTGGCCGGCGAGGTTTTGCAGGCGGGCGACGACGCGCTCCAGTAGCTCGTTGACTTTGACGACGCGGTACTGCCAGACGGTGCGCCGCGATTCGAGGATGACCAGTGTGTTCAAGTTGTCGAGCAGATTGGTGAGCCGGATGCACTCGACCTCCATGCCGCCCATAAATTCCTGAATCAGGGCGGGGTCGAGGTCGGGCTCGCTCACCATCGTCTCGACGTAGGCCCGAATCGAGGCGAGCGGCGTGCGCATCTCGTGGCTTGAAATCGAGACCATGTTGTTTTTGTAGGCGTTGAGCTGCTGCAGTTGCTGACTCAGTTCCTGGAGCTTCTCGAAAGATTCGGCCTGGGAAAAAGCAAGGGCAAATTCGCCCGAGAGGCGCGTGAGGATCTGGCAAAACCCCTGGCCCCACTGCTTTGGTTGATTGTTCATCACCAGCACGACGCCCAGCAGTTGCTTACCTGCTTGCAGGCGCATCCCAAGAATCGAGCGGACACCCTGCTGCCAGAGAAGACGGTGGGGTCCAGCAGGAGCAGTACCGGGGTCCAGGATCAGTTCAACCGGTTCGGGGGCCGCGAAAACTGCCTGCATAAACGGATTCGCCGCGACCTGCAGGGGGGTGTCGGCTGCCAACTGGACCCATTCGGTCTGGCTGTAGACCAGTTTGAGCGCAGCCGTCTCGTCGGTTGGTGCGCAAAAGAGGATGGCTGTGAGCGGTGCCTCCATCGCCTCGGCCAGTTCGCGCAGGGCCAGGGGGGCCACCTGACCGGCGGGGATAGCGATCCTGACGGCCCGGCCGACCTGGTTGATGCGCAGTTCGACTTCGGCTTGCTCCTGGGTGCGGCGGTAGAGTTGGGCCTGGCCGAGGGCGATGCCGACCTGGTCGGCTACCGCCTGCATAATCGAGCGTTCTTCAGAAGTCCAGCTATGGGTCTGGAAACAGTAGTGCAGGACGAGGATGCCGTTTGGCTTGCCCTGGTAGGCCGTACCGCAGATCATCAGCGAACGGGTCGAACTGGTGCGCAGGTAGTCGCGCCACGATAAAAAGCGGAAGTCCGATTCGATATCGTCGATAGCCACCGGCACGGCCGAGTTGAGCGTGCGCTGCTCCAGTTCGTGGGCAGGCGAGGGGACCAGACCGCGAGCACTGGTGATCCCGGCTTTGCGATATTCGTGCAGGACTTCGATTTCGGCCTCGACCGCAAAGTCGAGCACCAGGCAGCGATCGACCCCGAGGCTCGACCCGAGCCGCTCGACCGCCGCCTGCAGGACCTCGTCGGGGTCGAGGGTATTGCGGATATCGCGGGTGATCTGGTTAATCAGGGTCTGTTCGAGAGCCTGGCGGCGGGTGACTTCGTAGAGCCGTGCCTGGGTGGTGGTCACCCCGACCAGATTCGCCATGGCGCGCACGAGCTGGTGTTCTTCCGGCTGCCAGGCCCGCGGCTGGTCGGTCTGCTCGACTGCCAGGTAGCCCAGCAGGTCGCCCTGGTAAATAATCGGGTGGGCTAAGAGCGAGAGCAAGCGAAACTTTTGCAGGTGGGCCTGGCTGATGAGGCCGCGCAGGTCCGAGCGCACGTCCGTAACCGCCACAATCCGGTCTTCTTTGAGTTCCTGGTAGAGGCCGTAGAGGTCTCTCAGCGGCAGGCGGGTACCGGTCACCGGGCCACAGTTAAATTTCTGAGACATCGCCCGCACCCACAATTCGCGGCGGTCGAGGTCGAGCCAGTAAATTGCTGTCCGGCTCGGGGACAGGCGGACGTAAAGTTCGTCTACGACCGTCTGAAAGACCGGGTCCATCTGCTGGGGTTGGCGCAGGCGGTCGGCGAGCACCAGCAAAGGAGCCGTGAGTAAATTTTGACGGGCTGAATCGGCCTGGGCTTTGTCCTGTACCATCGCTGAACCGATCAGATCGCCCAGCACTTTGAGCGTCTGCTCCTCCTCAGCCGAAAGCATCAGTCCCCAGCGCTTCGATCCCAGTACACACAGACCCAGGCATTGGCCCTGAAAAGTGAGAGGAAAGGCGAGCGCTCCTTGAATGCCCCAGTCGCGGGCGTAGCCCCACCAGGCTTTCGAGCGGGGGTCTTCTTTGATGCTTGCGGTGACGAATACTTCCTGGTGGCTGGTCACCCGGTCTAAAAATTCGCCCGGCACGATCGGCATGCGGCTGTTGAGCACGCCGTGGCTGCCTTCGCCGATAAACCCGCCCCGTCCCTGGAGCAATTTACTCTGGCCGTCGATCTGCCCGAGCCAGGCGAGGTCGAAGCCCAGTTGTTCGCGTAGCACTGCGAACAGGCTCAGCTGTTTTTCGGCAAAACTGTTCGCCCCCTGCAGGATGGCACTCAGTTCCCCGAGTACCGAGAGCAAAGATCGTGGTGAGGCAATCGGTTGATCACTCATACAGGCGGGGGCAAATCCGAGGTGAGCAAGACCCGCTTAGCGTGCCCTCAAAAGGGCTACACACATCGCGCCTTTAGAGGAGTTTTGTTGCCTGCAGCATTGGCGGCAGGCCGATGCGCTCTCAGGCCCGACCTGCCGCCGTCTAAGTCCCGGTCCTTATGCCAGCCTGCGCCAGGAACAGAGTTACTGCGAAGCGACTGGAGCCATCCCGTTCTCAAAATTAGAAACCGCCTCAAATTGAGGTGGGATGACAAATCTGCCCTCTTTATTAATGAAACCCCACTTGCCGTCGAGTTCTACGGCTGCCAACCCATCTGAGAAATTTTGAGCCCTTGCAAACACCGGCTCAACGGCAACCCGACCCCGTGCGTCGTAGTAGCCCCACTTGCCTTCTCGCTCGAAGCGAGCCATCCCATCAGAAAATCCGGGAGGCTCTTTCTGCTCAATCGGCACGATGCTATTGCCATTGGTGTCGATGTAGCCCCAGCGGCCTCCATCCGTAACCGCACCGGATTCATCCCACTTTTGATCCACAGCAACCTGAGCGAGACCTTTGCAGAAACAGGCAGCATTGGTGAAGCGCATCGGAATGACAAACTGCCCCGACTTGTCGATGTAACCCCACAAACCGCCAATTGGCATGTCCGACATTTTGGAGTAGCGCCTTGCGCCGAGGTTGACCGGAGCAAGACCGCCGACAAAAGCACCGGCCGCATCGAAGCGCGGCGCAATCGCATATCGGCCCGACCTGTCGATGTAACCCCACTTACCGTTGGTGGAGACGGCGGCCAGCCCGGTAGCCGAGAAGGCCGAGGCTGCATCGAAGGCGGGAGGAATGACGAAACTGCCGCTGCGATCGATGAACCCCCACTTGCCGCCGGTTTTCATCCAGAATGGTTTTTCGGCGGTGGCTCCGATGTTGACTGAGGCCAGGCCCCCACAAAAGTGGTTAGCAATATCAAATTGGGCCGGGATCACCAACCGGCCTGTGCGGTCGATATAGCCCCACTTGCCGCCGTCCACAGCGCCAAACTGGTTGACCTTGCCTGTGACATTGACAGCCGCAAGGCCTTCGCAAAAGGGTTGCACACCGGCGAATTCTGGAGTGACGCAGGTACCGGCGTGGCCGATAAAGCAGCTTTTACCATTTTTAGAAGCGATGGCCAGACCATCCTTGAAGGCCCCCGCCAACACAAACTGTGGCGCGACGACGATGGTGCCGGTAGTGTCCATGTATCCATATTTTGTGCCGACTTTGACGACTGCCAGTCCTTCTGAAAAGCTCCCAACACCATCCAGCGGTTTTGGCGAAACGATGTACGACCCGCGGCGGTCAATAAAACCTGTTTTGAGGGCAACACCGGGTGCTGCCCAGAGACTTGGCTCGAATATACCGTCGGGGAATGCATACGCCCTGGTAGCCGATGCACCGAGGAAGCCTGCAGCTAAAAGAGTAAGTAATACCTTATTCGTCATACACTGCCCACCACTTATTCGAATCCACTATAGATCTCTCGTTGGGGAAATAAGTTCCGAGGGGATTGCAAGCATCCATCAAATTCGTATGAGAGAGAGCCGGGGACGGTGTGCGAACGGCTCCCTCTAGGATACAAAGGGGTCTGTCTCGACAACCTGCCACCTATGCAAACTTACAGACTGCTATGTGTCTGTCTACTCTTCCTGAGTTGCTGGTCCAATATTCAGGCCGTCTATGCCGAGACCAGGGCTGAAGCGATCGACCGGATCGTGCGCAAGTATCACGAAAAGGGCCAGTTCGACGGCACGCTCCTGGTGGCGGACAAAGGTCAGGTCGTTTACAAAAAGGCATTCGGCCTGGCCGACCGCACCTGGAATATCAAGAACGGCACCGACACCCGCTTCCGGATCGCCTCGATTACCAAGCAGTTCACAGCCCTGCTCGTCATGCAACTGGTTGCCGAGGGCAAAGTCAAGCTCGATGAGCCGATCTCCGGCTACCTGGCGGACTATCCTGCTGAAGGCGGCAAGATTACCGTCAGACAACTGCTCACCCACACTTCGGGACTGCCGACCCTCGACGACGAATCCGGCTTCTACCAGAACCAGGACCCGGATCTTCTCAAGCCTGACCGTTTTCTCAAAGTCTGCTGCAGCAAGGGCCTGAAGGAGACACCGGGGACGAAGTTCAACTACAACAATGCGGACTTCATCTTGCTGGGATTGCTGCTTGAAAAGGTGACCGGCAAAACTTACCAGCAGTTGCTCACGGAGAAAATTCTGCAGCCCTTACAGATGCAAAATACCGGCCTTGCAACCCAGGAGACGGTCATCGACAAGCAGGCATCCGGCTATCTGTTCGAGAAGGGGGTCTACACAAACGAGCCCTACTCCCGGATTCAGAACTTTTACGCTGCCGGTGCCCTGTACTCGACCGTAGACGACCTCTTTCTTTGGAACCGGTCCCTGGACACGCACAGGCTCCTTTCCAAAGAATATACAGAAGTGATGTTTGCGCCTGTACCAAGCCTGGGCTTCGTTGCGCTCGGAAGTTGGGCCTACCGCCTGCCGCTGCCGGGAGGTAAAAAGCCGCTGCTCATCGAGCGCCAGGGCGGCATCGGTGGGTTCCATACCCTGAATATCCGGGCTCCACAGAGCGAGGCCAGCCTGATCATCTTGAGCAACCTCGACACGGCAGAACTGTACAACACCTATACCAAAACCGGTCTGCCCTACGAGATCATGGCAGTCCTGCTGGCCGAGTGACCGACCGCACAAGTAAACCGATGCGGACCCCAGGACTGATCAGAGCCCTCTCTCTGTGTCGCTCTCTCGTCTCACCGTAAAGAGACCAACGGGCGTAGGCCTCGCTTAGAATACCTGTTTCTGGACTTCGACACCGGAGTAGTAGTGTTTGAGGATGCGGCTTGAGTCCCAGCCGAGGGCGGCGAGGGCGCGGGCTCCCCACTGGCTCATGCCGAGGCCGTGGCCGTAGCCGCGACCGTCGAAGGCGACCGTCTTAAGCGGGGCGCTGCCGACTGCATTTGGGGAGTGGAGTACGTCGAAGAAGGTGCTCTTGAGGCCGAGCTTGAAGCGCACATCGGCCGCTTTGACGACCTGGGTGCCGCTCGTACCGACAAACAGGAGTGAGAGCATCCGGCCATTCGGGCTTTTCTCCTGGGGCTTGACCTGCAACAGGTCACCGATGTTGAGTGCCAGGGTCTTGAGGAGCTGGGCGGCTTCGAGCGACTGGGTCCAGCGGAAAAATGGGGCGGACTGGTCGAAGTCGGCGACGGCACTCAGGTAGGGGGCTGCTTCTTTACCAAGGACTTTGATGTCTTCGGTCTGGCCGCCTGCGCTGCTGTGGTAGAGGGCGTTAATCAGGCTGCCCTTGAAGGTGAGCACCTGACCGGCGGTGGCATCGACGGCCTGGCGCACGGAACTGGTCTCTGCCTGTGCTCCCTTGTAAACCTGCCACATCACCGTGTCGCCCATGTCAAACGCTTCGCGCTGGCGGCGCATCCAGTGGTAGAGGGCGTAGGTGCGGGCGGCGACCGCCTGCGCTTTGAGCGCTTCGTCGGGCCAGCTTGCCGGCATCTCGGCTCCCACTACGCCGTAGAGATAAGCTTCGAGGTCTACGAGGTTGATACCGGTCAGCTTGCCGCCGCTTGCGTAGACGTCGGCTGCTCCCCGAAACCAGCGGTTGCCGATGAAGACGAGCCCCTCGGGGTCTTTTGGCACGATGCGCAGGCGCGTGACCCGAATGCCGCCTGCCTCGACCTGGTTGCCCGCCGCCGCCATCGGTAGCGGCTGCATCGGGTCGAGTCGGCCCACCACCTGGCTACGCTCATCGACCACCGTCGCCTCGGTGGAACTGCCGACGGTGAGATTGGCAACATTCTGGGCGACAGCCAGGCGCAAGTCGATCGCCTGGGCAGGACCGGCCAACAACAAACAAATTGTGCCGGTGAGTAAAGCTTTGAGCACTCGCACCAGGATCACGTCCTTAACTAAAATATTTATACCGGAAATAGCCGCGTTTTTGACGACGACTGCGATGTTTTATGCTTTCCCCAGAGGCGGCAGAAAGCCCCATGACCCAACTACCAGGAGCTTATGAGCCCGATTGGCGACGATTCGAACCCCCAGTTGTGCAGCCTGATTGCCGAGCGAATCGAGGCCAGTCCTGACCGCCGCATCACGTTTGCCGAGTACATGGAAATAGTCCTCTACCACCCTGAGCTTGGCTACTACGCCCAGAACACTGGGCAAATCGGTGCAAGGGGAGACTTTTTTACCTCACCGCACACCGGGGCAGCCTTTGGCGAACTGCTCTCAGAACAGTTTGTCGAGATGTGGCGGCAGCTTGGCTCCCCGCCTTTTACGCTGGTAGAGATGGGGGCCGGTCAGGGGTTGCTCGCAGCAGACGTGCTTCTCTATTTGCGCCACCAGCATCCCGATTTCTTTAACTCGGCGCGCTACTGGATAGTCGAGAAGTCAGAAGCGCTCATCCGCGAACAAAAACAGCGGCTCAGTGCTTTTGAAGCCCAGGTCGAGTGGAAAAGCTATGAAGAGATTGCCCCGGACTCAGTTATCGGCTGTTTCTTCTCGAACGAGCTGGTCGATGCTTTCCCCGTGCACCAGTTTGTCGTGATGAACGGTCGTCTGAACGAAATCTTTGTCACTGTCCAGGATGGGGAATTCGCCGAGGTAGCAGGGCCGCTTTCGACCCCAGCTATCGAGTCCTTCTTTGCCCGGTACGGGGTCGATCTGATAAAGCTGGGCAATGGGTACCGCAGCGAGGTGAGCCTCGCCGCCCTCGAATGGGTCGAGACGGTCGCCGGTCGCCTGCAAAAGGGCTATGTGCTCACAATCGACTACGGCTACAGCGCTGCTCAGTACTATGCACCCCTGCACGCCGAGGGCACGCTCCAGTGCTACTACCGCCACACCCTCGGCGACAACCCGTACGTGCATGTGGGACGCCAGGACATCACCACCCATGTCAACTTCACCGCCCTTGAGCAGCATGGGTACACTTCCGGCCTCAAAAGGGTCGGCTTCACCCGCCAGAACTTCTTCTTGTGGGCGCTTGGGCTTGGAGAACGCCTGGTTGCCCTCAACGCTCCTGGAGCCATCGGCAGCAACGACGATTTGCAGGCGGCACTGCACCAGCGGCAGATGCTCAGGCTGCTCACGGACCCGGCGGGTCTGGGTGAGTTTGGTGTGTTAATACAGAGTAGGGGGGAGGCACCTGGCCCTCTAAAAGGGCTCGCGACACCTGCTTGAGCCGGCAATCCCCAACTTTAAAAGGTCCATCGCCTCTGGCCCGGCACCCTCCAGGTGATTACTCGCTACAGGAAGAGTATGTATGACAATTATTGAAACTCGCGCCGAGCGCATGGTGCTCAACCTCGGACCGCACCATCCTTCGACCCACGGTGTGTTTCGGATGATCGTGACGCTCGACGGTGAAAACATCATCGATGTCCGCCCGGTGATCGGCTACTTGCACCGCGGCATGGAGAAAATTGCCGAGAACCGCTCGATTATTCAGTTTTTGCCCTACGTCTCGCGGTGGGACTACACGGCAGCCATGATGAACGAGGCGTCGATCGTCAACGCCCCGGAGCAGATGGTCGGTATCGAAGTACCGAAGCGGGCGCGCTACATCCGCGTACTCATGCTCGAACTTTCGCGCATCGCCAACCACCTGATGTGGCTCGGGCCTTTCCTGGCGGACGTTGGGGCCTTATCGCCCTTCTTCTACATCTTCCGCGAACGGGAGTTGATCTACGACCTTTTTGAAGCGGCGACTGGCCTCAGGATGATTGGCAACAACTACTTCCGCGTCGGCGGGGTCACCGTCGATTTGCCTTACGGCTGGACGACGAAGTGCCGCGACTTCTGCGATTACATCCCGGCCAAAATCGACGAGTACGAAAAGCTCATCACCAACAACCCAATTTTCCGCCGCCGCATCGAGGGCCTGGGTGTCCTCAGCCGTGAAGATGCGATCAACTGGGGAGTAACGGGTCCGATGCTGCGCGGTTCTGGCGTGCGCTGGGATCTGCGCAAAGTCGATCACTACGAAATCTACGACGAACTCGACTGGGACATCATCGTCGAGGAAGGCGGCGACTGCATGGCCCGGTACCTCGTGCGCATTCGCGAGATGCGCGAGTCGGTCAAAATCATCAACCAGGCCCTCGATAAGTTGCCCGGTGGTCCTTACGAAGAACTCGAAGCGCGGCGACTCGCTGAGGGACCGAAGTCAGACCTCAACGCTTTTGACTACCAGTTCATCGGCAAGAAGTCATCGGCAAGAAGTCCTCGCCCAGCTTCAAGATTCCGACCGGCGAATACTATGCCCGTATGGAAGAGGCCAAAGGCGAAATGGGCATCTACATGATTGGCAATGACGACATCACGCCCTGGCGCTGCAAAATCCGCACGCCGGACTTCGTGAACCTTTCAGTGCTGCCCATCATGCTCGAAGGCACGAAACTCGCCGACCTGATCGTCGTACTCGGGTCAATCGACATCATCATGGGTTCGGTAGACCGCTAAGGCGCGGCCGAATCCAGTAAAAAAGGATGTACGCCAGGCGTGCATCCTTTTTTACTCACTAAAGTCCTTCCCCAGTGAAACTTCTCTTGATACTGGCCCAGGCCTCACCTGGAGTTAGTACCGGCCTGTGGTGATTGCCGGCCGGTGCAGTTACACTCCTTTAGCGACCGGCAACTCGACGGTGAACGTGGAGCCTTGCCCCTCGCCTTCACTCTCGGCCCATACTCGCCCCCCATGCAATTCGACAATATGATGCACGATAAAAAGCCCCAGGCCCAGGCCGCCTTGTTTGCGCGTGCTGCTCGCGTCCGCCTGGCGGAAGCGCTCAAATAGATGCGGCAGGAACTCGGGTGCGATGCCTATACCTGTGTCGCAGACCACCAGGCGCACTCCGTCTGGTATCCGCATCAGGCGCACCTCCACTCGCCCGAGCGGCGGGGTGAACTTGACGGCGTTGATTAGCAGGTTCCACACCACCTGAGAAAGCCGGGTCGGGTCCGCCTCGATTTCCGGCAGATCCTCCGGCACCTCTATCGTGAGCGCCACCTGCGCTGCTTGCGCCGTGGAGCGCACGGCCTCGATGGCAGAGTGCACTACCGTACTGGGCACCAACGGTTGGGGCTGGTGGCTGAACTTGCCCTGCTCGATGCGGCTCACGTCGAGCAGGTCTTCGATCAGTTGGTTTTGTAGTTTGGCGTTGCGCTCGATCACTTCCAGGGCCTCCGCCTGGGCCGTGGGGGAGAGCTTGCCGCGCCGGAGCATCTGGGTCCAGCCAATAATCGGGTTGAGGGGCGTCCTCAGTTCGTGGCTCAAGACCGCAAGAAAATCGTCCTTGACGCGGTTGGCCCGCTCTGCGTCTTTGCGGGCGCGCTGTTCTGCGTCGTAGAGTCGGGCGTTGTCTACAGCCAGGCCCGCCCGGCGCGCCAGATCCTCTGCCAGGTGCAGATCCGCTTTGCCGTAGCGCCGTCCCGACTCGGCCATCACCAGAGTAATTGCTCCCAGGGTGCGTCCGCGCGCCGAGAGCGGCACGATCATCGCCGAGCTGAAGCCCACCTCTCGAAGTGCCGCCAGGTGTTCGGGGTTGCGGGCGGTGGCCATCAGCAACGCGTCGGGAATCTCCGAGTAGAGTTCGCTCTGGCCTGTGCGCAGCACGTTGACTACGCCCCGCACTGCCTGCGGGTCGAGCGGGAAGCGCCGCTGCAGCTCGTAGCCCCACTGCACTTTGTCAGGATCAGTATGGGCGACGGCCAGGCGCTTGATTTGCCCGTCTTCACCTAACACATCGACAGCGCACCAGTCGCCCAGCGACGGCACTGCCAGGCGGGCAAGCTGGGCTAGCACTGCTTCATAGTCGAGGGTACCTGCCAGCAACTCGCTCACCCCAGCCAGAAACTCCGAACGGCGGCGACCCTCCTCAGCCTCAGCGCGGGCCTTGCGCTCCAGATGGTAAAGCCGGACGCGCTCCATCGCCTGGGCGCACTGACCGGCCAGGGCCAGGATATAGCCCTGGTCTCCTTCATCAAGGACAGGTCCTCCCTCAAAGCCGAGCGATAGTCCTCCGACTGCCCGTCCCTCCACTACCAGCGGCACCGAGACCCAAAAACGGGTGGGCAATTTGGCGTACTCGCCGCTCAGATTCGGATAGCGCTCGATGCGCTCCTCGGTAGACCCGAGCCATAGGGGCTTGAGCGTGCGTACCGCCTCGGCCAGGGGTACGGGTGCCTCCAGTGGAATGCGCTGGAACTGCTGCCATGCCTGTTCGTCTACTCCACCCGCGTGCAACAGTTCCAGCGCGTCACCCGCTTCGTTTAGCCGGGCGACAAAGGCGATGTTTGCGCCGATCGTGCCCAGGCCTTCCTGGACGACCGCTCTGACGATCCCGTCGTCTGTGATGGCTCCTGAAAGTACGGCTGTGACCATCTGGAGCCGGGCGAGCCGGCGGAGAGCGTGTTCGGAGCAATGGCGGGCGACCCGTTCGCGCTCCAGCAGGCATTCGCGCTCCTGGGCAAGACTTTTGCGCTCGTCGATGTCGGTGATCGTGCCCACCCATTCGCGCACAGCCCCCTGCAGGTCGAGCAGCGGCACCCCTCGCACTTCGCACCAGCGGTGGCGGTGGCTGCTGGCGTGCCAGAGGCGATACTCGGCTTCAAAAGGAATGCACTGCTCAGTCGCTTCCCCCCAGCGGCTGGAGACTAGGGGCAGGTCCTCCAGGTGGATCATCTCCATCCCGCCCCAGTTACAGTAGGCAGCGAAGCTCTGGCCCGTGTACTCCTCCCATCCCGGCTGAGGCTCGATGAATTTGCCTTCAGCGGAGGTAGTCCAGACGATGGCCCCGGCCGCACGCACGAGCGAACGGTACCGTTCCTCGCTCTCTGCAAGCGCGACTTGAGACTCGTTGCCAATGGCACTGCCCACCGGGCGCAGGGGTTCTCCCGGCTCTATCCTGTCATGGCCACTTCCGGCCAGGTACTCTGTGGCCCCATTGACCACGGAGCCGCGTCTCTCCACAGAAGGGCTTGTGGGCTGCGGCGACCCGGAGGATTTGCGATGGCGTGCCATGAGTCCGAAGAGGATTGACTACAGCTACCATAACTGGAGGAGCCTATTTCGGGGGGTGCTCTTCCGATTTTTGCAGGTCAACCTCCAGATATTCCATCAATTATATTGATACTCTCTCTATCAATTGATATAAGCCTCAATTCACCCGGACTTGTTATAGTGGTGACGGATGGGGAGTAGCCGCCCGCTTTGGCGGGATAGTCGGTCGTCAATCCGAGGCATCTGCCTCCGGCCGACTTGGGTGCGCGGGCACCGCCGGCGAGACCACCACGACAACTTGCCGTGGAACTCAGTGTGCCTGCGGCTTCACAAGGAGGCAATGGTGGATTCGATCTGGATCTGGATAGGTTTCAATATTTTTGTGTTGGCGATGCTCGCCCTCGACCTTGGGGTGTTTCACCGCAAAGCCCACGCGGTTTCTCTGCGGGAAGCTCTGACCTGGAGTGGTGTGTGGATCGCACTGGCAATCGCTTTTAATATCGGGCTGTATTTCTGGATGGGGCCGGGACCGGCACTGGAGTTTACGGCTGCCTACCTCATCGAGAAGTCCCTGAGTGTCGATAACATCTTCGTCTTCGTGCTCATCTTCTCAGCCTTTGCCGTGCCGGCGGTCTATCAGCACCGGGTGTTGTTCTGGGGCGTGCTCGGGGCCCTGGTCATGCGCGGGGTGCTGATCTTCGTCGGGGCAGCCCTACTCAAGGAGTTTCACTGGATCATCTACTTATTCGGTGCTTTTCTGCTCTTCACCGGTATCAAGATGGCCTTGCCGGCCCGGAAAGAAAAGGACATCACCGACAACCCGGTGCTCAAGCTCGCCCGCAAACTGCTGCCGGTGAGCGACAGCTACGAGGGAGACAAATTTCTCCTGCGCCGCGGTGGGCAATGGGTAGCAACACCACTATTTCTGGTGTTGCTGTTGGTCGAGACGAGCGACCTCATCTTCGCGGTGGACTCGATCCCGGCAATTTTCGCCATCACCACCGACCCGTTTATCGTCTATACCTCGAACGTGTTCGCCATCCTGGGTTTACGTTCGCTGTACTTCGTGCTCGCCGGGGTGGTGGAGAAGTTTTACTACTTGAAGTTGGGCCTGGCTGCCATCCTTAGCTTTGTCGGTGCGAAGATGCTGCTGATTGATGTCTTCAAGATCCCGGTCGCCCTTTCGCTGGCTGTGATCGTGGGCATCCTGGCGGTGGCCGTGATCGCCTCGCTGGTGCGGGCAAAGCGCCTGGAACGAGAATCTGAACCAGTGCTCGTCGAGCGCTGAGGTGTACCCGGGTGAACCGCCTGGGCCGCAGGCCTCCTGGATTACCAGCGGAAACTGCCGCAGGGAGCACAGCCACTGGGGGAATGGCCGTTAGAAACTGCCGGACGGTCCACTGGTTGCGTCGCTGTCTGGCTGTGTTGAAGCTGGTACTGGAGGTCTGCAACTTTCGCGTGGAGCCCCCCGATCTGCTGATGGAGGGCGGTGACGAGTGCGCCCTGCTCGACCAGTTCTGTGATGCGTGCGGGGAGGTCGGCGGGTCGGACACTGAGGTGTTCGCAGGCGGACCGGCCGACATCGGCTAGGGCAAGCAGGTACTCGATGGTCTCTGCCTGGGTAGTATTTTCGCCCAGGGAGAGTTTAAGAGCCTCCAATTTTTCGTAGGTGTTGGGGGAGACGCGGTAAGTGACGGCCTTGTTGCGCCTTGGGTGCTGTTGTGAGGTCACAGGTTCGCTCCTGGTAGATGGGGTTAGACCCTATTTTGCAAAGTCTTTGACCAGGATGAACAGAACTGTCGCAAAAACGCCTGGTTCGAGCCATTGCCGGGCACGGTGTCCGAGGCAGGGTGTGGGAAGATGAGGGCACATTTCGATTGGGAACGCATCTTTTGGGCTCTCGCCTGCGCAGCTATGTCTACCTCGACAGCCTCCAGCCTCAGTTCGCCGCCTACCTGGGCAACATCTGTCCGGGGTTTCTGCCGCTCCCCGGTGACGCCTCGCTGTGGGTGGAAATTGTCCCCGGCATGGAGATCAACCGCGTCACCGATATCGCTCTCAAGTCGGCGGTGGTGCGGCCGGGGCTACAGGTGGTGGAGCGCCTCTTTGGCAGTCTGGAGGTCCACTCCAACCGCCAGGGAGATGTCAAAACCGCCGGTCGGGCGATTCTCGACTACTTAGGGGCCGACGAACGGGAGCGGATCAAGCCGCAGGTCAGTTCAAGCCAGATCATCCGCAACGTGGATGCCCACCAGGCGCAACTGGTCAACCGCTTCAAGCGCGGCCAGATGCTCCTGGCCGGGCAGACCCTGTTTTCAATGGAGGTAGAACCGGCCTCCTATATTGCCCTTGCCGCCAACGAGGCGGAAAAAGCCTCGTCGATCAATATCCTCGAAGTGCTGCCTTTCGGCAGTTTCGGGCGGATGTACCTCGGCGGCGAAGAGCGCGACATCCTGGTCGGAGCCGCTGCTGCCGCCGATATCATCGCCGCTGTGCAGGGTCGGCCGTCCGAGGATGAGCGCCGCGAGTAGGTTCAGTAGACCTGCCGACCAAAATCAAAGAGCATCTCTACCAGAACCGGTAGAGAAAGACCCAACACGTTGCTGTAGCAGCCTTCGATTGACTCGACGAGGCCGCCGCCAAGTCCCCCAATTGCATAGCCGCCTGGGGTATCAAAGGGTTCGCCGGTGGCGACATAGGCCTGGATCTGGTCGTCACTGATCGGCCGCAGTTTGACGCGGGTGGTATTGGTGCGCGAGACGCGCCGTTCGCGCTCGACGAGCACCATGCCGGTGAGGACGGTGTGCCAGCTTCCCTGCAAAGTCTGGAGGCGATGGACGGCCTTTTCGGCATCGAGGGGCTTACCGAGTACCCGCCCCTCGTGGACAACGACGGTATCGGCACCGAGGATGAGTTCGGCGGGGTAGGGTCCTTGCAGCGAAAGAGCCTTGCCCATGGCGTTGTGGAGCACCAGTTCTGTGGGGGGCAGGGCGTTGTCCATCAGTTCGGCGTACTGGCTTGGAAAGACCCGAAATTCGATATCCAGTTGGCGCAGGAGTTCGCGCCGCCGGGGTGAAGCGGAGGCAAGCAAGAGCGAAACGGTCACAGGCACAGACGAATGAATCGCCGAGACAAGATAGCATATCGGGCGTTGCACAAAAGGCGGTCGCTGCCTAAAAATAGTGAATGGTGCGCGGCCGAAGGCGATAGGCCCCGACCGGGCGCACCCGACCACCACGGCTGACACAACTAGGTGCGCCTACCTCGGACGCGCCCTTCCGATTTTTTGCCGAAAGCTACTTTCAAAAGCGGGTTTTCAAAGGATGAACTGGAATATTTCTGCCTGGTCCATCCGCAACCCGGTGCCCACCATCGCCCTGTTTTTGCTGTTGACGGTGGCCGGGGTTGCGGCTTTTATCCAGCTTCCGATCGCCATCGACCCGGACGTGCAGGTACCGAAGGTCTCCGTCTCCATTTCCCAGCTTGGGGCAGCCCCGCCAGAACTGGAGACCCAGGTGACCCGCAAAGTCGAGGACGCGGTGGCGGGCCTCGGCAACATCAAGCACATCAACTCTCAAATTAAAGACGGCTCCTCCTCGACTGAAATTGAGTTTTTACTCGGCACCAACCCGGACCGGGCCGTCAACGATGTGCGCGACGCGTTAGCCAAGATTCGTTCCTCGTTGCCCCAGAGCATCGACCAGCCGGTGATCCGGCGGGTGGAGGCCGGCCAGGATGCCGAGACCCTGGTCGAGTACGAAGTGCTCTCGGCGACTCGCTCGGTCAAAGAATTGAGCTGGATTGCCGACAACGAGGTGATGCGGGCCATGCTCTCGGTGCCGGGAGTGGCGAGAGTCTGGCGCTCGGGCGGGGTCACCAGAGAAATCCGGGTGCAGCTCGACCCAAACAGGCTTCAGGCGCTGGGGATCACGGCGCTCGCGGTCGATGCGCAGATTCGAGCGCTCAACATCAACCTGCCCGGCGGCCGGGGAGAAGTCGGTACGACCGAACAGGCAATCCGCACCCTCGGCTCGGCCGACACCGTCGAGCAACTGCGCACGACCCGAATTTCCCTGGGCGATGGACGTCATGCCCGCCTCGATACCCTGGGCCGTATCACCGACGGCGAGAGCGACCCGGATAACCTGGCCTACTTAAACCGGGTGCCGGTGGTCTACCTGGGTGCCATCCGCTCCAGCGGCAGCAACCTGGTGGCAGTCGAAGAAGGCATCGATGCAAAGATGCGCGAACTGGCTCGCAATCTGCCTACCGGTGTCGAGATCCGCAAAAGCTGGACCAACGCGACTTTTGTGCGCGAATCCTACAGCGCGTCGGTCGAGGCGTTGCTGTTGGGGGCGTCGCTCGCGGTGGTGGTCATCTGGATCTTTTTGCGCGACTGGCGGGCCACTTTAATTGCCGGTCTCGCTATACCGCTCTCGGTCATTCCGACTTTCGCGGTGATGAAGGTCGCCGGATTCACGCTCAACAACATGACGTTGCTGGCCCTGGCCCTGGTGGTCGGTATTCTGGTGGACGACGCCATCGTCGAGATTGAAAACATCATCCGCCACACGGCGATGGGCAAATCTCCCTTCCAGGCTGCTCTCGACGCATCGGACGAGATTGGCCTCGCAGTCGTTGCCACTACGCTATCGATCGTGGCTGTCTTCCTGCCGGTCGCGTTCATGGGAGGCATCCAGGGTCAGTATTTCAAGCAATTTGGCTGGTCTGTGGCGGCGGCGGTGCTCTTCTCGCTCTTAGTAGCCCGGATGCTCACGCCGTTGATGGCCGCCTACTGGATGAAGCCATTGCCCCACGTAGAGCAAAAAAGCCTCCTGGTCCGTTCCTACGACTACCTGCTCACCAGGGCTCTCGCCCATCGGCAGCTCACAGCCGTACTGGCCGCCGGCGTATTTGCCTTCAGCCTCTGGCTGTGGCCCCAGGTTCCCACCTCGCTGGTGAGCGCCGGCGACAACGGCGAGATCGATCTGACTGTCCTGATGCCGCCAGGCACGCCCATCGAGCTGACCCGGCAGAGCGCCTTGCAGATGAGCGCCTTGATGGAAGCCCATCCGGCGGTCGAACGGGTTTTCAGTGGGGTGGGTTCTTTTGGCGAGAAGAAAAACCAGAATCTGTTCTTCATCTACCTCAAACCCAGAGAACAGCGGCAGCTCAACAAAAAACAGGTAGAAGCCGACCTGAGGGTCATGCTTGAACAGGTACCGGGGGTGCGTCTATCTTTCGCCGGCAGCAGCTTCACGGGCGGCAAAGAACTGCAAATTATTCTGCAATCCGACGATGCGGATGCCCTCGAACGTTCGGGCTCACTTCTAGTCGATCAGATGCGCTCCGTACCAGGATTGACCGACGTCAATCTCGCCTCAGAACTGGCCCGGCCCGAGCTACGCGTCGTACCAAATCTTGCCCGAGCCGCTGACCAGGGAGTGTCAGTCGAGGCAATTGCCCGCACTGCCCTGGTCGCCACCCTTGGGGACAACCCGACTTCCCTGGCGAAGTTCAACCTGCCTGGTCGGCAAATCAATATCCGCGTTCTGCTCGACCCACGTTTTCGCCAGAACTTCCAGGCCATTGAAAACCTGCAAATCCGCAACGGCCGCGGACAGCTCGTGCCCCTCAAAGCGGTCGCGGATCTGCAGTTGAGCACCGGAGTCTCCCAGATCGAGCGCTACGACCGTGCTCGCAAAGTCACCGTCGAAGCCAACCTGGCACCGGGAAGCGAGCTTGGACCGGCCCTCGCCCAGGTCCACCAGTTGCCGGTCCTGCGCAACTTACCGGCCGGCGTCCGGGAGGAAGCGACGGGAGACGCCGAGGTGCAAAAAGACGTCTTCGACGGTTTTGGCGGCGCTATCGGTGTAGCGGTGCTGCTGGTGTACGCGGTGCTGGTGCTGTTGTTCGGCAGCTTCTTGCAACCACTCACGATCATGATCTCGCTGCCTCTGGCCCTGGGCGGTGCGCTCGTCGGACTGCTGCTGTTGGGTAAGTCGATGGGCATGTATGCCCTGATTGGCATCGTGATGTTGATGGGGTTGGTGACCAAGAATGCGATCTTGCTGGTCGAATACTGCCTGATGGCGATCAAGGGAGGCAGTCCGAGATTAGAGGCGCTGATGAGCGCGGGTGAAGCCCGCCTGCGCCCGATCTTGATGACGACTGTCGCGATGATTGCCGGTATGCTGCCGATTGCACTCTCGTTTGGGGCCGGAGCTGAGACGCGTTCTCCGATGGCGATTGCAGTGGTGGGTGGACTGGTCACCTCGACACTGCTCACCCTGGTCGTAGTCCCGGTAGTCTTTACCTACATCGATGATCTTGAGCAGTGGCTATCGGCGCGCTTCAATCGCCCGTCGCAAGACCAACCGCAAGCCCTCCAGGCCAATACCCAATCCAATGTTCCGCCATCCACCAGTTCGCTTCCTGCTCAGCAGGAGTAGCCATTTGCAAATCAGCAGGCTAGCTGGTAAACCTCACCATTGAACCGCTCCAGACGCCTCAATCGACTTCGCACCAAAATTTCCGGACCTGATTGCAAGCCCACACGTCCACGTCAGCTCAGACGAAACGAGCCGGCGACGGTTTTAAGTGCCGGCAGCAGGTCTCCAAAGG
>JANNPH010000096.1:0-6130 GCA_031399965.1 Gloeobacteraceae cyanobacterium SOY_34_metabat_159 | reverse complement strand
TACCTGTGTTCTACCGATTTGAGGAGGACCTTCCTTACAGCTGCGTAGCTTGCCAGATTATCGGCGATGAGCACCTGGGGCACGTATTGCTACCGTGCTGGAAGCCTGCATCCAGCTGCCGTCCCCTTTAGCCTGACAATGCCTGTCGCAGAAATATAGCCGAAGTGCAAGGAAAGGAGCAGAATACAAAACCATGGCAGAAACACTAGAGCGACTGCTGGTAAAAGTTCTTCATCCGGTCGAGGGCGTCGAGTTCGAGTTCGAGGGCACCGCGCTTATAGAGGCGCAGTCGCTCTTCGATAAACTGGCGAGCCTGGAGGCGGCTTAAAGACTCGAACTGTAGAGAATCGCGCTCGCTTTCAGTCACGACAAAGAGCATGCGCTGGGCGTACAGGGTCGCGAACAGTCCCTTCCTCTCGCCAAGGCTACAGACGAGAAACAGCAACCCGAAGTTTGGGTGTTGCAGGTACTGTTCTTTCATGTGTGTCCATATGTAATGTATAAGAGACTACTTCATCCCCCTGGGTTTGTCATCTGATTCCCTGCGGTGGAGCGGATAGGATAGTGCAGACCAATAGGCAGGAGCGGCGAATGGCTCTCAGCACAGATGTGGCGTCTCAACTCAACCCCGCTCAGCAAAAAGCAATCGAGCGCTTTAACGGCCCACTGTTAGTAGTGGCCGGGGCAGGCAGCGGCAAGACCAAGGTCCTTACCTACCGGATTGCCCACCTGATCGAGACTTTTGATGTCGAGCCCGACCAGATCCTGGCGGTGACCTTCACCAACAAGGCGGCGGGCGAGATGAAAGAGCGCATCTTGCAGTTGTTTACCGAACGCCGCGCCCAGGCGACAACCGGGGCGAGCCTTGAGAGCCTACCTGAATCCGCCCGGCGCGAGATCACGGCCAAGGTGCGATCGGACCTGATCCAGCCCCTCTGGATCGGCACCTTTCATGCTCTGTGTGCGCGCCTGTTGCGCTACGACATCGACAAGTACACAGATGCCCGTGGCCATACCTGGCAGCGCAACTTCAACATCTTCGACGAATCCGATGTTCAGGACATCATCAAAGAAATCGTCGTCAAAGAACTCAACCTCGACGACCGCAAATATATTCCCCGAGCAGTGCGCTTCACGATCAGCGGTGCCAAGAATAAAGGACTGTCCCCGGAAGCGTATCTGGAGGCGGAAGGCAGCAGCCCGCGCGCGCGCGTGATTGCCCAGGTCTACGAGCGCTATCAAGAACAACTCGCCCGCAACAACAGCCTCGACTTCGACGATCTCATCTGGGTACCGGTGCAACTATTTATGCGCCGTCCGGATGTGCTCGATTACTGGCATCGCCGCTTTCGGCACGTGCTGGTCGATGAGTATCAAGATACCAACCGCGCCCAGTACGAGCTGATCCGGATGCTTGCCACCAACAACAAGCCCCGCTCGGAGTGGAACTGGGACAACCGCTCGGTGTTCGTGGTCGGCGACGCGGACCAGGCAATTTACAGCTTCCGGCAGGCCGACTTCCGGATCTTGATGGATTTTCAGTCCGATTTTGGGGATGGCCTGAGCGACGAACTGACCGGGACACTCATCAAGCTCGAAGAAAATTACCGCTCCTCAGCGACCATCCTCGAAATTGCCAATAGCCTGATCGCCAACAATGTCGAGCGCATCGACAAAGTGCTGCGGGCGACGCGGCCGGCCGGACTGCCGGTGCAACTTTACGAAGCCGAGGACGAAGTGGCCGAGGCCGATCACATCGTCAACCAGTTGCGCCGTCTTCACGATAAAGAGGAACGGTCCTGGCGCGATTTTGCGATCCTCTACCGGGTCAACGCGCAGTCACAACCGATCGAGCAGACCCTGGCACGGCTTGGGGTGCCCTACGCCGTGGTGGGCGGTCTGCGCTTCTACGACCGGCGCGAGATCAAGGATATTTTGAGCTATCTCAAGGTAGTGAATAACCCCAGCGACTCGCTTGCCCTGACGCGGGCCATCGGCGCACCGCGCCGGGGAGTAGGCAAGACCACCCTCGACAAGCTCGAAGCGGCGGCCGGTGTACTCCAGACCTCACTCTGGCAGATCATGAGCGACGAGTCGAGCCTGAAAAACCTGGTCGGCCGGTCCAGCGGGCCAGTGATACAGTTCGTGCGCTTCATCGAGCGCCTGCAGGAGCAGGCAGCTCGGGTGAATGTCTCAGAACTGCTCGATGTGGTCCTCAAAGAATCGGGCTACGTGACGATGTTGCAGGAAGAAGGTACTGAAGAATCGGAAGGGCGGCTCGAAAACGTGCTCGAACTGCGCTCGGTCGCCCAGCGCTTCGAGGAAGAGACCGAGGGCGCGAACCTCGAATCGTTCCTGGCCAATGTCTCCCTCGCCTCCGACCTTGACAACCTTGACGACGACCTCAACCGCGTCTCGCTGATGACCCTGCACGCCGCCAAGGGGCTCGAATTTCCGATTGTCTTCTTGTGCGGCCTCGAAGATGGACTCTTCCCGCACTTCCGCGCCCTGCAAGACGGCGACAGCAGTGCCATCGAAGAGGAGCGGCGGCTCTGCTACGTGGGTATCACCCGAGCCAAGGAGCGCTTAAATCTCAGCTTTGCTCAAAACCGGCGGCTCTACGGTGACCGTCAACCGGCCATCCCATCGCAATTTCTCAAAGAACTGCCAGCCGAGAAGCTGGCCGGTGCCAAGCTGCGGACGCGGAGCACTGAGAGGCGACAGGCACGCACCGAGGCTGCCATTGCTCCAGGTAAACCGGCCCCGCCGCCGACCGCTCGCCGCCAACCCCCCCAAAACTGGACTGTCGGTGACCAGGTTGAGCACGAACAATTCGGCACTGGTCAGGTGACCCATGTCCTTGGGGTAGGACCGAAGCAGTATCTGGCGATCAGTTTTCCGGGTCTTGGTAAAAAAGTGATCGACCCCCGCCTCGCTCCACTGCGCAAAATCGACGTTAAATAATTCTGCCGGCTTCTTGATCTGTACAGACTGGATGCTGCTGAAAATTGCCGGACGACTGCTACTCGCTCAAATCCTGGTGAGCGAGTTGACATGACCTAGTGCGTAAAGTACGATTTCGAGCAGCCCAAAAACCTTGCAAATATTGTGTGAAATAATAACTGTGCATTGACTCCGAAATAACCCATAGATTTAGCACTGTTTTTATCCGTGATTACCCGGAGGGCGATTCAACCAGCTGAATGCTGGTAAATCCAAGCTATCTTGCATCTAGAGAACGGGATGCCGTGACATTGTAGAGCAGGAGTAAATAGATGAGTATTTCAAGATTCAGGACTGGAGAGCAATGTTGCCTCGTTCTGAACTGCGCAAGCGAATGTGCGCAAGCATATTCGTTTAGAAAAAGAGTGTAGTATCAAATCTTTTTAAGAATCTATTTAGAATCTGTCCCGATATTCAAGTTTTATTCTGTTGGTGTTATGTTTTCCTGAACACCAAATCCTCCTCTAAAGAACAGTAAGGTGTAGCTCGCGCTCATTCAGTCATTTCGCCACCTATTCGATACACAACCACTGATGATGTACCGCCACTCCATCGCTTCTACAGGCTTGCTCGTTGGTTTGCTAGCTATCCTGCCCGCTGCAGTTCTGGCACAGACTGTCAGCAGCACTGCGCAATTCAAGCTGCAGACTTCGACCAGTGCTTACCGGCTCGGTCCGGGCGACACGATTGAGATGAGTGCGGCAAACCTGCCGGATATGACGACCAACCGGGTCATCCTGACTGATGGCACGGTCACCCTGCCCATCATCGGGTCGATTCGCCTGAGCGGTCTTTCCCAGGGAGAAGCGTCCGACGAACTCACCGACCTCTATCGGCCCTACTTGAAAGAACCGCGCATCACGGTCTCCGTGCTCAACCCGCGGCCCCTGAATGTGACGGTCCTGGGCGAAGTCAACCGGCCCGGTCCTTATACTCTCGGCTCGGCGGGAGCGACCCTCTCCTACCTCACCAGTACTGCTGGCACTTCAACCAACAACAATACCGGCCAGGGTTCGATTGGCGGCGTCGGCGGTGGCCGCCTGACCGTTTCCCAGGCCCTTGGCCTGGCAGGCGGGGTCACCGAAGTAGCAGATATCGAAAAAATCCTCCTGATTCGACCGCTGCCCGGCGGCCAGAAAAGCAGGATTAGCGTCAACCTCTGGTCGATGATCCAGAACGCCGAAACAGCCCAGGATCTGCCGCTGCTCGACGGTGACGCCCTGGTGATCCCGAAAGCCGAGCCGAATAAAGTCGGCTACGACGCAAACCTGGTCAACACTACGACGTTTGCACCCTCGACAGTCGAGGTGAAAGTGGTCGGTGAAGTCAACCGGCCGGGCTTCGTGAGCGTCGCGCCGGGAGCGCGGATGACCGATGCGCTCGTGGCGGCAGGCGGGCTTAACAATGATGCCGACTACAAAGCGGTACAACTCTTTCGGTTGAACCCGGACGGTACGATGACCGCCTTCCAACTCGAGGCACGCCTTGAAGAAGGCCGGGACCCGGTGAAAAATCCGTCCCTGCGCAAGGGTGACCTCGTTCGCGTACCGCGCTCGTTCGGAGCTGGGCTGATCAAGGGCCTGCAGGATGTGGTAAGTCCCCTTTACCTCATTAACTTGTTCCGCGATGTCCTGCGCGTTCGCTAGCAACCTGCCCGGTACCATTCACCTATCCCCCTTATCAACCCGTGATGCCTGAAGTTCCCCAGGTAGGTCAAGCCAAAGCTTACTGGCTAGGATCTGAAAAAAAGTCAGACCTGCGCGCTTCCGGGGTGACCATCCTGCGGCGCGGCAGCGTACTCACCTGGTTGCGGCTGTTTGTGCTGATTGCCCTTGACGCGCTGCTGATCTCGCTCGCCTGGGGCCTTGCCCAGACTTACGGCACACCGCTCGCGTCACCCTGGACAACCGAGCAGAACCCGCTCTCGCTGCTGCCGATTCTGGCGGCGACGGTCGGATTTATTGCCCTGCGCGGCCTCTATCATCCGGGACAGTACCACCGCAATTTCAGCAACCTTTTGCTGACGCTCACCTTCAGCCATCTGCTGCTGTTGCTCATCGCTTTTCTCTACCTGCCGGGCACGTTTGTCTCGCGGTCGGTATTTTTGCTCTCCTGGCTGCTGAGCATTACGTTTTTGCTCCTGGTGCGCGCCCTTGTCAAATTTGGCGTACACATCCTGCGCGAACAGGGGACAGCCCGCTACCCGGTCTTCCTGGTGGGCCGCCCGGAAGATGCCGTGCGGGCAATGCAGACTCTGGAGCGCGAGCAGAGCTACACGGTGCTGAGCATCATCGACCCCTCGAACATTACGAGTGAAGAGCTGCCAAATCTGGTGTCTACTATCCAGGCCTCCGGGGCCTGGGAAGTCTTTGTCTGCTCCTGGAATGCGATTCAAAACCCGCTCTACTTTTACTGGCGGTTGCGCAAGGCCGGGCTGACTTTACACATCCTGCCCTCTGGGCTCGATGCGCCTTGCTGGAAGTCTGAGCTGCAGATGATCGGCGGGCAGCCGTCCCTCTCCTTTGCACCGCCCATCATCACTGGCAGCGACTTCTACATCAAACGCTTCTTCGATTTCTTCTGCTCGGCTATTTTGCTGGTGGTGAGCCTGCCCATCTATCTATTGATCGCCCTTTGTATCCGGCTCGACTCGCCTGGGCCGGTCTTTTTCCGGCAGGCGCGCATCGGCCTGCACAACCGGCGCTTTGATGTGTGGAAATTTCGGACGATGGTGAGCGGTGCCGACCAGATGCAGCAGGCCCTCGAAGCGCAAAACGAGTCGAAAGATGGGGTACTCTTCAAAATCAAAGCGGACCCACGGGTAACCCGCGTCGGTCACTTCCTGCGCTGCTACAGCCTTGACGAGTTGCCTCAGATCTTCAACGTCTTGATGGGCGAGATGAGCCTGGTCGGGCCGCGCCCGCTCCCGGTGCGCGATGTCGAGCGCTTCGCTCCCCACCACTTCATCCGCCACGAAGTATTGCCCGGCATCACCGGGCTGTGGCAGGTCTCAGGCCGCTCCGACATCACCGACTTCGAGGAAGTGGTGCGCCTCGACATGGCTTACATCGAAGGCTGGTCGCTCTCGCTCGACTTGCGCATTATGCTGAGCACGGTGAAAGTCGTT
>JANNPH010000112.1:0-28212 GCA_031399965.1 Gloeobacteraceae cyanobacterium SOY_34_metabat_159 | reverse complement strand
CTCGCGTCGCCCTCAAGCCCGGCTCCCTGGTCGTCAACTCCAGTCAGGGTGGCGGCTCCAAAGACACCTGGGTACTCGCCGAGTAATGACGAGCGGCGTCTCGACCCGGCACCGGCATCGATCGAGGTGATAATGGGGGTTTGCAGCAAGGGACGGGGTACACATGGGTAGAGTAATCGGCATCGATCTTGGCACCACCAACAGTCTGGTGGCCTGGATGGGCAAAGATGGACCCCAGATTGCGCCCGACGAGCAAGGCATTGGCCTGCTTCCCTCCTGGGTCGGCTTCCGGGAGGAAGCGGGCCGGGTCGTGCCCACGGTTGGCCCAGCTGCCCGTGCGGGTGCTGCACCGGCCGCTCAGACTTTTTTCTCGGTAAAGCGCTTCATGGGTAAAGCGCTCAGTGATTTTGATCAGGCTGAACTCGGCCGCCTGCCCTACCCCATTGCCGGGGACGAGCGCTCGGTGCGCTTTGAAGTCCTCGATCGTGTGTACTCGCCGGTTCAAATTTCGGCCATGATCCTCGCCACTCTTAAAAAGCGGGCCGAGCGCTACCTCGGTGAACTGATGATTACCGAGGCGGTGATTACTGTCCCCGCCTACTTTAATGATGCTCAGCGGCAGGCCACTAAAGATGCGGGCGAGATGGCCGGTCTCGACGTCTTGCGGATCATCAACGAGCCGACTGCTGCCGCTCTCGCCTACGGACTCGATAAGCGCGATGCCGGTACGATTGCCGTCTATGACCTGGGCGGCGGCACCTTCGATGTCTCGATACTGCGCCTGGAGGCAGGAGTCTTTCAGGTACTTTCTACTGCTGGAAATAATGACCTGGGCGGCGACAACATCGACGACCGGCTCACTGCGATCGTCCTGGCTGAGATTGCTGATGGGTTTGCAGTAGACCTCAGCGACGACCGCGAATTTTTAGGCCGCACTCGCCGGGTCGTGGAGGAAGCCAAAAAAGATCTGTCCTCTCAAGACAGCGCCCGGCTATTGCTCGATTTACCAGACGGGCGACGCTTTGAGCGCCTGCTGTTGCGCGCTGACTTTGAAGCCATAATCGAGCCCCTGGTAAGGCGCACGGTTACTCCCTGTACCCAGGCGCTTCAAGACGCCGGGCTTACCCCGGAGGACATCGACGAGGTCATCCTGGTCGGCGGCTCGACCCGCATCCCCCTCGTCAAGCGTACCGTCGAAGCTCTTTTCAGGCGGCCGCCTCACGACGAACTGAACCCCGACGAGGTGGTGGCCCTGGGGGCCGCTATCCAGGCTGACATTCTTGCCGGGGGCACCCGTGACCTGCTCTTGCTGGACGTCATTCCGCTCTCTTTAGGCATCGAGACCCTGGGTGGCGTGATGGCGCGTCTGCTCGACCGCAACTCGACGATTCCCTGTCAGGCCAAAGAAACTTTTACGACCGCTATGGACAACCAGACCGGTATTGATATCCATGTCCTGCAGGGTGAGCGCGAACTGGTCGGTGACAGTCGCTCGCTTGCTCGCTTTAAACTCGCCGGTATTCCGCCGATGCCCGCCGGCATGGCCAAAGTCGAGATCAGCTTCTTGATCGACGCCGACGGTATCTTGAACGTCTCGGCCCGCGAGTTGCGCTCCGGTCAGGCAACCTCTGTACAGGTGAGACCAAGTTACGGTCTCAGCGACGAACAGGTAGAGCAGATGCTTGAAGACTCCTTCGAGTACGCCGAGGCCGACCTCAAAAACCGGCAACTGATCGAGGCCCGCGTAGAAGCCGACCGCCGCGTCCCCAAGGCTGAAGAACTACAGGTCGAGATGGCTGAAATCGGTGACGCCGATGCACTCTCGGCCATGGGCCTCGCCCTCGAACAGTTGCGCGAACTTTATCGCCAGGAAGACCACACAGCCATCCTCGATGCCCTCGATGCGCTCGAAGCAGCAGCTCGCCCCCTGGTAGAACAGCGCATGAATACAGCCGTGAGCGGTGCACTGCGCAACCGGGCCGCAGATGAGATCCTGGCCAAAGTCGAACGGGCGCGCGTCAACGATCCAGCCGGTTCCTGAACAGTGTCAAATCGAATGAGTAGCGAAACTATCCAGTTAACTACTCGAAGTTCCTATGCCTACCGACTGATTAAAAGCCAAACGCAACCTCAAGTCTCGGCAATCGCGAGTGTGCCCTGGCATTGATTTGTGATTTGAAATCCAGGCATTTTCTAACTTGTTCTGCCGAGCCCCAAATCCTTGAAACTCAGGCACAGCGCACAACGCACGACTTGAACTTGCATTCGCGGTGCTTATCAAGCTCGTTAAGCAATAATACTTAGCTAGAGGTGCAAGTATTTGTACTCAGTTAGCTATTGCGGTTGGAAAAGCGAAACGACTTGTAAAAGAACATTAACTTTTCCGCACTTTCTGTGCCGGCTTTCTGAGCAGGCACTAATCTTGTGAGTAATGACGAACGGCAGGGTTTCATATGTTCACTCCTCTATCAAATGAAGTCTATCAAGAGTCTCGGGTCGAGGCAGCTGAGCATCCGGCCTGTGAATTGTTCCCGGCTAGCCGCGGCACCGGTCGTCTTTTTGGCCTGGGTGTTGCCCTCGGTTTTACAGGCTTGTTTCTAGATGGTTTGAATACTGGCATGTGGTCCTGGGTCGCAATCGTCTTGGCGGGTCTGGTGCTTTTACTCGCTGGCGGCAAGGTTGTACGCGACTAGCCTGCTAAACTAATTTCCCAACAAAAAGCCCCGGTGTTAAAACACCGGGGCTTTTTGTTGGGGAAGCACTGGTGTGCTTCCCACGGTACTCAGGTTTCGCTCGTGGCGAGAGCAGGTCTCTCCTGGAGCGTGAAGGTCGGCTTCCCTTCGCTATCGACATCCACTACGATCGTGTCGCCCTCGGTTGCCCGGCCGGCCAGAATTTCTTCGGCCAACTGGTCTTCGAGCATCCGCTGAATGGCACGGCGGAGTGGGCGGGCACCGTAGGTTGAGGAGTAGCCCTCCTCGACCAGCTTCAGGTTGAAAGCAGGGGTGATCTCGATTTTGATGTTTTGCTCTTCGAGACGGGCCAACACTTCGCGCAGCATGATGACGGCGATCTGCCGGACTTCGTCCTTGGTGAGCGGGTGGAAGACGATGATCTCATCGAGACGGTTGAGGAACTCAGGACGGAAGTACTGCTTGAGTTCTTCTTTGACCAGCTCGCTGATGCGGTTGTAGCGCTGCTCTTCTTCGGACCCGGAGGTCGTGAAGCCAAGCCCGCCGCCGCCCTTCTCGATGACCTTGGAGCCGACGTTGGAAGTCATGATCATCAAGGTGTTCTTGAAGTCAACCGTGCGGCCCTTGGCGTCCGTCAGACGACCATCTTCGAGAATCTGCAACAACACGTTGAAGACGTCCGGGTGAGCCTTTTCGATTTCGTCGAAAAGAATGACCGTGTAAGGCCGACGGCGCACTGCCTCGGTCAGCTGGCCACCTTCGTTGTAGCCGACGTAGCCGGGGGGCGAGCCGATGAGCTTGGAGACCGTGTGCCGCTCCATGTATTCGGACATATCGAGGCGAATCATCGCGTCTTCAGCGCCGAAGAAGTAAGTCGCGAGCGACTTTGCAAGTTCGGTCTTACCGACGCCGGTGGGGCCGGAGAAGATAAAGCTCGCAATGGGACGCTTGGGGTTTTTAAGACCGACTCGAGCACGGCGGATGGCGCGTGAAATTGCCCGGACTGCCTCTTCCTGGCCGATGAGCCGCTGGTGCAGCACATCTTCCATATGGAGAAGCTTCTCGGACTCGGACTCGGTGAGCTTGTTGACCGGTACACCTGTCCAGCTCGATACGATATAGGCGATGTCTTCCTCAGTGACCTGGGGTGACTCTTCGTTCGTCGTTTCAGTCTTGCGGGCCTGAGCGATGGCGCGGATCTGGCTCTTGATTTCCATTTCGCGGTCGCGCAGTTCACCGGCTCGCTCGTAGTCCTGGCCGCGTACGGCGTCATCTTTTTCTTTGAGGACTGTACGCAGCTCCTTGTCGAGCTCCTTGGCGGCAGGCGGCAGCTGTGAGAACTGCAGGCGCACGCGCGAACCAGCCTCGTCAACCAGGTCGATCGCCTTATCTGGCAAGTAGCGGTCGGAGATGTAGCGGTCGGAGAGCTTGGCTGCAGCGACAAGCGCTTCGTCGGTGATTTTGAGCTTGTGGTGCTGCTCGTAGCGCTCGCGCAGACCCCGCAGGATTTCGATGGTCTCATCGACTGACGGTTCACCGACCATTACCGGCTGGAAGCGGCGTTCGAGGGCCGCGTCGCGCTCGATGTGCTTGCGGTACTCATCGAGAGTCGTCGCCCCGATGCACTGCAGTTCGCCTCGGGCGAGCGCAGGCTTGAGGATGTTGGCAGCGTCGATTGCGCCCTCGGCGGCACCAGCTCCGATGAGCGTATGCACTTCGTCGATGACCAGGATGACGTTTCCGGCAGCGCGGATCTCGTCCATGATCTTCTTGAGGCGTTCCTCGAACTCGCCGCGGTACTTGGTCCCGGCGACCAGTAGACCGATGTCGAGGGTGACCACCCGCTTTTCGTGCAGGATGTCGGGAATGTCGTTATTGGAAATCCGCTGGGCAAGCCCCTCGGCGATGGCGGTCTTGCCGACGCCCGGTTCGCCGATCAGCACGGGGTTATTTTTGGTGCGGCGACCGAGAATCTGGATGACCCGCTCGATCTCTTTTTCGCGGCCGACGACTGGATCGAGTTTGCCCTCAGCAGCCATCTGGGTGAGATTAGAGCCGAACTCGTCAAGGGTCGGGGTTTTGGTGCGGCCGGGGCTGCCACCTGCAGAGACTTCAGCGGTCTCACCGAGCATGCGGATCACTTGAGTGCGCACTTTCGATAGGTCAACCCCAAGGTTTTCGAGCACCCGGGCGGCTACGCCCTCACCCTCGCGGATCAAGCCGAGGAGCAGGTGCTCCGTGCCGATGTAGTTGTGGCCGAGCTGGCGGGCCTCTTCGAGCGATAGCTCAAGCACGCGCTTGGCTCGAGGTGTAAACGGGATCTCGACGGCGACAAACCCCGAACCTCGACCGATAATCTTTTCAACCTCGATGCGGGCATCTTTGAGGTTGACTCCCATCGACTTGAGCACCTTGGCGGCGACGCCAGTACCCTCACCGATGAGGCCGAGCAGGATTTGCTCAGTGCCCACAAAGTTGTGTCCCAGGCGACGAGCTTCCTCCTGGGCCAACATGATTACTTTGATCGCTTTCTCGGTAAATCTTTCAAACATGGCTATGTCCCTTCACCTGCAGCGCCCCATGAGGGTTGACTCATCCTATCACAACTGTCGACTCGGAGTCGGTTAAAAACCGCTCCCGGCCAAGCTTCTAGAGCTTTACTCACACCGTCCCACATCGCTCAAAGTACCCGCTGAGAGAATTGCTGATTCAGCCCCTCTCAGGGTCACTCCGATCGCAGAATCTTGACTTTACCCATGCGCTTCTCCCCATCGTAACCAAATTTCTCCGATGCTCACTGCTTTTGCCCCCTATCAAAATGGCTAGGCGTTCGTACTACTCGCAATCGGGTAGGAACGAGTCGAGCAGGCGAGCATAAGTGGGTGTGTCGATGCGGGGCGTCCAGAGAATGAGGGCGTCCTCATCCTGGTAATAGCCGGGTCGGCGGCCGAGGGTCTCGAAGCCGAATTGCCGATAAAGGGCGAGGGCGGCAATGTTGGTGGCACGTACCTCCAGGGTCATCCGGTGGGCACTATTTGCCCTGGCATCGCGCAGCATGGTCCTGAGCAGACGCGCACCCAGTCCCTGCCGTCTGTACTGAGGCGTGACCACCAGGATGACCAGATGTGCCTCATCGACAATCAGCCAGTACCCACCAAAGGCAACCACCGCTCGCTCTCTCTCGACCAGCCAGTAGCGGCTCGCACTCTGCTGCACATCAGATTGCAGGGCCTGGGCACTCCAGTAACCAGGCAAAGCATATTCGAGCAAGTCAGCCATCCGGCTGACTACCTCGGTATCCGTCGGCTGCACTAGATGCACCTGAACAGGCTCCTGCTGCACTGACGTAAGCTCTATCTACCTGAACAGCCTGACACGCAGCGCAAGAGTCTAATATCTTTATTTTGGATAATAAAATACAAGTACTTTGGTCGGGTTTATTTGGGTCTGTTTGACAGGTCGTGCTAGCATTCGCCCACGAGTTTGAGAAGGTTATGACCCACACTTCTATAAGATCAGCGACCACCCTGCGGGGCCTTCGTTGCCGCGAGTGCGGCGAAGAGTACCCAGCGGTCGCCCGCCATGTCTGCGAGTGGTGCTTCGGACCTCTGGAGGCTGCCTACGATTACGAGGCGATCACTGCCCAGGTCAGCCGCAGCACAATTGCGGCCGGCCCACGCTCGATCTGGCGCTATCGTCCATTTCTGCCGGTCATTTCAGAGCAGGTCATTGATGTGGGTACCGGTCTGACTCCGCTCGTGCGCTCAGAACGCCTGGCACGACGGCTGGGACTAAAGGATCTTTATATAAAGAACGATGCCGTCAGCGTACCGAGTCTGTCCTTTAAGGACCGCGTCGTGACGGTGGCCCTCACCCGTGCCCGCGAACTCGGTTTTACGACCGTTTCGTGCGCCTCGACCGGCAACCTCGCGAATGCAACCGCCGCCATCGCCGCCCACGCCGGGCTTGACTGCTACATCTTTATTCCGTCGGACCTTGAAGCGGGCAAAGTGCTGGGCACTTTGATCTATGGCCCCCAGGTGCTGGCTGTGGAGGGCAACTACGACCAGGTCAACCGCCTGTGTTCGGAAGTTGCTGACCGCCATGGTTGGGGGTTCGTCAACATCAATTTGCGGCCCTACTATTCGGAAGGGTCAAAGACGCTGGGGTTTGAAGTGGCCGAGCAGTTGGGCTGGCAGTTGCCTGACCACGTGGTCGCCCCGATTGCCTCGGGGTCGCTCTACACGAAGATCTATAAAGGCTTCCAGGAGTTTATTAAAACTGGCCTGGTCGAGGACAAACCGGTGCGCATGAGTGGTGCCCAGGCAACCGGCTGCTCGCCGATCGCCCACGCCTTCAAGACCGGAGCGGACCATGTTGTGCCGGTTAAGCCTGCCACGATCGCCAAGTCGATTGCAATCGGTAACCCGGCTGATGGAGTCTACGCTCTCGACCTGGCGCGCAAGACCGGCGGACATATCGAAGATGTCTCAGACGCTGAAATTATCGAAGGCATCAAGCTGCTGGCACAAACCGAGGGCATCTTCACGGAAACTGCCGGCGGTACGACCGTCGCTGTGCTCAAGAAACTGGTGGAACAGGGCAAGATCCAGCCTGACGAGCGCACCGTCGTCTTTATCACCGGTAACGGCCTGAAAACCCAGGAGGCCATTGCTCCCTACGCCGGTGAACCCTTGCACATCGAAGCGAATCTGCCGAGCTTCGAGCGGGCCCTCGAACGCGCCCGCACCCTTGAACGCCTTGACTGGCAACAGACACTCATTTAGGAGATACCGGATGGCCGTTACTGTCTTGATCCCAACACCACTGCGCAAACTGTCCCAGGACCAACCGGTAGTAGAATGCACCGGCGGCAACATCGGTGAACTACTCGATTCTCTAGAGTCGAACTGCCCCGGCATCAAAGCGCGTCTTTGCGCTGAAAACGGCGATCTGCGGCGCTTCGTCAATTTTTACGTCAACAGCGAAGATATTCGGTTTTTGCAGGGCCGCGACACACCGATCAAAGATGGAGACGAAGTCAGTATCGTCCCAGCCATTGCCGGCGGTTGAACTACTGAGCCGGTTCGGCGGCAGGTACTAAGACAGGAGGCACTCCTCTAGCTTTTGGTCGCTGTGAAGTCACAAAAACCAGCATCTAGACTGATGCGATCCGCATCCGTAGCGGGGAAACTTAGAACAAGTGCGTGCGTGAATCTACGGATGGCAGACCAAAAAGGGCAAAGTTCATATTCTTCTGTGCGTATCCGCCTGGATGCCCAGGGTGTATTTGTCGAGTCATCGACAGGGCGCCTTGGCCGACGCAGTCTGAATTACCGATTCGCAGGACGGCGATTTACCTCAGCCACGGTCAGGCGGCGGGTGCATGCAGCCCATTCTGAGTTCAGCAAGCTGATTGCTCCGGGTGCTGCTCTTTGCGGTCGTGACTTTCAGGGCAGAAATCTGAAAGGGGCTGACTTCAGCGGTGCACTCCTGGCCGGTGCCAACTTGAGCAGGGCCAACCTCAACGGCGCCAACCTGAGCGGTGCTGACCTGAGCGACGCAAATCTGAGCGGGGCAAAATTGCGTCGCGCTAACCTGAACGGTGCAGATTTACTCGCTGCCAACTTGCAGGAGGCTGACCTCAGCAGTGCAAATTTGAGCAATACCGACCTCGGTGGTGCCGACTTGCGTCGGGCAAACCTTAGAGGCGCCAATCTTTGTGGTGCCGACTTCAGCACCAGCCACTACAGTTGGCTCGAACTTGAGGGTGCCGACCTGCGCGGAGCCGACCTGACCGGTGCGCATCTGCAACAGACCGATTTGCAGGGCGCAAACCTGGATGGAGTCGACCTTTCTGAAGCCTATTTGTTTTAGCTGACCGTCAATTTTGAGCGGTTCACTCAGGACTTGGCCAACAGAAAATTGTCTACACCAGCAGAGCAACCAGCACGATTGCGACGAAAGCCAGTGTCAGAGCCGTGGCATAGCTCAGGAGCAGTATCGAGAACTTGGCGGCTGTTTTGAGCGCTTTCTGCCGGAAGACAGCTTTCATCGCAAAAAACAGGTAGGCGAGCAGGGCGAGCGGTACGAAGGGCAAAAGCATGCCGCCCTGGATGACGGTGGCAAGGGCAAGCAGCGCGAAGGCAAAGGCGTGAAAGTGCAGCGTGAAGATCAGGTGTTCGGCGTAGTATTTGCCCGAGCGCAGGTACAGCACCTTGAGCAGGAGGGCAAAGACTGGCATCAAGAAGAACATCGCTTTTGGGAAGTGCTCTTTAAAGGCTTGCAGCACTGATCTCTCGAACTCTCCTTCTTTCTGTAGAACGGGCACTTTTCTTTTGAGCGATTTGATAATGAACTTATCGAATTTTTGATTGCCGGTATCGACCTTCAAATCTTCGTCGTTGATGCGAACGCCGACATCAATGGGAGGACCAGTCTTTGGCGGTTTGGCAGGTTTGACGACAGCGGCCGGGTCGGTCGCTTGTGGAGCGGGAGCCGTCACCGGAGTAGGGGGTTTGTCGGGCGGAGTAACATCACTATTCGACCCGTCGCTGCTGAAAGTCAGGATGAAAAAGTAGGCGACACTTACAAATAGATACATCCGCAGTGGCGAAATGTAGCGTGCCCGCCGCCCGGCAATGTATTCATTGGTCAAAAATCCGGGTTTGAAGAGGAGCGGCAGTGCACTTTTGAAGAATTTCAGATCGACTGTGAAGTAGTCACCGATAAAGTCGGCCACCAGTTTGCGCGTAGAAACCCGGTAAGTGTCATTGACCTGGCCGCAGCCCGCACAGAATTGACCGGGGGTTAATTCACCGCAGTTGAGGCAGAGGGGCGACTGGCGGGCAAGCTTCGCTTGTTGCTTTCGCTGAGCACGAGTCGGCTTAACCTTGAGGGCAGGAGGCGGTGCGACCGTTTTGGGACTGATCGGTTCTGTGTTAGCCATGACGGGTCGCCTGGTCTATCGCTCGGGCCTATATCGACTCTGCTTGGGGGCAATCCTAGCCCATCGCGCCCTGGCTCGGGAGGTTGGGCAGGTACCGGTATGCCTGCAGGGATGGGCTAGGCTCGCGCTATCGTATTAGCTGAGCGTTCTGGCGATTTTTATGCAAGAAAAAGGAAGTATTACAGTCCATACCGAGAACATCTTCCCGATCATCAAGCGCTGGCTCTACTCCGACAAAGACATATTCCTGCGCGAGCTGATTTCCAACGCGTCCGATGCGATCAGCAAAGTGAGAATGCTCGGCTATTCGGGAGAGTTTCAAAGCAGCGGCGAAGAGTTCGAGATCAACGTCACCCTCGACAAAGAGGCAAAGACGCTGACCATTGCCGACAACGGCATCGGTATGACTGCCGAGGAAGTCAAAAAATACATCAATCAGGTCGCCTTTTCGAGTGCCGAAGAGTTTCTACAGAAATATCAGGGTGACTCTAAACAACAGATCATCGGTCACTTCGGGTTGGGCTTTTACTCGGCGTTCATGGTAGCCGGGCGCGTCGATATCGACACGCTCTCCTACAAGAGCGAAAGCGAGGCAGTGCACTGGTCCTGCGATGGCTCCACGGCCTTTGAAATCACCAATTCCGAGCGCACCGAACGCGGTACGGCAGTCAAGCTCTTTATCGACGCCGACAACGAAGAATTCCTGGATGAAGCCAGAGTCCGCGCGCTCATCCGCAACTACTGCGATTTCCTGCCCATCCCGATTAAGTTCAACGGCGAAGTGGCAAACCGGCAGAAGCCGCTCTGGACTCAGTCTCCGAATAACCTCAAAGACGAGGACTATAAGGAGTTTTACAGCTACCTGTATCCGATGAGCGAAGAACCGCTCTTCTGGGTGCACCTCAACACCGACTACCCGTTTACCCTCCAGGGCATTCTCTACTTCCCGCGCCTGAAGTCTGACTTCGACTTCACCAAGGGGCAGACCCGCCTCTTCTGCAACCAGGTCTTCGTGAGCAACAACGTTGAGGAAATCATTCCCCAATTTCTCTCGCCTTTGCAAGGAGCGGTCGATAGCCCCGACATCCCCCTCAACGTGTCGCGCTCGTTTTTGCAAAATGACCGTACCGTGCGCCGCATTGCCGACTACATCTCCAAAAAAGTCGCAGACCGCCTCAAAGAACTGCACCGCGACGACTACGAGCGCTACGTCAGCTGCTGGAAGGACATCAACCTGTTCATCAAGTACGGCGTGATGAACTCCGACAAGTTCTACGAGCAGGTCAAAGAGATCTTGATCTTCCAGGTGAGCGGCAGCGAGAGCCTGACGACGCTCTCCGACTACCTGGAGCGCAACAAAGAGACCATTCCCAACAAGGTCTACTACGCCTCTGACACCGGTGCTCAGGCTCCTTACATCGAACTGCTCAAGTCCCAGAATATCGAGGTGTTGCTGCTTGACACCTATATCGATACCCACTTCGTCTCGTTCCTGGAGCGACAAAACAGCGAAGTGCGCTTTGCCCGCGTCGATTCTGACCTCGACGAGAGCCTGCTGAGCAAAGACAAGGCAGCGGAAATCGTCGATCCGCATACCAACAAGACCCGCAGCGAGCAGTTGGTGGACCTGTTTCAGCAGATGCTCAAACTGCCCAAGTTGAAAGTGCGCGCCGAAGCCCTCAAGTCCGACGCCACTCCGGCCGTGCTGCTCCTGCCTGAGTCTCTGCGCCGCCTCAAAGAGATGACGGCCCTGATGCAGCAAAAGGAGATGGAATTTCTGGACGACCACACCCTGGTCCTCAATACCAACAACCCGCTCATCCAGAATGTCCAGCGGCTCCAGGACACCGGCCGCGACGACCCCCTCACCCAACTCATCTGCCAGCACGTCTATGACCTGGCACTGCTCTCCCAAAAGAGCTTCGATGCCCAGACGATGGGCCAGTTCATCCAGCGCTCCAACGATGTACTGACCCGACTCTCAGGTCGGGCCGTCGAGTAGGACTGGGGCCGGATGATAGCAATACCGTTCGGCCCTGCGCAGGCAACCGGACACCGGGGCTATTGCTTCCTGGTGTCCGGGTCCTGGCCATACTCGCATAGACTCCGGATTGGGCAAAGGCTGCATCTGGGCGGGGCGCTACTCAGGCAAATTTCGCGGCCGTGCTGAAGAAATAGCCGGTTGCTGCCCGCCCACAGGTCTCGCGGCATCACTTTTTGCAGGGCAGTCTCGGTCTGGTCGGGGGTTTTGGTGTGTACCCAGCCCAGGCGGTTGGTGATCTTGTGGGCATGGGTGTCGATGCAGAGTGCTTCGCGGTTGAAGGCATAGATTAAAAGGCAATTCGCCGTCTTGCGGCCGATACCTGGGAGTTTGACGAGCGAATCGATGTCGTCCGGGATGCGGCCTGCAAACTGCTCGACTAGAATGCGCGCCATCGCGATCAGGCGAGGAGCTTTAACCTCGCGGTACTCGCTGCCCAATAGCACTGTGAATAGTTCGCTTTCCACGGCCTCAGCCAGGGCCGCGAGGTCGGGATACTTTGCAAAGACCCGCTGGGACACGACAGTAGTCTGCTCTTCTTTCGTGCGCTGAGAGACGACCAGGGAGACCAGCACTTGATAAGGTCCGTCGAGTTCGACAGCGCCTCGCCCGTGGTAAGTGCCAGCCAGCGTCTCCATCACTTCGCGGACTTCTGTTTGAGCAATCGTCTTCAATTTCAAGGGCAACCGGTGACACTACGCCAACTTATCCTGAGTGCCTGAGCGCACCATCACCACGCAGACAGAAGTGATGAGCATCTGCTTTACCAAACACACACTCAAGCTTTATCCCATCCATACAGCCGGACAGCATCCCTAGGGGACCATAAGGATATCGAGAGATTCAGTTCCCCCCTGGCCGTTCCCGCCGCAGTTGCCCTCTGATCCGCAACTGCTCTTCTGATCCCCAGCTGCCCCCCTGATCCCCAGCTGTTTCCCCCCATCCAAAACAGTACCGCGCACCATGAAAGTATTTTTGTGGTGCGCGGTGCATTTGAGGGACATGTCATTGGCTTGTGAGTAATCCTGCTTGCTCCTACCCAGGGCTGATGGAATTAAGCTTGACGCCACTAATAATGAGTCCTTGGCCTGTGTGCTACCTGCTCTTTATCGGGCTCGGCTCACAGTCTGTTCTTTGATTTGTCTCGAAGGTCACTCGCTCACTTTTCAGCGACGGATCGCCTTATTGTGTGGGTGTATGAACGATGAGCTAAAGACCAGGGAACAGCTTATCGAAGAATTGCAGGCTCTGAGAAGACAAAATAGCCAGCTGCAACACTATCTCAACCAGTCGCTACAGGTTAGCCGCGAACGGTTGGCCCTGGTGCTCGAAGCGGCACAGCTGGGAGTGTGGTACTGCGATTTGCCTTTTGACCGGCTCGAATGGAATGACAAGTGCAAGGAGCACTTTGGCATAGCCCTGGAGGTCGAAGTCGACATCGCGCTATTTTACGAGCGTCTTCATCCCGACGACCGCGCCCGGACATCGCTTGCCATCGAGCAGTCAATCGCCGACAACACCGCCTACGACATCGAATATCGGACCGTCGGGCTTGACGGGCAGCTGCGCTGGATTCGCGCTATCGGCCGAGGCTTTCTCGATGCCGAAGGTAAGCCGGTGCGCTTTGACGGCATCACCATCGACATGACCGAGCGCAAGCACTCTGAGCTGGCTCTTAAAGAAAGCGAACAGTGGCTGAAGCTCTCCCTTGCCACCGGCAAACTCGGAGCCTGGCAACTCGACCTCGTCAGCGGCAAACTCGCCACCTCCGAGCTTTGTAAGGCTCATTTCGGTCTTGCGCCCGGACTGGAAGTCTCTTACCAGATGCTCCTGACGGCAATCCACCCGGAGGACCGCCCGATAGTCAGTGAAGCAGTGGCGCGTGCACTCGCAGAGCAAACCGACTTCGAGGCTGAATATCGAACAATCTGGCCCGACGGCAGCCTCAACTGGATGACCGCCCACGGTCGTGCGTTCTATTCTCCGGACGGGCGACCGTTGCGGATGGTCGGCGTCACGCTCGATACGACCGACCGCAAGCGCTCAGAGGTCGAACGCACCCGATTATTGGCCGACGAAAGACTGGCGCGCGCCGAGGCCGAGGCGGCCAACCGCACCAAGGACGAGTTTCTGGCAATGCTCTCCCACGAACTGAGAACGCCGCTCAACCCGATCGTCGGCTTCAGCCAGGTGCTTCGGCGCGGACAGCCCGACGCGATGATGATGGGCCGTGCCCTCGAAATCATCGAACGCAACGGCAAGTTGCTGACCCGGCTCATCGACGACATTCTGGATGTCTCGCGCATTATTCGCGGCAAGCTCAACATCGAGCGGCAACCGCTCGAACTCCTGCCGGTGATCGGGGCGGCAATTGAGGCGATTCGGCTGGTCGCCGACGAAAAGCAGATCGTCCTATGTTCAGAACTGGCCGCAGTCGGCCCGATCTGGGGCGACTCGACGCGCCTTTCACAGGTCGTCTGGAACCTGCTGACCAATGCCATCAAGTTCACCCCGGCCGGCGGACGGATTGAAGTGCATCTCGACGAGTTCGATACCGGTATCCAGATCGCGGTCAGTGACACTGGTCAGGGAATCGACCCTGAATTTCTGCCCCACGTCTTTGACCGTTTCCGGCAGGCCGACAGCACCAGCACCCGCACTCAGGGCGGTCTGGGATTGGGGCTTGCCATCGTCCGCCACATCGTCGAATTGCACGGCGGCACAGTGCAGGTAGACAGCCCCGGCATCGGTAAGGGTGCGACTTTTACCGTGCACCTGCCCCGGTCTACGGTTGGAGTGCCTTCGAGCACCCAGTCACTGTCTCACACTCCGAGGTCGCTATAATGGACAGCACCTGTCGCTTTCTGGTTACCTGTCATCGATAAAATCTTCGGTGTACTCAAGGGTCTCAAACCGGCGCAACTCAGGCAACTCAGCCGCCTGTACAGCCGCAATTTCCCCGCAAACCAGTTTCTCAGTATCGAATTTGCCGAACGGCTCGCCGCTTTAAGCGCGGAGCTTGAGTCACCGCTCTCGGTCTACGCTAACCGGCGCGGCCAGGTGGTGCGCGTCGGTGTCGGCACTGCCAAAGAAACCCAGTTTGCGCCCGACGAGTTACCCCGTCAGGGGGCCGAGCGCCTGAGCGGGCTGCGCTGTGTGACAACCCAAATCGACGGCAGCGGACCGACCCGCGCCGCCCTCACCGCCCTCGCCCTTCAGCGCCTCGATGCCCTGGTCGTCCTCGACATCAAAATCGAGGGTTACCGTCGCTCAAGCGCTGCCCCGAGCGGCTTCGTCGAGCGCGTGCATATTGCCAACCTGGTCCCTGACCCGCAGGCGCGCTGGGTGGTCTCGACGCCCCTGTTGCTTGCCCAGGCGGCAGGTCAAGACTTTGAAGTATTTTTGGGCGACTTAGAAGACGAGTTTCGGCGCGCCGTCACTGCCCGCGAGGTCGAGAGCGACCGCGAGCGGGTGCTGCTCATCGACTTTTTCTCGACCCGCACCAGCCACCGCGAAATCGACGAAGAACTGGCCGAACTGATGCAACTGGTCACCGCTGCCGGTGGCGAGGTGCTGAAAGTCTTTGCCCAGCGCCGCGACCAGCCCGACTCGGCGACGATGATTGGGCTCGGTAAAATCGAAGAAGTTGCCCTCGCCGCCCAGGAACTCGCGGCTAGCCTGGTCGTTTCGGGGCGCGAGTTGACGCCTTCTCAGGCGCGCAACCTGGAGCAGGCGCTCGGTGTGCGGGTGGTAGACCGCACTGAATTAATCCTCGATATCTTTGCGCGCCGCGCCCGCTCCCACGAGGGCAAGCTCCAGGTAGAGCTCGCCCAGTTGCAGTACCTGATGCCGCGCCTGACCGGCAAGGGCACAGCCCTCTCGCGCCTGGGCGGCGGCATCGGCACCCGTGGTCCTGGTGAAACGAAGCTGGAAACCGACCGCCGTGTGATTCGCCGTCGGATCGCCAAGTTGCAGAGCGACGTGAGCGCCCTGCAGGCTCACCGCGGCCGGATGCGTTCGCGCCGCCAGCGCAAAGAAGTGCCCGTCTTCGCCCTAGTTGGCTACACCAACGCCGGAAAATCGACCCTGCTCAATACCCTCACCAACTCTGACGCCTTCGTCGCCGACCAGCTATTCGCCACCCTCGACCCGACCACCCGCCGCCTCGAACTCCCCACGGGCGAAGCGGTCCTGCTCACCGATACGGTCGGCTTCGTCCACGACCTGCCGCCGCAACTGCTCAACGCCTTTCGGGCCACCCTCGAAGAAGTGACCGAGGCCGACGCCTTGATCCACGTCATCGACCTCTCAAACCCGGCCTGGCTCAACCACATTCGGGCCGTCCAGCAAATACTCGCAAGTCTGCCGATTGCCACCGGGCCGCAATTGCTGGTCTTCAATAAAGTCGACCGGGTACGTGCCGACGTGCGCGCCTTTGCTGAGCAGGAGTATCCGCTCGCCCTCTTTATCTCAGCACAACAGGGCTGGGGCTTCCTGTCGCTCCGGCAGGCCCTGACCCAGTGGGTGCGATCACTCAGTGATCTGTGGCCCCTGGCTGAGACTGGGATCGACAACGATTAGACGAACTCGATTTCAGCGGTAAATTGAGAGAGATCCGCTGCTTACGAGCACATGTCACAAGATCCTCAGGCCGGTGCACTTCCTGCCGCTCCTCATGTTCATCCTGTCCACATCCACGACCCGGCTCACACCAAGATGTTGCTCGATCGCCTCGCCCGCATCGAAGGGCACGTCAGAGGAATTGGCAACATGGTACGCGAGGACCGTTCCTGCCCGGACGTCCTGGTTCAGGTCTCTGCTGTACGGGCTGCGCTAAACCAGGTGGCCAAGCTGATTCTCAAGGAGCACCTGACCGACTGCGTCGTGCACGCGGTCGAAAAGGGTGGCGCGATGGAAGAAGTCAAGGCGCTCAGTCAGGCGATTGACCGGTTCATGGATTAGCGCATATCCATCCCGACACCGCTTCAGGGCACTACAATTCGGGTTCAACCTTCGTACCTGTCAATGCGCGACTATCAGCTCTCACCGCCCGGTAACCTCGGGCTTCCCCTACTTGGGGAGACTCTGCAATTTTTGCTCGATCCTGACTTTGCTTTTCGGGCTTATCGGCGCTTCGGGCCAGTCAGCAAGACGCATCTGCTTGGCCGACCGACGGTTTTGATGATCGGCCCGGAGGCTGTGCAATTTGTGCTCTCGACCGGGATGGAGCATTTTAGCTGGCGCTCCGGTTGGCCTGAGAGTTTCAAGGTGCTGCTGGGCGAGTCGCTATTTTTACAGGACGGCGAGGAGCACCGCAAGAATCGCCGCCTCCTGATGCCGGCTTTTCATGGACCGGCCCTGGCAGGCTATTTTCAGGCGATGCAGCAGACGACCGAGCGCTACTTGATGCGGTGGGAGAAGCTCGGCATCTTCGGCTGGTTCGACGAATTAAAAATGCTCACCTTTGAAATCGCCAGTGAATTGCTGATCGGTGCTGAACCCGGTTCGGACGTAGCCCGGCTCAGCCGACACTTTAGCGACCTCACAGATGGGCTACTGGGAATCACTTCCTTGCCGATTCCCGGCACCCGTTTTGGTCGGGCGGTCGCCGCCCGCGACGCCCTGAACGACCACATCCGCGCAGTCGTGCGCGCCCGACGCCTTGAGCCTGCGAGTGACGCCCTCAGTCTGCTGGTACAGGCCCGCGACGAGGACGGCAGCGGCATGAACGACGAAGAACTGACGGCCCAGGCGATGCTGATGCTCTTTGCCGGCCACGAGACGACCACGGCCCTGCTCACCTGGCTTTGCCTAGAACTTGGCCGCCATCCCGCCGTGCTGGCCCGTGCCCGCACAGAACAGCAGGCGCTCGGATCCGAGTTGAGTCTCGACCAGTTAAGCCGGATGCCCTACCTCGATCAGGTGCTCCTGGAAGTCGAACGCCTGCACCCACCGGTCGGCGGCGGCTTCCGGGGTGTCGTGAAACCCTTTACTCTTAATGGCTACAATGTACCGGCCGGTTGGCAGGTACTCTACTCGATCCTGGTGTCTCATCGCCTCCCGGAAATCTATCCTGACCCCGACCGCTTTGACCCCGACCGTTTTGCTCCTGAACAGGGATCACCAAAACCCTTTAGTCTGATTGGCTTTGGTGGTGGTCCGCGCGTCTGCATCGGCATTGCCTTTGCCAAACTTGAGATGAAAATCGTCGCCGCCCTCCTGTTGCGCCGTTACCAATGGCAACTTGCGCCGGGCCAGAGCCTGAAGCCGGTACTGGTACCCACCCGGCGGCCGGAAGGCGGCTTGAAAGTTCACTTTGCACCCCTTTGATGAGGCTTGGCAAGGGCACGTAGCAGCGTGCCCCTGCCGAACCCTGGGGTGAGAGCAAATTGCTGCATGCACTCACCCTCCTGGCTAAGTGCTTTTATCTCAACCCCGTCGGCGAAGTTACTGTTCGGCTGTGCGCACTTGAGCAAGTGAGGCACGCATCTGCTGATAGGTGACAGTCCGACCGTGCACGGGAATGATGCGCTCCGGAACAATCTTCAGGGCTTGCAGCCGCTCTTCGAGGCTACGGGTCGCCGCCTGGGCGGGTGGCAGTAGACCTTCCGGGGTGGAGGTGAGCAGGTCGGCCTCGAAGAGAATCTTCTGTTGCGGCAGCCAGGCGACCAGGATTTCTTTGGCGTGGGGGTTGGGGCCGACATCGTAAAATTCGACCAGATGTCGGCTATCACGAAATACCCGCTTGCCTTGCACAAATTCGATCTTGGCTGTGCGGGACTTACCGGCCAGCGGGTCAGGGACCAGGGTATGGCGCGCTGTGAGTAGTTGCTCGACTGCTGCCCGGTTGTTGGGAGTCGTGACCACGGTCGCCCCCTCGGCCACGAAGGCGCGGACGCCGCCGGCGTGGTCGGCGTGGTGATGGGTGAGCACCGCGTATTTGATCGGCTTATTAGGCACTGTGCGCTTAATCAGTTCGACCAGCCCGCCTGCAGTCCGGGCAAAGGGAATCGGCTCGGCGGCATCGACCACCAGCACATAGTCATTGAAGGCGATAAACATGGCATTGTAGCCATCGCCCACATTCTCAACCAGGTAAATATCCTCGGCGAGCGTGGTCAGTTTTGGTTGCGAGGGCGGGGTTGCCGGTACCTGCTTGAAGCCTTCCGGCACCTGCACCTGCTCGTCGGCAATTGGACTATTGATACTGACGCGGGTGTATTCGGTCCGCTGTATCGGTTCGCCGGAGTTGTAGAGCACGCGGCCAGTGGGGACTTGAAGGTCATCCAGGCGGCGGTAACCGGTGTAGACCATCACCGACTGCGAATCGCCAATCGCCGGGTCGGTGTAAAAATAGTCGCTCTTGGTGAGCAACTTCGTTCCAGCATCAAAGTACAGGGTCACCTGCCGTCCGTCGTCGCGGGCGTAGGCGATGATCTGCTGCTTTTTACCGTCCACGGTATCCTCGCCCAGGTAGCGCAGGGTTTCGGGACGATTGTGAGCGTCGAGCAACAGCAGGTGCGGAAACTTGCGTACGATCACACGGTTAGTTGCGACCGAGGGGCTGTTGATAGCCGTTGCGACTTTACTGTCGAGGTCCAGGTTGTAGCCGGTCTTGCCGTCGATCACCGTTTTGTTGCGGACGGATACTCCTGGAAACCCAAACTTCTGTTCGTCGTAGAGTCGGCCGCGCTCATAATCGACAGCAGTTTTCCCCTGGTAAGGGCCACTCGTAAACGGCACCGCCGGGTCGGCACTTTGATAGGCATGGAGGGTTGTGCCCACCTCTTCGAGGGCAACGTTTCGCCCGGCACGCATTGCCGTAAGCCCGCCGGTCGCCTCGACGCCCGCTGCTAGGATCTGGCGGGCCTGCTGGTAGGACTGCTGCGAGAGGTTGACGGTTGTTTGCTGGGCAAGGACAAGCCCCACCATCAACAAACTGCAGGCGCCGCTCGCCAATAGGACCACTGTCTGCTTCATTGTCTGTCGCCCGTGTCGGTGGCTGATACGCAGACACTCTAAAATTCCGCGACAACGAAGTCTGCCGATCATTGCCAGTCATTGTGTAGATCTGCTGACAACTTCAGATAAAAGCTCGCAACCTCACACAATGCCGGTAGTTACTCCCTATGCAAATGGATTTGCCGCAACCCAGGAATTGGCAGCAGTACCTGAGCCAAACATGCTCTCTGGGTTATTGGGTTTTGGGGTCGTGGGTGGAACCATCTGCTTCCAGCGCCGCAGACGAAACTCTTGAACAATACTTGACTGCCGGGAGTAGAGAGACGGGGCATCAGGCGGGCATCTTTAAGATATGTGTCTTGCCCTGAGCCCTGTCCATCTATTGCTCTCCAGTGGGTATTTATGCCATCTCTGCTTTCACCTTTGCCGCCGCTCCTTTCACCCGCCCTGCGGGTAGACAGTGTTTTGAGCCAGCTGCCCCTCAGTGCCTACTCCGTCGATGACGCCACCCCCCTACAAACTATCTGGCAACAACTCAACGACGACCCCGCTCTACCAGGCGTCCTCGTCACCAATAGCCAACAACTCGTCGCCATGCTCTCCAGGCGTTGCCTCACCGAGTTGCTCGCCCGGCCCTTCTCAAGAGAAGTCTTCCTCAGGCTGCCCATCGCCGAAATCCCCGCCTTCGCCTCTGAGGGACAACGCTTCCTCCAGGCCACTGGCTCTCTCACCATCGCCGAGGCCGTCAAACTCGTCCTCGCCCGCCCCGCCCTCTACGTCCACGAGCCCATCGTCGTCACTGTCGCCCCAGACCGGGTCCGCCTGCTCGAAGTCACGACTTTGCTGATTGCCCACAGCCACATCCACGAACTTGCCCTCGGCTTGCTGCACCAACAAAAAGCGGAAGTGGTCGCAGCGAAGCTCAAAGCAGAAGCGGCCTCCCTGGCGAAAAGCCAGTTCCTGGCGAACATGAGCCACGAGATCCGGACCCCCATGAACGGCATCATCGGCATGAGCAGCCTGCTTGCCGACAGCGACCTGAACCCTGAGCAGTCGGAGTTCGTCGAGATCGTGCGCCGCAGCAGCGATGTGTTGCTGGTGCTGATCAACGACATCCTGGACTTTTCGCGCATCGAGGCGGGCAAGTTGGAGCTTGAGGTGCTGCCATTTCATCTGGCGGACTGTCTGGAAGGGACGCTGGACCTGCTGTCGTCTCAAGCGAGTCAGAAGGGCTTGCAGTTGCGCTATCGGGTCGCGCCGGAAGTACCGATGACGCTGCTGGGGGATGTGAACCGTCTGCGTCAGGTGCTGTTAAACCTGGTGGGCAACGCGGTGAAGTTCACCTTCATGGGTGAAGTGGAGGTGGAGGTAAGCAGTGGGGTACCTGCGGAAGGTGTGGGTCGGCTATTGGAGTTTGCGGTGCGGGACACGGGCATCTGGATAGCGCGGGAGCACTACGACCAGCTATTTGAGCAGTTCAGCCAGGTGGACGCCTCGACGACGCGCCGCTTTGGTGGGAGTGGTCTGGGTCTTGCGATTAGTCGTCGTCTGGTGGAACTGATGGGGGGGAGTATCTGGGTGGAGAGTAAGTTGGGAGTGGGTTCGACGTTTCGCTTTACGATAGCGGTGGAGGCGGTGGCAGACCCATTGCCGTCGTTTGCGCTTGAAGCATCACCCTCGGATAAAGCTCCCGCTGTCCCAAATGCTCCTGCTTCTCTATTGCTTGCCGAGGAACCTCTGCACATCCTGCTTGCCGAGGATAATCGACTCAATCAGCTAGTGACACTGAGGCTGCTCACAAAGCTTGGTTACCAGGCGGATCTTGCCACTAATGGTCTGGAAGTGCTCAAGATGCTTGAGTTGAAGCCTTATGACCTGATCTTGATGGATGTCCAGATGCCCGAGATGAACGGGCTGGAAGCGACCGCACAGATCCGCAAGCGCTGGAAATTGCCCCTGGGTCCGCGCATTATTGCGCTGACCGCCTCGGCAACAGAAGCGAATCAACAGGCTTGTCTGGCGGCGGGAATGGACGGCTTCTTGAGCAAGCTCATCCAGTTCCAGGACCTGCGGACGGCTTTACAGGCTGTAGGGCGGCGTCAAGTTGAGCCGAGTGGGCCTCGGAGGTAGCCTCGCTGAAGAAAGGCCAACAGGTCTTTTCTGAATGGGCAGTGAATGTGTCAAGCGCTCTTGATCGCTTTCATTGCCCATTGAGAAAGTTCTTCTGCAAACTGCTGGTCGAGGGGTAGGTGGCCGACCAAAAGTCGGTAGTAGATGGGTCCGTAAAGAATATCGATCGCTAAATCCGGGTCGAGACTGGGAGCAAACTCGCCACTCTCAATCCCCCGTTCAATAATTGCTCTTACCTCAGCACGACGATGGTTGAGGAAGTAGTTGCGGTACCTGTCCAGAGCCTCCGGATCAGACTGTCCCTCAGCGATGATCTGTGCCAGGATGCGCCCGTACTCTCCTGACCAGGCTTGTATCAGAGCAGCCATCTGCTGTGTGATGGCTTCTGCTGCCGACAATCCTTCTGGGTAAGGTGCAACAAGCAGAACATTATCTAGAAAGGCATCTATGACTACCGCTGCTTTACTGGGCCACCAGCGGTAAATCGTGGTTTTCCCGACACCGGACTCACGAGCAATCGCCTCGATCGACAGATCTCTCAGGGTGGTTGTTTTGAGCAATTTCCAGGTTGCCTCCAGGATTGCTGCCCTCGATTCTTGAGAGCGAGGTCGCCCGATTCGTTTGTTTTTAAGGTCTTGAGGCATTCTTCAGAACCAGCGCTTGACATCCGATTTCTATTTTAATACGATACGTATTGTAAGTAAATAATGCGAGACCATATCGTCTACCTCACCACGGTAACGGCCGGATTTCTGCGGGCTATCGATGCCGCACAGGCATTGCGGGAAGTCTTCGCTGCGCAGGCAACGAATACCAGCACTGCCAGGTAATAGAGCCACAAACATCAAACAATTTGGAGATACCGTCTCATGAGTACCCACGAAAGCAGCTCAAACAGCCAAAAAGTGGTGTTGATTACAGGCGCGAGCAGCGGCATCGGTGAAGCGACCGCACGCCTGCTTGCCCGCTCCGGCCTCCGTGTCGTGCTGGGTGCACGGCGCACGGAGCGACTGGAAAAACTCGTCGCTGATATCCATGCTGAAGGTGGCTCGGCAGAATACCGCGCCCTGGATGTGACCAGCCTGGAAGACGTGCAGTCCTTTGTTGTTTTTGCGCAGGAAAGGTTCGGCCGCATCGATGTGATGGTCAACAATGCGGGCGTGATGCCGCTCTCCAAACTGGAGGTGTTGAAGATTGATGAATGGAACCGCATGATCGATGTGAACATCCGGGGCGTACTGCATGGCATCGCGGCTGGGCTACCGCTGATGCAGCAACAGGGGTCGGGGCAGTTCGTCAACATGTCCTCAATCGGCGGTCACGCTGTCTACCCGACTGCAGCCGTTTATTGTGCAACCAAGTTTGCAGTTGGCGCAATTTCTGAGGGACTGCGCCAGGAAGTGAGCAACATCCGGGTGACAGTCATCTCGCCCGGCACGACGGAGTCAGAACTGGCTGACAGCATTTCAGACAGCGAGGCGCGTCAGGGAATGCAAGACTTCCGAAAGATCGCCATTTCGGCGGACGCGATTGCCAGAGCCGTCTTGTTTGCGATCCAACAGCCCGACGACGTCGATGTGAGTGAAATCATCGTGCGTCCTACTGCCAGTCCTTATTGAGAAAAGGCGGGAATCGAGGCATAGAAAAATCCGACATGGAGTACGCGTGATGTTGCCTGGATATCTATCTTCCGCGTTGGTCTTGATCTTATTGGTCAGCGCACCATGGTCGCCCGTACCGGGTCAAGCGCAAAGCCGACCACCGTACTGGACCAAAGCTGCATCGCCGACAGTGGCCCGGCAAGAGCTTTATCCGGAAGTCCTGAACGGAAAAATTTACGTAGTCGGCGGTCTACTCAGCCCGAATACCGGGTTCTCGGCCCATTTCGAGTCTTATGATCCTGCCAATGACGCATGGACACTGTTGAGACCGCTGCCTGAAGCACGCCACCACATTGCGCTCTCGGCCGTGAAGGGTTTACTTTACGGTGTCGGTGGCTTTACCGGTGGGTTTCCGGACTGGCGCGCACAGGCTGCGATGTTTATGAGGGGAGTGGGAACACCACACGGCCTTGTGCCTGTGGATGAGAGCGACCGCCACAGAGTATGCTTGCTCTGGTTGGCTGATGCCTGGCATCTCCCTATACCCGCCTCTCTAAGCCTGCCTTCCCGGCGGCAAATGGCGGCAAAAGGAGAAAGCGGAAGGGCAGATGACGCCAACCCGCTCAAGCATTGCCTGAGCGCTACCTCACAAGTTGAGGATATTCTCTCTTGTGCCGAAAGGTCGCAAGAGCAGGGCACAGTCAATTGCCCACACGTTTCCGGCGCACCGAGAAACAAGCTACGTGGCCTTGTGCCCGTAGTGTTGACCTACAATCCTGCTTCCAACACCTGGACTGAGGGTGCCGACTTGCAGGTGGCTCGCGCAGAGGGCATATCTGCCGTGGTCGATCACAAGATGTACCTGATTGGTGGGCGCGTTCGAGCCACTGAGAATGCTCGGCTTTTTAATGACCATATCGACAGCGTCCGAAACGAAGTATTTGACCCGGCGACCGGGCGGTGGTCAGCCCGCGCCGATGCACCGACACCGCGAAACAGTGCCGGGTCGGCCGTAATCGATGGGAAGATCTACGTGGTCGGTGGCCGCCAGTTTCTCAAGAATGCCGATGGCACTACGCGCCAGGTCAATGTACCAACGCTTGAGGTCTACGATCCGAAGCTTGACCGTTGGCAGACGCGCTCGCCTATGCCTGGAGCCCGAGGTGGTCTTGCTGCGACCGCACTGAACGGCAAGCTTTACGTTTTTGGCGGCGAACAGTGGGTCCCGGAGCAGAAAGTTTTTGCCGAAAGTTGGGTATACGACCCGAAAACAGACGTCTGGGCAGCACTGCCACCCCTGCCGACCCCACGACACGGGTTGGGGGCGTCGGCCGTCGGAGACCGAATTTTTGTCTTTGGCGGCGGCACCAGAACAGGCGGAAATGCAGCGACAGCGATACACGAAGTGCTGGTGTTGCCTACGGACAATATCCCGGACAAAATCGGGTAGCGACGCCGTATTGGTGCCTTTCTTCCACCTCTCGACACATTTTCGACACTGTTGCGCCCGTTCATAATGGGTCTGAGGACATTGCTGTCGCGGTGCAAGTCGAGCCTGACTGGTTTCGGCGCGGCACACGTTTGGGAGATTCTCGTTCGGTGCAAGAAGAAATTGGAAATGTTTCCGCCTGGAGCCGCCGCGATGGCTAAGCTCTTGCTGGGACCGCTCTTGCGCTACGTCGGCCAGACGGATGCGACGATCTGGGTTGAAACCGATACCCCTTGTAAAGTCGAGGCACTGGGTTGTCGTTCGCGCACTTTTCACGTCGAAGGGCACTTCTACGCGGTCATCTGCGTCACCGGCCTGGAGCCTCGGCAAACCTACCCTTACACGGTCACCCTCGACGATGAACCCGTCTGGCCCGAGCCGGGTTCGCCCTTTCCGCCCAGCGTTATCCGCACCCTCGGGCCGGACGGCCCAGTCAAACTCGTCTTTGGCTCCTGCCGCGTCACCCTGCCCCACGAAGCGCCTTACACGCTCACCAAAGACCAGGACTCCCGCGGCCGGGAGTTCGATGCGCTCTACGCCCTGGCCCTGCGGCTCGCGGGTCAGGCGCAAGCCGACTGGCCACACACACTTCTATTCCTGGGCGATCAAATTTACGCCGATGAAGTTTCGCCCAACACTCGCGAATTCATCCAGGCCCGGCGCGCCGCAGGCAAGCCGCCCGGTGAGGAGGTAGCCGACTTTGAGGAGTACACCCATCTTTATTTAGACGCCTGGAGCGATCCGGTGCTGCGCTGGTTGCTCTCGACGATCTCGACGTTGATGGTCTTTGACGACCACGACATGCACGACGACTGGAACATTTCCGAATCCTGGGTGGCGCAGATGCGTGCGCAGGAGTGGTGGGACGCACGGATCGTCGGCGGCTTCATGTCCTACTGGATCTACCAGCACCTGGGTAACTTATCGCCGGTGGAGCTGGAGGCCGACGCCCTGCTCGCACGGGTACGGCAGGAGGAGGACGCAGGACCCTTGCTGCGCCGCTTCGCCTTTCGCTCCGACCGGGAAGTAGAGGGAGTGCGCTGGAGTTTTGCGCGCGATCTGGGCACAACCCGGCTCGTCGTGCTTGATGCACGCTCCGGGCGGGTGCTTGAAGGCAAAAAGCGGCTGATGATTGACGATCGCGAGTGGGACTGGCTCGAAGCGCAGACCTGCGGCGACTTCGACCACCTGCTGATCGCCACCTCCGTACCTTTCTTGCTGGCACCGGGCATCCACTACCTGGAAGCCTGGAACGAGGCGATTTGTGCCGGGGCCTGGGGAGAGCGGGCAGCGGCACTGGGCGAAAAACTGCGCCGGGCGGTTGATCTGGAGCACTGGCCCGCTTTTCAGGCTTCGTTTCATCGCTTAGCCGCTTTGCTGCGCGCTGTGGCGGCGGGTGAGCGCGGACGGGCACCGGCCTCGGTCGTCGTGCTCTCGGGCGATGTCCACCACGCTTACCTGGCAAAGATCAGTTTTCAGCCGGGGACGCCGGTGCAGAGTGCCGTCTATCAAGCTGTCTGCTCACCGATCCGCAACTCCCTCGATTGGAAGGAGCGCCGGATCTTTCGCTTTGGGTGGTCGGGGCTGGCCAGGCGGTTAGGGGAACAACTGGCCCGCTCCGTCGGCATCGGGTCGCCTCCCCTGGGTTGGCGGCTAGTCCACGACGAGCCCTGGTTCGACAATCAAGTCGCTACCTTACAACTGCTCGATCACGAGGCGCAATGCTTGATTGAAAAGGCGGTGCCTGAAGATCCGGATCGACCGCGCCTCGATACGGTGTTAAACCATCGTTTAGCCTGATGACTACTCGATATCGAACTACAGCTGTATTTTACCCGGTTTCAAGAATGGCCCTCAGGACATTTCATGCTCCCATTGCACAACCTCAACTGTTGTATTGGAGTGCGTTTTGACTGAAAAATTCAGAAAGCAATCTAAAGCCTGATTCTATGCAAAATCCTTGGTTTGACACTGCTCGCTTCGGTCTATTTGTCCACTGGGGGCACAGCAGCAACCAGGGCTGGGAGCTATCGTGGCCAATGGTCGGCGGTGTGTTCAGCTTGCCTTACTGTCAGGATGTGCCAGTCGAGACGTATCACCAGAATGCCTCCAGCTTCAACCCCATCCAATACAACCCGCAGGACTGGGCAAGGCTGGCAAAGCAGATGGGAGTGCAGTACGCAATTCTGACCGCCAAGCATCACGATGGCTTTGCCCTGTTTCATACTCAGCAGTCTGAATTCTCGATTCAGCAGACGCCGTACCACCGGGATATTGTGCGCTCATTTCTCGATGCAATGCGAGCCCACGGTATTCGAGTCGGCTTATACTTCTCGCTCAGCGATTGGCACCACCCGGACTATCCCGCCTTTACCGAAGCCGATAAGCCTTACCGATTTGATCGCCTGCCGCAACCTACGCCTGAGCAATGGCAGCGCTATTCGGAGTTTCTTGCCGCCCAACTACGCGAACTGCTGACAGACTATGGGGAGATTGATGTGCTCTGGTTTGACGGCGGCTGGGAGCGCTCGGCTGAAGCGTGGAAATCGGCTGACCTGCACCAGATGATTCGCAGCCTGCAACCGCATTGTCTGGTCAACGATCGGCTGCCGGGCTTTGGTGACTTCGACACGCCTGAACAGTTTATTCCTGCACAGCCGCCAACCCGGCCCTGGGAGACCTGCCTGACGATCAACGAAAGTTGGGGCTACAACCCGACCGATCAGCAGTTCAAATCTGCCCGACAGTTAATCCACACCTTATGCGAAGTAGCAGGCAAAGGCGGCAACTTGTTACTCAACGTCAGCCCGATGGGAAATGGAGAGATTCCACCCGAGCAAGTCGAGCGATTGGAAGCTGTTTCAGCCTGGATGAGTGATCACGCCGAGAGTATTATCGGCACCAAACCGGGATTGGAGGCCTGGCAGTTTTATGGCACATCGACTCGGCGCGAAAACCGTTTCTACCTGCATCTATTAATGAAGCCATACGAGGCAATCTCCGTGCGCGGCCTACCCATCAAGCGAATCGCAGGAGTGCGATCACTGAAGACAAATCAACCGCTGGAGTACAGCACTCGATGCGCCATCCTGGACTCAATGCAAAATCCTGACCCGATTGGCGAGTTAACCATTCAAGTGCCAGCAGACGTAATTGATCCAAATGCTACCGTCCTGGTGGTGGATTTGTTGCCGAAGTAGCGTGCCGTGCCTCAGACTTTGTAAACGAATCTGCACCCAGCCGCTTTCATAGTTGCCAAGAACGGCTCATAGAATGGATCTGGTGGAGAGTAGGGGATTCGAACCCCTGACCTCAGCAGTGCGATTGCTGCGCTCTCCCATCTGAGC
>JANNPH010000098.1:0-1527 GCA_031399965.1 Gloeobacteraceae cyanobacterium SOY_34_metabat_159 | reverse complement strand
GGCTGCTGATCGGCTTCGCCGGTCAGGCGCTCTTCATGTCACGCTTTCTTGTGCAGTGGTGGGCTAGCGAAAAGGCGGGACGCAGCGTGGTTCCGGTGATGTTCTGGTACTTCAGCGTCGGCGGCGGGATCGTGCTGCTCGTCTACGCTATATATAAGAAGGATCCGGTCTTCATCTCGGGCCAGGCTCTTGGCCTGATTGTCTATGCCCGCAACCTCTACCTCATATTTGCTGAAAGAGCGGCTGCAGGGCGCGAAAACGGCGACGAACCGCCCGCCGCCACAAAATAGCCACTTCCGATCCCCAGCTTGGCACTTGCTTCTTTGGGCTGGTAAGCTTTGAGGCAAGCCGGGGAGGCTTTTAACTGGAGGCTACGAGGGTTCATGGGCAGAGGTTTGTCGGCGCTGAATATCATCCCGTTGTTGGTATTTCCGCTCGTTCTTTACAATTTCGTCGTGCTGACCGGGATTGCGACCCCGGGTAACGTCGGCAGCTGGATGTCGGCACCTATTTTCACGATCGGCATGTTCTCGGGCGACGCATGGGGCGTTTCGTTCGCCGACGTGTTCATGGGACTTAGCCTGCTGTTGCTGTTCGTCGAAGTCGTGAAATCGACGCGCACGGATGCGATGTCGATCATCAACCACGGTCTGTCGATGCTGCTCGCGGTCGTGTGCATCATTCAGTTCATCACGATGCAGGGCTTTTCTAACTCGGTGTTCTTCATGCTGGCGCTGATGACGATCTTGGACGTCATCGCGGGCTTCACGGTTACGATCGTGGCGGCGAAACGCGACTTCGGCGCTTCGCCCGGGATCGCCGGAACACACTAACGCTTCTTAGGTGTTTGGAGAGGCGCGTCCCGTACGGGGCGCGCTTTTTCGTTACATGAACAAGAAGAAGACGAACGTCACCATGACGGACAGGTCGAAGAACCTGTTCCAAAGGCCGTCGACGGAGCGGCGGCGATAGGGCTTTCGCTCGCTCGCGAACAGATTTTGCGCAAAACGAAGTTCGCCGAGAGTAGGAAGCGACATGACCCAAAGCCCTGCCGACGCTGCCGTCTCCAAATGAGACAGGCTTGGCGCGGTTCAGGGGTTACGTCGCAAGCGGGATGCCGTGTTAACTGCGCCAGCGCAGCGTCGTTTCGGTCACCGGGTTGGTAAAGGGGCGCTTGGCGGCGGCCGCTTCGGCCCATTCTTTCTTCAGCCGGTGGTACCACATGGCCGGTACGTCAGCGTCTTGGATCAGCATCAAGCGTGGGTTGAACTTCAGGCCTTCCTGCTGAAGCGTCACCATGTGGCGATCCTGGCCCAGAAAGACGCGCGCCACGTGCTGCGCGATCGGCTTGAAGGGCGTGATCCAGGGGATATTCCAGTAGAACGTCTGGGTGACTTCGGTCTCGTTCTCGCTAATCGGAGTTCTGGTGGTTTGGCCTACGACTTCGTTGCGGCCGGCCTTGATGTGCTCGACGCGGATGCCTGGCTGCTGGTACGAGATTTCCGTCGTCCGGTCGCAACCTTAGTG
>JANNPH010000077.1:0-86307 GCA_031399965.1 Gloeobacteraceae cyanobacterium SOY_34_metabat_159 | reverse complement strand
CGGTACCCACTGGGCCTGGATTCGCTACTGGCTCGCGGCCGGTGGCATCAACCCGGAAACGGACGTAAAAGTGATCACCGTGCCGCCGCCGCAGATGGTGGCCAATATGAAGACGGGCGTCACCGACGCTTTTTGTGTGGGCGAACCCTGGAACCAGCAACTGATCAACCAGCAAATCGGCTACACAGCGGTGACCACTGGCCAGATCTGGAACCGCCACCCGGAGAAATCTTTCGTACTGCGCGCCGACTACGTCGAGAAGTATCCCAAGGCGACCAAGGCCCTGGTGATGGCGGTGCAGGAAGCCCAGATCTGGGCCGACAAAGCCGAGAATAAAGACGAACTCTCCCAAATTGTCTCCAAGCGCCAGTGGGTCGGAGCGCCGGTTTCCGACATCGTTGCCCGCTACAAGGGGATCATCGACTACGGCGACGGCCGACCGATTGAGCGCAACAGCCCCCACGTCATGCAGTTTTACAAAGACTTTGCCTCCTATCCTTATAAGAGCCACGACCTCTGGTTTTTGACCGAGGACATCCGCTGGGGCATCTTGCCCCAGGATACCGACACCAAAAAACTGGTGAGCGCCGTCAACCGCGAGGACATCTGGCGCGAAGCGGCAAAAGCACTCGGACAGCCTTCCCCCAAGGGCACCTCCCGTGGCGTCGAGAAATTCTTCGACGGCATCGCCTTCGACCCGGCCAACCCGGAAGCTTATCTAAAGAGCGTCAAGCTCAAGAAGTTGGTTTAAGAAACCTGATTGACACCCGCACCTCTCACTCACGAGTATTTTCCGATGACGACGACAAAAGAACCGGTTATCACCGCCCCGACTACGCTCGCCGCTCCCAAAACGAGCCCGCAACTCAAGCAGTTCATGGACAACGCCAGTGTCGTAGTCCTGCCCCTGATTGCCCTGGCTATCTTTTTGACTATCTGGCAGTCGCTCAGTGCCGCCGGTATGACCGGTTCGCTTCCCGGTCCACTCCAGGTGGTTCAGGATACCCAGCCGCTGGTTACGGGCTTTTTCAATAACGACGAAAATGACAAGGGCCTCTTCTGGCAACTGGCCGCTTCATTGCAGCGGGTGGCAATCGGCTACACCCTCGCCGCTGTCATCGGTGTCTCGGTCGGTATCTTGATGGGTTCGGTGCGCGGCTTTCAGTTGGCCCTCGACCCGCTCTTCCAGATACTGCGCACAATCCCGCCGCTCGCCTGGTTACCGATTGCCCTCGCAGCTCTCAGCCAGGCCAACCCGAGCGCCATCTTCGTTATCTTCATCACTGCCGTCTGGCCCATCATCATCAACACCGCCGTCGGCGTGCGGGCCACTCCCCAGGACTACCGCAACGTCGCAAGCGTCCTGAAACTGTCGAAGACCACTTACTTCTTCAAGATCTTGATGCCCTCGGCGGCCTCCTACATCTTTACGGGCCTGCGCATTGCTGTCGGTCTTTCGTGGCTTGCCATCGTGGCAGCCGAGATGCTCACGGGCGGCGTCGGCATCGGCTTCTTCATCTGGGACTCCTATAACAGCTCGCGCATGTCCGACATCATCCTCGCCGTCCTCTGCGTTGGACTGGTCGGCTTCGCCTTAGACCGGCTCATCTACTACTCGGGCCGCCTGCTGGTCGTCTCAGAATAAGGAGATTCCTAAAATGTCATATCTTGAAATCCAGAGTGCCGGCAAGCGCTTCATCAGCCGCGACGGCAAGCCCTACGAGGCCCTTCAAAACGTCAACTTGCAGGTCGAAGAAGGCGAATTCATCTCGATTATTGGTCACTCCGGCTGCGGTAAATCGACTGTGCTCAACATGGTGGCCGGACTGGGACTCGCGACCAGCGGCCGGGTCGTAGTAGACGGGGTGCCGGTCAGCGGGCCGGGGCCGGACCGGATGGTCGCTTTTCAAAATCACTCACTTTTGCCCTGGCTCACGGTCCGTCAGAATATTGCCCTCGCCGTCGATGCCGTGCACAAAGACCAGACTGAAGCCGAGCGTCAGCAAATCGTGGAAGAGCACATCACGATGGTGAGCCTCACGAAAGCTGCCGACAAAAAGCCCGGCGAGATTTCCGGCGGCATGCGCCAGCGGGTCGGTATCGCCCGCGCCCTGGCTACCCGTCCGAAAGTACTCTTGCTCGACGAACCCTTCGGCGCTCTTGACGCCCTGACGCGCGGACGACTGCAAGAAGAATTGCTCAGAATCTGGGAAGCCCACCGGATCACGGTCGTGATGGTCACCCACGATGTCGAGGAAGCCCTGTTGCTCTCCGACCGGATCGTGATGATGAGCAACGGTCCATCCGCCCGCGTGGCGGAGATCATGACCGTCGAGTTGCCGCGCCCGCGCAAGCGCATCGAGGTGATCAACAACCCCAACTACTACCGCCAGCGCAACGAACTCCTCTACTACCTGAACAAGGCCAAAAAAGAGAAGCTCCTGCGAGAAAGCGGCCTGAAAATACCGCAGGTGGCCCCGAAAGTCTCGACCGGCGGGCTTGAGAAGACCGAACTCTTCCTGGGCTTCGTAGCGCTCTCCGACTGCGCCCCGCTCGTGATTGCCAAAGAAAAAGGCTTCTTTGCCAAGCATGGTCTCGATGTCACCCTCAACCGCGAACCGAGCTGGAAGGCCATCTTAGAGGGTGTGCTCGAAGACCGGCTCGACGGTGCGCAGATGGTGGCGGGCATGGTGGTCGGTGAAACTCTCGGCATGTTCAAGCGCTCCAACGTGCCCCTCGCGACTGCCCTTACCCTCTCGCGCAACGGCAACGCGATCACCCTCGCCCGCCGCTTCTGGGACCAGGGTGTGCGCAGCAACCACGACTTCAAGCGCTACTTAGATTCCGACCGCAAGGGCAAGGGTCACACCTTCGGCATGACCCATCCCGCCTCGATGCACAACCTGCTGTTGCGCTACTGGCTGGCTGAGGCCAACATCGACCCCGACCACGACCTCAGCATGGTGGTCATCCCACCGCCGCAGATGGTCGCCAACTTGCAGGCGGGCAACATCGACGGCTACTGCGTGGGCGAACCCTGGAACTCGCGCGCCGTTCACGAGGGCCTGGGCTTTGTACCGGCGACTGACCTCGATATCTATCCGGGTCACGTCGAAAAAGTGCTCGGCGTCAAAGAATCCTGGGCCACGGCAAACCCGAAGACCCATGTCGCCCTGGTCGCTGCTCTGATTGAAGCGGGCCGCTACTGCGACGAGCCTGCCAACCGCGAAGAAGTGATTCGCCTCGTTTCGCAGAAGACTTACGTCAACTCAGACCCGATTTATGCCTCCCTCGGGCTATCGGGTGCCTACGATTACGGCTTCGGCCGCACCGCTCAGACTCCTGACTTCAACGTCTTCGACCAGTCTGGAGTCAACAAAACCGAGCGGCTCTGGGTACTTGCCCAGATGGCTCGCTGGGGACTGGTGAGCTTTCCGAATAACTGGCGGGAGCTATTTGAGCGGGTCTACTGCGACGACGTCCACGCCAAAGCAATGGCCCAACTCGGCCTTGAAGCCACACCTTCGACCTACGAATTGCTATCGTTGCCGGACGGCACGCGCCTCGACCCGGCGGACCCGCTCGGGTATATCGAGCGCTTCGCAATCAAGCGCGATGTGACCACGACTGAATTCAAGCTCCCGTCCCGCCTACTCGCCGTATAGGAGTTTTTATGAGTCAAGCGTTTCTCGAATTGAGTTATGTCACCAAGACCTTCCCGACCCCCAAGGGTCCCTTCGTGGCCGTCAAAGACGTAGCCCTCAAGATCAAAGAAGGCGAATTCATCGCACTACTCGGTCACTCGGGCTGTGGCAAATCGACCGTGCTCAACATGGTCGCCGGTCTCAGCCAGGCCACCAGCGGCGGGGTAATCCTGGAAGGTAAAGAAGTGACCGGTCCTGGCCCCGACCGGATGGTCGTCTTCCAGAACTACTCGCTCTTGCCCTGGTTGAGTGCCCATGACAACGTCTACCTGGGGGTCAATGCCGCTTTTCCGAATATTTCAGAAGCGGAAAAGCAGGAGATTACCGATAGACACATCGATCTGGTCGGTCTGAAGACCAATGCCGGCAAGCGGCCCGGCGAACTCTCCGGCGGCATGAAGCAGCGCGTCTCGATTGCCCGCGCCCTCGCCATCCGGCCGAAGGTGCTGTTGCTCGATGAACCCTTCGGTGCCCTCGACGCCCTCACCCGCGAAGAGATGCAGGACGAAGTGCTCAAAATCTGGGAGGCCAATCGTACGACGGTGATCATGATCACCCACGAAATCGACGAAGCAATCTTGCTTGCCGACCGGATCGTGATGATGACCAATGGTCCTGCTGCGACGATTGGCGAGGTGTACGACGTCCACTTTCCCCGGCCGCGCAACCGCGCCGAGATCCTGGAGGACCCCAGCTACTACACCCTGCGCAACCGCATCCTCGAATTTCTGTACGAGCGCTTCGGTGAACCGGTGCTCGCAGACTGATGGCGGTCAAGACCCTCTGCCCCTACTGCGGCGTCGGCTGCGGCCTGGAGGTGACGGCGGACAACCGCGTGCGCGGCGACCGCGACCACCCATCGAGCCAGGGCATGGTCTGCATCAAGGGGGCCACGATTCTCGAATCCCTGGCAACCGACCGGCTACTGTATCCGATGGTGCGCGACACTCTGGATGAACCCTTTCAAAGGGCGAGTTGGGAGGAAGCGCTTGAGCGCATTGTCGGGCGCATCCGAGCAATACAGAGCACGCGCGGAGCCGACGCCATCTGTCTCTACGGCTCGGGCCAGTTCGTCACCGAAGATTATTACGTCGCCCAGAAGCTGATCAAAGGCTGTCTTGGCACCAACAACTTCGACGCCAATTCGCGCCTCTGCATGTCCTCGGCGGTGGCCGGGTACGTGCAGAGCTTTGGCGCGGACGGCCCGCCCAGTTGCTACGACGACCTCGAACTGACCGACTGCGCCTTTTTAATCGGTGCCAATGCCGCTGAGTGTCACCCGATTGTCTTCAATCGTCTGCGCCGCCACCACAAGCAAAACCCGGCCGTGAAGCTGGTCGTGGTCGATCCGCGTGCCACTCCGACTGCCCAGGTGGCGGATTTGCACCTGGCGATCCGGCCGGGCACCGACATCGACTTACTCAACGGCATCGCCCACCTGCTACTGGCCTGGGGCTACACCGACAAATTATTTGTCGATGCGCACACGACGGGCTTTGCCGACTTTGCTGCTGTCGTTCAGCACTACCCGCCGGAACGGGCTGCCGAGCGCTGCGGGATCAGTGTCGCCGACCTTGAAACCGCGGCCCGCTACTGGGGCGAGTCGGAGCGGGTGCTCTCGATGTGGTCGATGGGCGTCAACCAGTCGGTGGAGGGCACAGCCAAAGTACGCGCCATCATTAATTTGCACCTGCTCACCGGCCAGATGGGTAGACCCGGCACCGGGCCTTTTTCGCTCACGGGCCAACCGAACGCGATGGGTGGCCGGGAGGCGGGCGGGCTTTCACACCTGCTGCCGGGCTACCGCAAAGTCACAGACCCGGCTCACCGGGAGTTTATCGAATCGGCCTGGGGGTTACCGGCAGGCCGGATTGCTCCCCGTCCAGGACGCACTGGCTGGGAGATGATCCTCGGGCTGGAAGCGGGAGAAGTCGATTTATTCTGGATAGCGGCCACCAACCCGGCGGTGAGCATGCCGGACCTGGAACGCACCAAGCGAGCCCTCTTAAAGTCGCCCTTCACGGTCTATCAAGACTGCTACTACCCGACTGAGACTTCTCAATTCGCCCACATCCTGCTACCGGCTACCCAGTGGAGCGAGAAATCCGGCACGATGACCAACTCCGAGCGCCGGGTAAGCCTCTGCCCAGCCTTTCAAAAGCCGATGGGCGAAGCACGCGACGACTGGGCAATCTTTGCCGAGGTCGGACGGCGGCTCGGATTCGACGAGCAGTTTGCCTTCAGCGGTGCCGACGAGGTCTTTGCCGAATTTGCCGGGTTGACCCGAGATCGCCCCTGCGACATGACCGGCATCAGCCACGCCCGCCTGCGATTTAGCCCCCTGCAGTGGCCTTACCCCGAGGGTGGTGAGCCTGTAAAAAGGCTCTACACCGACTTGCGCTTTCACACCCCCGACGGCAAAGCGCGGTTTGCTGCCGCCCACTCGCGCGGCCTTGCCGAGCCACCTGACCCCGAGTATCCCTTCGTGCTCACCAACGGTCGCCTTTACGGACACTGGCATACCCAGACCCGCACCGGCCGCATCGAAAAAATCCGCAAGCTCCACCCGGCTCCTTTTATCGAGGTCCACCCGAAAGATGCTCAGAGCCTGGGCCTGATTGAGGGCGACTTGGTCGAGGTGCAATCGCGCCGGGGCAGTGCCCGCTTTCCGGTGCGCATCACGCGGGCCATCCCACCGGGCGTCCTCTTTGTCCCGATGCACTGGGGTTTCCTCTGGGCCGACCACGCTGAGGCCAACGCCCTCACCCACGCCGAAGCCGACCCCGATTCGGGCGAACCGGAATTGAAAGCCTGTGCGGTCCGGCTGGTCGCTTGCGCCTCAGTCCCGGCTATCTAAAGATGTCGAGCCTCTTGCGAAAACCTCTTTAAGTCGCATGGCAGGAATTATTTATAGGCCAGGGGTACTGTGTCCCTTCTGGCCTGGGTGGACACTTCTTTGTGCCCATGAGCCGCAGTTTTTTGATTTGGAGGGCTGGATACTCTACCGTTTGGTGTCCAGATTTATACTGTCCTGGATTGTCACAACCTTAACTTTGACTTTTTTACAGAAGTTATCCAGGCATATTCCGTTAATCCAGACTTCCCCTCGTCCGAACATGATCCCCTGATAGTTCACCGTAAGATCTTCATATTTTTGGCTCCTGATGACACTTGCAATTGCCGGCGTAATGATTTTGTCGTAGTTGTTGATGAATGCCTGTTTTGTCTTTATAAAAGTGTTCTTACCATCAATTTTTATTTTGATAGGGTAGCTTATCAAGACCGCGACCCCTGCAGCGTCGTGTTCGCCGACGGACTGCTGTAGAGCCGAGATGACCTGCTTGTATTTAGTGTGATCACCAAGCACTTTATCGATGGCGTTGTCTATGTTCGGCGGCTGAGGGAATGCGGGTGTTGGAGCACCCACGAGCACCACCAATAGGACGGTCGCTACCAATCGAGAACAAAGTATCCTCATGCGATTCCATATTGTCAGGCTTACGAGCAATTCTAGACTGAGCATAGAGATACTGTCCTCTCAGGTTGCGGCTTCCGCTTGCTTACTCAAAGAACTCCGTGCGACTGTTGTACAAAAAATCTCAGCGTTAAGAGCCTGAACTTTCGGAGATTGGCGCGACGCTCGGGTGTCACTCATGCCCAATTGTGACTGCGTAGATAGGTTTCAAAGCCGGTCGGTTCGGGAAAATCGCGCTTCAACTCCGCCCAGTCCGCTCCGTAGCCGACAGCTTCAAACCAGCGATACATGATCGTCATCTCCTCTCCGGCTTGCTGCTCGAATGCTTCAAAAGGAATCTGTTGGTATTTGACCTCTTTACCCAGAACGCGGCTGAAGTCGGCAGCGATTTCCGGCATGGTCATATCCACACTGGCGACTTCTATTTCGCGGTTCAAGAAATCCGTGGGTCGCTCGAAAACCTCTGCGACCATCTTCCCGTAATCCTCTTCGCAGAGTTGCTGCACTTTCGTCTCGGAACTGAGCGGCGAGGCGAGCGCTCCGTTTTCAATCATCGGGCGCATGGAACTGTAATTGTAAAAGAAAAAGACTGGACGCAGAATCGTATAGGAAAGACCGCTCGCCCGAACGTATTCTTCCACTTGAAACTTGCTGTCGAAATGGGGGACGCCGGTTTTGCGTTCTGCACTGCCCACCGAACTGTAGACAAAATGTTGAATACCCGCCGCTTTTGCCGCATCCGTGAGAGTCTTACCCTGGCGAATTTCCGCTTCCAGGCCGTCGTCGAAGCTCTGCACCGAGAAAACACCGGAGACACCTTGTAGAGCTTGATCAAGTGAAGCGCGGTCGCCGAGATCTCCTTCTACCAGTTCTGCACCCGCCTGTTGAAGTGCCTGGGCGGCGGGCTTATTTTTGTCGCGCACCAGAGCACGAACCATGAAGTTCCCGCGCTGCAGAAGATGCTGCGCCACCGCACCGCCCTGATTGCCTGTGGCTCCGGTTACTAAGATCAGTTTTTCTGGGTTTGCTTGTGTCATAGCTGTTAGTTCAATCCGTTTGTGGCTTTGAGATTTCACCATCGCCTCAACCGTAGCATGTGCAAAATAAGGAACGAAGCAGTTAAAATTCAAAGCAGCCATGCAAAAAATGCAAAGATACATTGTCATGTACAAATAGATGGATAAATTAAAAAGCTTAATGATTTCTACTGAGTTCATGAGAGAACTAGCGGCTGTTTTAAAGCAAGTTGGTGCTGTAGACTAGAACGCGTTTCTAGCTAATACTGTATGGGCTTGGCTAAGATGATGGCCCAAAATCAACCAGGAGGATAACATGAGCAAAAAACTAATCAATCCAGCGGAACTGTACGATGGTGCTGCATCTGGCATGTCTCAGGCTACTGTCGACACGGAATCGGGGCTAGTTTTCGTATCCGGTCAGGTCGATTGGAATCATCAATATGAGACCACAGAGAACTCGATCGAAGGACAGGCGAGAAAGGCGCTTGAAAATCTTAAAATTGCCCTGACAGCCGCTGGTTCATCAGTCGAGCAATTATTGCACGTTCGCGTGTATATCCGAGGTGAACTTGGAGAACATATGGAAACTCTTGCCCCTATTCTTGCTGGCTTTTTGGGCGAATCTCGTCCGGCTGTAACTGGTATCGGCGTAGCTTCCCTCGCATCACGATCAATACTTGTTGAGGTCGAGGCGGTAGCTAGAGTAGTGGTCTAGAATTCGTATTTAACCCGGTCGGGGTGGGCCGCCCCGACCGCTACACCACGGTGTAGACAACATCAACGTCAGCCTTGGCTGCAAGGAGGAGACTCCCTTCGATGTCTTCTATTACGAGATGTCCCACGGCTTGAACATCATGAGCGGCACCCTGCAGCCTGGCACCTACACCGGTTCTCTCACACTGTAAGGAAAAGAACCGCATGTCACCAATGCGCCCACCTACCTGGTTGCTCCTCGTCCTGGGGACCGGTCTGTTTTTGAGTTCCGCTGTCTGGGCCGGCCAGATACCCCACGGCGCGGACGGCAATCTCCAAAGGAGCCCCTCAACCATGCAAGTCGAAGATGCTTCTGCTCCCCAACCCGACGGGCCGCAGATCACCAATGCCCAAAAACTGAGCGCCGAGACGCTGCAACTCGAAGTCCAGGCCCGCCCGAACGGCAAGGACCGTCTCGACATCAATTACCAGATCACCAACCGTACCAACCAGCCGGTCGTGCTGATTAACGTCGTCTCCACCGACGCCTCCAAAACTCCGGCCAATCTCAACCCGGCCCAAGTGACGCTTCTACCGAACGGTCCAGTCCGTGTCGGCCAGTTCGGCCTCGGGATCTCCCCCACCTTCCCGCCGCTCTACAGCTTCACTCTGGTCTCGCCGGGCAAGGGCTTCCGCAACCAGTTGGCCGCCACTCTGCCACCCGATACCCAGGGCAAGCCACTGGAATTCTGCCTCGGCGTCGTCCCGGCCGCAGCCGAGGCCGGGATCAAGGACCTGCAACTGCAGGAGACTAAACCGGTGGTTGCTCGGACGGGTACGACCCTGAGCAAACAACAGGTGTTCGTCTGCCGGCCCCTTCAGCTACCCGCCTGAGTCGGTCCCTCAAGACAACTCCTGAACTGTTTCAATCAGGCCAGAAATCCGCCATCTACTACCAGGGACTGTCCAGTAATGTAGCCAGCTGCATCAGAACACAGAAAAATGACTGTTTGAGCGATCTCTTCTGGTTGACCCATCCGACTCATCGGAATAGCCGATGTCAGGTCGGACGCGGTGCCGTCTGCACTGGCACTCATCCGCTCAATCATGTCAGTGGCAATAATGCCCGGATTGACGGCGTTAATGCGGATGCCTTGTTTGGCATAGTCATGGGCAGCAGAACGGGTCAGTCCCATCACCGCGAACTTGCTGGCGTGATAGGGACTTAAACCAGCAAAAGTGGTCAGACCTCCGATCGAAGAGTTGTTGACGATCGCGCCGGACCCTTGAGTGAGCATCTGCTGAATCTCATATTTCGTGCACAGGAAAAGTCCGCGAACATTGATCGCCATCAGTTTGTCGAAGTCTTCGACGGATTGCTCGTGAAGCGGCTTTGCCGGTGATTCGACACCAGCATTGTTGAAGGCCCAGTCAAGTCTTCCATAGGTCTCGACTGTCTTCTGCACCAGAGCCTTGATCTCTTCCTCATTCGATACATCGGAGCGTACAAATAAGCGCTCAGCGCCAGATTGACGGATCAGGGCTGCGGTCTCTTCGCCTTGCTGTTCGCGTCTCCCTGAAAAAACGACCCTGGCACCTGCCGCTCCAAAGGCTAAAGCAGCGGCTTTGCCAATTCCCGAGGTCGCACCCGTGACCAGGGCAACTTTATGAAAGGTAGCGAGAACACGACGGGCCTCGTGCCCTGGCCGCCTTGAACCTTCGGGGCGGTGCGATGAGAGCGACCCGCGAAGCCAAACAAGCATGCAAGCTCATCAATCCCTGTCCTTCTGGGTTTCAGGCCCGTTGTCCCAACGGGCCTCAATGTATCGCTTGACGGCCTCCTCAGAGATGTGACCCACGCTGGCGTAGTACGTGCCCTTGCTCCACAGGCCGGAACCCCAAAACTTGCGAGCTTTCAGCTTTGGGAACTTGCTGAAAAGCTGCACCGCTGATATTGACTTGAGCGTTTTCACGATATCCACGGGTGCTGCCAAGTGGTCAGCCTGAAGAAAGATATGCACATGGTCCGGCATGATTTCCAGGGCTTGTAGCTCCCATTCGTAAGCTACGCAGATTTCAGCCAGGATTCTTTTCAGCTCCACCTCAACCGCTCCAACAAGCACAGGATGCCTGTACCTAGTGCACCAAATCAGGTGGTAGCCTATCGAGTGCAATGCGTGTCCGCTTGACCTATTCTGCATACCCGCTTAATATATAAAGGTGCTGCCCAATTGTACCCCGTGAAGCGAACCGTATCAATACCAGTCAACCTTCCCCCTGAGCGCTTCCTACCGCTCATGGCTCAATGTGCAGAGATTTTCAACACACACGTTGACTGGGCGATTGAAAACGGAACCTACAACAAGTCCAAAGCGCATGACGCTCTCTACTTTGAGTTGAGAGCCAAGTATCGTGATGTCCCATCAGCTTTTGTTCAGGCTGTGCGCGACACTGCGATGGAGGCAGTCAAGGCCACCAAGTTCAAGCGGATTTGTCGCAAGAAACCTGCTTCAGGATTGCGTTATGACAAGCGCACGATGACACTTCGAGGCAAGCAGCTTACCCTTTCGTCAATGTCGGGACGAGTTGCTGTTGTGCTTGAGGTTCCTGACTACTTTAAGGAGGTATTCGAGACCTGGGATTTCAAAGGGGCGACGCTCACCTACGACCGACAAAAACGGTTCTGGGTACGCCTGGTGTTTGACACTACTACACCTGAAGTACAGCCAGAGCAGGGTATACAGGGGCTTGACCGTGGACTGTATCACCTGGTGAGCACCTCTGACGGGCAGTTCTTGTCCGGTAACAAGGTGAGAGCCGTTCAGCGGCGATACTTGCACAATCGAAAGCAAATCCAGCAAAAAGGCACTCGCTCAGCCAAACGTCGCTTAAGAGCGATGAGCGGTCGCGAGAAGCGGTTCATGCGGGACAAAAATCACTGCCTCAGCAAGAAAATAGCTCGTCAACCTCGATTCACGACCTTTGTGCTCGAAGACCTCTCGGGCATTCGTGTGCAACGTCGTGGGAGAAAGTTGAACAAATGGCTTTCTAGTTGGACATTCCACCAATTTGAGCTGTTCCTGGGCTACAAAGCTGAGGCATTAGGCAAACGAGTGGTTTTTGTTGACCCTCGCTACACCAGCCAGAAATGCAGCCGATGCGGCCACACAGCGAAAGCTAATCGTTGCAAATCCCGATTCCACTGCGGTCAGTGTGGCTTCACGATTCACGCTGATCACAATGCGGCAATGAACATCAGGGATAACTACATTCTCTCTTCTGCCAATCGGTCGGAAGAGCAGGGCACAGTCAATTGCCCAGACGTCCCCGGCGTATCGAGGGACAAGCTACCGGCCTCGTGCCGGTAGTGTTGACGTGTTGCATGTTTTCCAGAAGAAATCCAGGCGGGGCATTGCTACTCCTGAGCAGGACATCGAGTTGATCAAGAAGAGGCTGCGGGCCGCAGAAGAGGACTACGGGGATTACCTGAAGCAAAAGGAGGCAGAGTAATGAGTGAGCAGGAACCAATCATCATTGGTGGTGAGAACGTGTTTGCGGACCTGGGTCTGGCGGAGGCGGATTTGCTGGCACTGAAAGCAGAACTGTTGCGCACTCTTGGCCGGATCATCCGGGAGCGGGACTTGACCCAGAAGCAAGCGGCACAGACGCTCAGCATCGATCAGCCCACGGTCAGTGCTTTGTTGGCAGGCAAGTTATCGGGGTTCTCCCTGGAGCGGTTGCTGCGCTACCTACACGCTCTGGATTACACAGCTCAACTGGTCATCCGGCCGCGCTGAAGCTCAACCATCTCGCTCAAGCTTTTCGTAGATCGCTTCGAGGAGCCATTGGTGCCGGGTCAGAGACGGGCGACAGGACCGAACGGAAAAGTCCACCTGGGAGAGCAATTCAGCCGGCATGTTCTAACATTTCCAGCTGAAAAAGTCTGTTGGAATCGAAGACCGGCGTCCATGACACTAGAATATCGTCTGCAATGTTTTTAAGTACTTGAGGACTGATTTCATGGATATCGAAAGGCTGAAGGAGCTTCGAAGTGCCGGCACTAAAGACTTCACCAATGTCGATTGGAGTGGGTGTGAGTTGCAATATGCCCCTTTGGCCGAAGTCGACCTCAGTGGTGCCAAACTGAGACTTGCTAACTTGAGAGGTGGCCAATTCCACCGTAGCAAGCTGATCAATGCCGATTTGAGAGGAGCGATCTTGATAGGAGCTATCTTTGTCAACGCCGATCTTCAGGGAGCTGATTTGAGGGGGGCTTTCTTGTGGAGCGCTAACTTTACGGACGCCAACTTGTCGGGTGTTCTCCTCGATAGGGCAAATTTGACCGACACCATTTTCAAAAGAGCAAATCTGCTGGGAGTCAGTATAAATTTGGCCACTTTGATCAATACCGATTTCAGCAGCGCTGTAATGCGTGAGCACCCCGACTTGTCCCACTGCTTCATGTGGAACGTGACTTGGCTTGATGGAACTATAAAGACTGGTCCCAGATTCTGCAACTAATGAGGGCTTGTGTGAAGGCGAGAAACTTGCCGTCAGAGCGATTGCCCGTGTCTGTGCCTACCGTAAGATTGCAAAACTGAAAAGCAAGTTGGTCAAAGGTTTTGCCTCTACGAACATCGACTACGACGCCAAGACCTTCTCTTTGCGAGGAAAAGACTGGTCTGTTGGCCTTACCTTGTGCAAGCTATCCGGCGTGGACAAGCACGGGGACGCGTTTATAGGCGGGGGTGCCGCTGCGAGGGTCAACGAGTGGCCGGATGATGTCGTTAACTTCTGGATAGAACATCAGGGCAGTGCCAGATTTAACGTTGCCGAAGATGATTTCCACCGCCTGCATCTGCCCGACGTTGCCGACTACCGTTACCTGTTCGTGCTCCGCGTAGCCCGCCTTGATTGCATCGTCGGGGTTGAGCAGAATACAGCGGCGGTGCGGCATATTGCGGTATTTGTCGCCGTCTTTGTAGACAACGGTGTTGTGCTGGCTGTAGGAACGGACCGTCACCAGCACGAGGGGAAGCGGTTTTGTGACAGGGCCAATAGCGAAGTCGCTCACTTTCGGCGCTTCGTGAACCGGCAGAGGTGTCACGAACATCGACGCTTTCCCGGTCGTGGTCGGGAAGACGGGCTCGTGGAAGATGCGGCCCCCAATCGTAAATTCTTCTTTGGTCCGGTCGATATCGGCCATTGCTTCAAAGCCCGGAATCGTCTTTGCGATCAGTTGGCGCACGTAGACGGCATCCTGTAGCCGCCGCCAGTCAAACGGGGTCTCGCCGTGGATCTGGTGGGCGATGTGCGTCAATAGTTCGACCTCCGATATGAGATCGGCTCCTCTTAAATGGGTGCGGCCCTCGTCGTTGAGGCGCACGAAGTTGTTGCCCGATTCGGTGGTGGTCCGGTGCGGGTTTTCGTCTCGGGTGAAGACCGGGAGGATCAGGGTCTGCTGGGCGGCGAGGCCATTGAAGTGTCCCTGGTTGGGTTTGGTGGAGATATAGAAGATGGTTTCAATTTGATTTAAAGCCCTGGTCGCCTGGGGATGGTCGGGGTTTGCTCCCCAGAGGTTGCCGCCCAGGCATAAAAGGGTGTCCACCTGCCCGGCGTCGGCCGCCTCGATCAGGGCACGCGTATCGTAGCCGGGGACGCGACTCAGGCTTTGACCCAGCACTTTTTCGAGCGCCTGGCGGATTTCCTCTTTGAGTCGGATAGTGACCCCCATGCTGCCGAAGCCCTGGACATTGGAGTGGCCACGGATGGGCATCGTTCCGGCTCCTGCTTTGCCGACGTTGCCGGTGAGGAGGGCGAGGTTGGCGATGGCCCAGATGTTATCGACGCCGTTTGCTTGCTGGGTGACGCCCATCGCCCAGGCAAATACCGTGCGCTCAGCACCGGCAATCATCTGAGCCGCTTGAACGACGCTCTCGCGCTCGATACCGCAGGTGGCGACAATCTGTGCCCAATCTGTCCGGTTCACGTGGTCAAGCACCGCCTGGGCACCCTCGGTGTGCGCTTCGAGAAAAGCATGGTTGACCTGTCCGCGTTCTGCGAGCGCTTTGGCCATGCCGACAAACAGGGCGACATCGCTACCCGGATGCGGCTGCAGGTACATCGAGGCAATCTCTGAACCGAAGAGCATCGACGAAACGAAGGCGGGCGAAGCGAACTGCACAAGCCCCGCCTCGATCACCGGGTTGACGACCAGTACCCGGCCACCCCGTTCGCGCAGTTTGATCAGTTCGTTGAGCAATCTCGGATGATTGGCGGGGGCGTTCGACCCGACGAGCACGATGCAGTCGGACTGCTTGAGGTCTTCGAGACTCACCATCGAAGTGCCGGTGCCGAAGACCTGCTTGAGGCCAAAAGTCGAGGCGGCGTGGCAAAGATCCGAGCAGTCGGCCAGGTTGTTGGAGCCTTTAGCGCGCATCATCAGTTGCAAAATATAGGCGGCCTCGTTGGAGGAGCGTCCCGAGGAATAAGATGCAACCCGCTCGGCGCTTTTTTGAAATGAAGCTCTAGCAATCGCGTAGACTTCATCCCAACCGAGCCGTTCGTAGTGATCTGCTCCCGGACGGAGGATGAGTGGGTGGCTCAGACGTCCGAGCCGCTCGGCCTGTTGAGAGGTGAGCGTGCGCAACCGGGTGAGGGGCGTGCGCTCCAGAAAACCGGGTGTGACTGCACTCTGCAGGTCACCCGCCACCGCCTCAACACCTTTAGCGCAGCGCTGCAGCGGCTCACCGGCCTCGTTGCGAAACCCGCCTCTTTGCCCGCCGGTACCCCAGGCGCACGACTTGCAGGCGCTGTGGTGGTTGAGCTTTTGCCACAACAGCAAGCGGTGGGCCAGGGTCTTCTCGATCCAGTACTGAATGACTGGCAGACCCCCACCGCGCCGCATTGTGACAAGGCTTTGTCCAGCACCGGACTTGAGGATCTTCGCCATCGCTGCTCCTGTCTTATCAAAATCGGCTCGAACCGGGTAACCCAGAGTAATTCAACCTGCTCACCTCCATTCTGAAGAGGAATCCACCGAACTGGGGGCGGCTTGCCAGTGATACCGATGACTTCGACCAGAACCTGGCAGTCGAAGCAACCGAGATCTATCAATCTTTGATAGTTTGAAGGGGTAATAGCCAATTAGGAGGACTTTCCCATGCCGTCGAGTTACGTGATTGGGGGGCACTTCGAGGATTTCATCAAGAGTCAGATTCAGCAAGGCCGCTATGCCAGTGCCAGCGAGGTCATCCGCGACGGCCTGCGCGTGCTCGAAGAGCGGGAAAAGCTACGCACATTGAAACTGGAAAGTCTGCGGGCTGAGATTCAAAGAGGGATCGATAGCGGCACAGGCAAGCCGCTCGAAGCAGTGGCAGATGGGCTGAAGGCCCGTTACCAGAGGTGGGCTATAGAGGGCATACCTGACGATGCGCTGTGAAATCTCCCCACTAGCGGAGGCCGATCTGCGCGAAATTGGTGACTACATCGCAAGAGACAACCCACAACGGGCGGGAAGTTTCATCGAGGAACTGGTAGAGCGTACTCAACAAATCGCCAGGATGCCGCTCGCCCATCCTGCCCGCGATGATCTGGCCCCCGGACTTCGGGCTCGCTCGCATCGGCACTACATTATTTTCTTCACGGTTACTGATGCGGGAGTGCGGATCGAACGCATCCTGCATGGGTCACGCGACATCACGGAAGAAACCTTCGAGAGCAGCTAAAAAGGCGGCAGTCTCCCCGCTTCGGCGATGGTACACACTCGTGCCCGGCTATTCGTTGAGAATTGAGGCCCCACTTTCGTTGGGTCGCACCGATGCCACTCCTGAACGGATTGCAGTGTCGCTAGGGCAATCGGTCCCACTAGACTGAAGCCAGCTACCGAAAACGCCAATGACGCGCTTTGTACCTCGCTATTCGCCACATCCTTTCCCGTTGCTGTTGCAACTCGAATGGTTTCTGCTCGCGGTAGCGGTGGTCAGCCGCAGCATCCCGGAACTGACCTTCGGGCAGCCGTCTGCCTGGGTTGACTTCTTATTCGTGGCCGGTTTCGGGGCGATGGGCCTCAGGCTGCCCACGAAATCGCAGCGGAGCAAACTGCTCTACACCGGCATCGAATTTGCGTTCTTGGCACTCCTGATCTTTCAGGGCGGGCGCTCGATTCTGCTGTTGCCGTTTCTGTGTCTGCTCGTGGTGATCCGCGGCTGTCTGATGTTCGATCTGGGTGGCCGGGTAGTGCTCTCGGTCTTTGTCTTCGTCCTGTTCGCGCTGAGGGCGGTCTACAGACCCGCCCAGCTCCCACTCCCCCTGGTACCTGGCCCCGACGGCACCCTCCAGATGTCTCAGGCGTTGACCCTGCAACTATCGCTCAATCTTTTGCTGTTGCTTGGAGCCGCCGTCGTCTTCGTGCTGCTGCTGGTCAACCAGGTGCTCACCGAGAGTGCCATCCGCCAGGAGTTGCTGCAGGCAAACGCACAACTGCGCGCCTACTCGCTGCGCATCGAAGACCAGGCAACCCTCCAGGAGCGCAACCGCATCGCTCGCGACATCCACGACTCCCTCGGCCACTCGCTGACTGCCCTCAATATCCAGATGCAGACAGCGCTCGAATGGTTCGACCTCAATCCCCGGCGGGCCGCCACCTCCCTGGCCGCCGCGAAGGGGCTTGGCACCGAGGCGCTTGAAGCCGTCCGCTCGTCGCTATCGGCCCTGCGCACCGACCCGCTGGAGGGACAGTCGCTTGCAGCAGCTGTAGGACGCCTGGTCGAGCAGTTCGAGCGCACCACGGGCCTCAAGCCCGAATGCCGGATCGAACTTTTAGCACCACTACCGCCGGCGGTGGCGACGGCGGCCTACCGCATCCTCCAGGAAGGACTCACCAACATCACCCGCCATGCCCAGGCAAGCGGGGTGCGCCTCGAACTCTGGAGCGACGCCACCCGGCTCACGGTGCGCCTTGAGGATGACGGCCAGGGCTTCGACCTCGAACAGAACACCACCGGCTACGGTCTGCAGGGACTGCGCGAACGCGCCCGCGCCCTCGGTGGCGACCTCAAATTCCACACCCGTCCCGGCGAAGGCTGCCAGATCACGGCCTGCTTTCCAATCCCCGTCACAGCAGCCGGCCATCGCTGAATGATTCAACCCACCGCGGTCTACCCACCGCGTCCTATAGGAGCTGTCCGCCATGTACCCAGCCTGGCTCATTCGCTGTGCGTTCAGAGGAGTCCTGGTCCTGATCGCCCTCGTTTCCACCCTGGCCCAATTCAACCCGCCCCAGGGCACGGCCAACCAACTTGACTCCAATAATGCTCCCCAGGCCGAGCGCAACTGCACCAAAGACCGGGTGCGTTCCCGGCGTTAAAGGACCTCACCCACGAGTTTGTCAGCGTTCAACTGCTGTCCCCAGGTTTGTCCCGGCCTGGGGATTTTTTTGGTGCGAGAACTACCACTGCCGACTTATTCAAAGGCGTTCGACAACTAGGGTCCGTTCGCATAGAATGATCCCAGTTTTACGGGGCAACCGTTTGGGTGCCTGACCTGTTTTTAATGGTGCCTGAGCATGGAATACGAAGAGCAGGCAAGGCAACAACAGAGCGCGCGCAACGAGGAGATTGAAAGTATCCTGGACAATTCTCTTTTTTGGCACTGGCCAGGTATTCCGTATGGGCCGTTCATCCCCGGCCGGGGTTATCTGCAAGACTTTATAAAACAGGTACGCGTAGAACTTTCATTGACGATTGAAAGCTTCAAAGTTTCCTACGCTAACCGCTTCCTCCATGAGGGCGAACTGCCGACGGACATCCTCGGACGATCGCTCAATACCCAGCATCGGGGCCACGAAAAGCAGGTTCTCTTGCTACTTGACCCCTTTCCGGGAGGAAACTGGTCCCATCCCTGCCTGATCGGTATCTGGGAACCGCCCAAAGAAATTGAACTGGTGCCGAGCGATTTCCCACCCAGTCAGCGCGACTTCGAGCTGGTATTTTACAACTATCTCTATGTCGAACAGCTTTCGGTTCAGGCTCTGTGAGGTGATTGCGCAGGGATTGCTAGGATGAAGCTTGCCAAGCGATTTGGCCAACGGCGGGCGGTGCTTATCAGCGGCGGCATCGAAGAGGCTCAGAACCACAGGCGATACCTGAACGACCTCAAAGCCTTCTACGCTTGCCTGACCTCCGACCGCTACGGGTTTGATGCCTCTCAAATCCGGGTCGTGTACGCGAATGGCGGCTCACAAGAATTTCAGAATCAAAAAATCCAGACGGTTGAAGGCACAAAACCAGAAGTAATCCGTACCCTGACCTGGGCGATCGACGGTGATGCCTCGAATCCTGCTCTATCCAGTGACGATCTACTTGTCGTGTTTACGACGAACCATGGCGACAGGAGCACTCCACATCGACTGATGCTCTGGGGTCAGGCTGAGTTTCTTGAATCGAACGACTTGGGCAGCCTTTTATCCGGCAAAGATCATTATTTTCTGGGAATATTTTGCCACTGTTATGGGGAAAGAATGTTCGCTCGCATCCTGCAAAACACGGTGCAGGACAAATGTGTCGTAGTGGCAGCTTCAAAGACGGTGTCCTTCTCACTGCCTCCCGACGACGGCTACGACGCTTTCGCCTACCATTTCACGTCTGCCCTATTCGGAGTGACACCCCACGGTTACGCAGCGGATTCCGATTCAAACAGGGACGGCCATGTTCACATGTCGGAAGCGTTTGGTTTTGCCTGCAACATGGACGCAACCCAGGACGCACCAGTGATTAAGGACCATAACTCCCTGGCAATGCACAAGATGACCCTCGAAGGTTTGCTGTAGCCCTCGGTCCCAATGAACGTTTCTTTTGAAGGAGCAAAAGATGGCCGCTTTGTATCCAAAAACCGACCTGATAGAAGTCACCCTGGCTTTCTTGAAACAGCATCCAGATGAAGAGACTGTCAGTCGCGAGGACCTGGATATTTTCATCGATAGGATCGATGAAAATGGAAGGGTAATCTATTCGAGCAAAGCAGACAAGAACATCGTTCTTGAATCCTTCCTGGCAGAGATAGCTGTGAACGTTTTAGCCAATTTAATCGCCGGTGCTATCCTGGCCGGTGCAGCAAAGCTACACGAACACTACAAAGGCAAAGACCCGAAGCAGCTCAGAAAGGAACTCGGCACACCGGAGGAAGGCGAAGAAGGCGAGGTGGTGTTGCAGGTAATCGTGTTCGTCCAGAAAGGTGATTATCCCTCCGACCTCCCGCCAGATTCCAGGCAAACCGGTGAGAAGACTTGAGCAGCAGGCACTCGGTTGACCTGAAAGAAGGCACCGGCCTGCGCAATACCCCGCACTCTTCAACTGTCGGATTCGAGCCAGGCAAGGTGGACGTTCGCCAGGTTCGCGGCCTGGGTGCGGTTGCGCAGGTTGAGACGGTCGAGGATGTTGGTGACGTGGAACTTGACGGTGCCCTCGGAGATGTAGAGCTTCTGGGCAATTTCGAGGTTGCTGGCACCGCGGGCAAGTAGCTGCAACACATCGCGTTCACGCGGAGTCAGCATCTGCAACTCGGAGGGCAACTGCCGGTCAGGTGACGGAGGCGGAGCCATCTGACCCAGCACCTTGGAGAGGATACCGGGGGCGAGCTGGTTGAAGCCCCTGTGGGCAAGACGGATCACCTCGGCTAGTTCCCGAGCGGGGATGTCTTTGAGCAGGTAGCCTGCTGCTCCGTGGCGCAGGGCGTTCGAGACGTACTCGCTATCGTCGAAGGTCGTCAGCATCAGCACGCGTACTCCCGCGAAGCGGGCTGTAATCTCGCGGGTCGCTGCCACCCCGTCCATCAAGGGCATGCGGACGTCCATCAAGACGACATCCGGTTGGGCGTCGGTGCTGAAGAGTTGCCCGAGTCGTTCGAGGGCAATTTTGCCGTTGTCGGCCTCGGCCACCACCTGCAGGTCACCGGCCAATTCGAGCAGCGCCCGCAGTCCCTCGCGCATGATGTGCTGGTCGTCGACGATCATGACGCGGATCATTGCATTCAACGCTGATGGTGCAGGAGTCATCTTAGCGGTGCCGCGCCGCCACCGCTACCGGCCCTTCGTTGGGATTGCGCCGTCCCCACCTGGACGAAAGTCGAGTTTGTGCTCGTGCGCTTACATCAAATGAAACTTTTTCCTCAGCCGTAATTCGGTTTCCTCTAGCGCGAATCCCGCTTCCTGGACGAAAGTACTGGGCTAGTTCTCGACTATGGAGCGGCCCGAAAACCCACTTTCGCCTTAACTGCATCGGGGCCGAAAATCTTAGAATTCGTATCACCTGAAGGCTGAAATCAAACCGAGATCACAGTCTTTCAATCACTCCTTCACGACGGTGAATTTGCGATGAGAATTCGTTTCGCAATCGGGTTGCTTGCCCTGGGTTTGTGGGTGCAGACAGGCGCACTCGCTCAGGAGATAGCAGTGCTTGAGCCGACCCGCCTAGCAAACGGGCTTGGGGTAGCCCCCCTCACCCCGACGCTTCCTCCTACCCCCAAGGCCGCTATCGAACTGAAAATCGAAGCCACCCGCCCGCTCACACTGCAAGATGCCCTCGACATCGCCGTGGCGCGCAGTCCACAGTTGCTCCTCGGGCAAATTGCCGTCGAGAAGGCCGAGGCGGCGGTGCGCGAACAACAGGCCGGCCTCTACCCGACTGTGAATGCCAACCTCAGCTACACCTACAACCAGTCGGCAACAAGTGCGGTGAGCGCGGCGCTCATCGGTGCCTCAGCCCTCACCTCGGCCATTGCCCAGACGGAGAGCGCTCCCCTGACCGGCCAGGTAAGCGTCAACTGGACGATCTTTTCGAGTGGGCTGGTGCCGAGCAACATCCGTACTGCCCAGGAGAGCCTGGACGCTGCGCGCTACGACTCCGGGCGCATCCGCCAGGAGGTGCTGAGCAACGTGATCACTGCCTACTACGATCTGCAAAACGCCGACGGCAGCGTCGATATCGGCGTCGCGTCGGTGCGCAATGCCGAGGCGAGCTTGCGAGATGCCCAGGCCCAGGAACAGGCCGGCATCGGCACGCGCTTCGCAGTGCTCCAGGCCGAGATGCAACTGGCCAATGCCCGCGTCGATTTGCTGCAGTACCAGAATCGCCGGGTCGTCGCCCAGCGCAACCTGGCCCGCCAGCTCAACTTCGAGCGGCCCACCGACGTCACAGCCGCAGACCCGGTGCAAAAGGGCCAGTCCTGGCGACTGTCCCTCGAAGACACGCTCCTGGAAGCCTTCCGCAACCGCAGCGAACTCGGCCGCTACCTGGCCCTGGAGCGCCAGGCGATTGCCCGGGAAGTCGGGTACTACGCCTCCCAGGCCCCACAGGTAAGCGTCTTCCTCACTCCGCAAATCTATGACAACCTCCTCGACCGGGTGACGGGCTTCTACAGCGGTTACAGCGCCGGAATCCAGGTGCAGTGGAGCCTCTTCGACGGCGGTGCTGCGCGGGCGCGGGCGGACCAGGCGATTGCCGACGCCCGCAATGCCCGCGTCAACTACGTCGATACCCTCAACTCGGTCCGCTACGGCGTCGAGAGTGCCTACACCGACATGCTGACAGCGACTTTGCGCACCGATGCCACGGGTACTGCCGTGACGAGCGCCGAAGAAGCGCTGCGCCTTGCGCGCCTGCGCTTCCAGGCTGGTGTCGGCACCCAGCTTGAAGTGATTACTGCCGACCGCGACCTGACCCAGGCGCGGGTAAACCGCCTCACCGCGACGGTTGATTTCAACCGCGCCGTCGCCTCGCTGCGGCGGTCGGTCGGGACACTCTAGAGCGCAACACTACCCAATACTGGAGAACCGCGATGACATTTCAGTCCTGTCTGCGCCAACTGCTGCCGGCCCTGTTGCTCGTCGGGTTCGCGGGCCAACCGTCCCAGGCCAATGCTCCGGAGGTTCGCCCCGTTGTCGCCCAGCACAACCTGGGGGAGCGGGTCTGGCAACTGGTCGACAGCCAGTTTGCCGGGCACTTCGACCGCGACCAGTGGGGGCAATGGCGTCGGCACCTCACGACCGGCGCGGGTTCATCGAGGGCGACCCTGAATACTGTCCTCACCGTCCTCAATGACCCATACACTCGCTTGCTCTCGCCCGAAGAATTCCGCCAGTTCAGCCTGACCGCCTCGGGTACCGACATCGGGGTCGGCCTGCGCTTCGACCCCGCTTCGCAGCCGCCGCTGGTGGCGCGGGTAATCCCCAATAGTCCCGCCGCTCGGGCCGGGGTGCGCTCAGGCGACCGGCTCCTCGCCATCGACGGCCGCCCAGCGGTGGGCCTGGCTCCAGACTCTCTGTCGTTGCGGCTGCGGGGTACAGAAGGCACCCGCGTCACCCTCACCCTCACCCGTACAGGCCGCACCCTCAAACTGCGCCTTCTGCGCGCCCGCTTCCGCATACCGGCGGTGCTCGCGACCCTCCTTTCCACCTCCACGGGCGGGAGCAATATTGGCTACCTTCGCCTGCTGGAATTTACCGACCGTTCCCCCGCAGAAGTGGCAGCTGCGATCGACTGGCTTGAGGCCGGCGGTTCGACGGGTCTGCTCCTCGATCTGCGCGGCAATCCGGGTGGCCGAGTGGAATCCGCCGCCGAAATCGCCCAGATGTTCCTGGGCGAAGGCCCGATTGCCACCGTCACCACTCGCTCGGGCACCGAACTCTTGCTGGCCCACGGTGTTGCCCGGACGTCACTCCCCCTCGTCGTCTTGATCGACGAGCACACCGCCTCGGCAGCCGAACTGCTCGCTGCGGCCCTGGGCGACAACCGGCGCGCCGCCCTGGTCGGCTCCACCACCTACGGCAAAGCAGCGATTCAGCGCTACTTCCCCTTACCCGACGGCTCCGCCCTCTGTCTCACCATCGGCTACTACCGCACTCCCAGAAGTACAGAGATCCACTATCGGGGCGTTGTCCCCGATATCGTGATTCCCGACGCGCCCACGGACAAAGGCCCCGACCCTCAATACCGGGCAGCTGCCCGACTGCTCGAAGCCGAAATATCTCCCCGGTAGCAGATGGGGTGTAGGGACGGAGTAAGCTGCTATTTTTGCAGTGGATGCGATGGACCCGACAATGACAACCGGTCACGATTCTTCCCAGTGGGAGCGTCTGCTCAAAAATCTGGGTGCCTGGTACGGCTCATTCACGCACCTCAGCGCAGAAGGCAAGCAAATTGACGACATCGAGACCATCACCACCCTCAAAGGGCTCGACGAGAACCACACAGTCCGGCAGACCATCCGCTACTTCGACACCGGCAACCTGCAAAACGAAAAAGTCCTGGAGTACAGCTCGCTTGCCAACAGTGTGCTCTTTTTTGAAGACGGGGCTTTCTCTCAGGGGTCGGTGCAACTGGCACCCTTCACGCGCTTCGGTGCCGAGTTCGGATTCATTTACGGGGAGCGACGTTTGCGCCTCGTGCAGCTACTCGATGAAGTAGACGAGGTGCACCGTCTCACCAAGCTCACCCTCATCCGCGAAAGACTGGAAGGGAGTAAAGCAAGCCCATCTCCAAAGCTCACCGTCGAGCAACTGCTCGGCATCTGGGAAGGTAAAGCGGTCACGCTCTTTAGCGACGGGCGACTCCCGGAACACAGCACTACCCGGCTGAGCATCACCTGTGAAGGGGAACGGCTCACGCAGCACCTGCAGGCCGGTAGCCTCGACATCCGTTCGACCGCCCGCATCGAAGGAGACCGGCTGCACTTTGAAGACGGCCCTAGCCCGGTCGAGGTGCTGTTGCTGGCCGGGGGAGCTTCGGCGACCTGCCCGCGCACGGTCAGTTTGGGTAAACCAGTGCTCCTTGAAGCGGGCTGGCTGATCGAGGCCAACCTCCGGCAACGGATGATCCGCGGCTTTAGCGCCAAAGGCGAATGGAAGAGCCTGACTCTAGTGCAAGAACACCGCTCTTAAAGCTCAACCGCGCCACCAGGCAGCAATCAGCAACCCGAAAGAGAGCAGCAGTCCGCTCACCAGGTGAAAGCGGGCAGCCATCGGCAACCCCTGCTGTACGACGGGCGGGTTGGTCGCGTTGGCGCGCACAAAATTGACCAGTTGCAACGCGAGCGGAATCGCGAGGAGCGGCAGATTGGCCGTCCAGGGCAGTATCCCGAGCACTGTCGCAAGCGGCAACACGAGAAATCCGGGAGCAATAATCCACCAGAAGCGCTCAGCAGCCAGTTGCGGTCCCCAGCGCACGACCGGGCTTAACTTGTCGAAGGCTTTGTCGTCTTCGTACTGAGGAAAGTGATGGGCATAGAGAATAGTCGCAGTCCAGCTGCCGACGGCGATGCCTGCGAACAAGGCCCCCGTTTCCCAACTGCCCGTCTGGGCACGGGTGGCGGTGAGAACCGCAATCGGACCAAAGCAACTGGCACTGATCCACTCGCCATAGCCTTTAAAAGAGAGCCTGAGGGGCGGGCCTGCGTAGGCGTAGCCGAGGGCGATGCCCAGAGTGCCGAAGAGCAAAAGCCACCAGTCAAAAAGTGCCCAGAAGCACAGATACCCGAAAGCGAGCAGGGCATTGCCGACCCAGAGCACCTGCAGGCGGTTGCCGGTCAGGCGGATGAGCGAGTTGGGCTTGTTGCGGTCAACGCCCGTATCCCAGTCGAAGACATCGTTGCTGAGGTTGATCCAGCCCTGAACGAGCACCAGACCGACCAGGGTCAGGCCAAAGCGCACCGGGTCAAATCGGCCCTGTTGCCAGTAGGCGAACAGCGTACCGACCAGTACCGGCACAACCGAAGCGGTATAGTTGAGCGGGTTGAAACTGGACAGCCACGGCTGCCACGGCCTGGGTACCACTTGTGCGCTCCTGCTTTCAACTTCGTCATTCTGGCACCGAACAACCACAAGCACCGGGAGATCCAGGCGAGCCTCAACTTTTGACGAGGCAGCTGCCGCACATTCCCCAGCGGTCGAGTTCGCCCTGAGGTGCACTCATCCGGCAGCGGGTGCAACCGGGCAACTGCCGGGCGCGCCAGCGGGCAAGTTCGCGCAGACGGTCGAGCTTATCCGAGAGTGTCTCCGGTCCAGTTGCGGCCGACGGTGGCGCGCCCGACAGACCCGTCGTCAAGGGATGCGCGGTGTCCAGGACAACCTGGGACGCTTTCTCGCGGATATACCAGCCGGTCGTCTCGAAGCGAATGTCGTGCAGAGGCACCTGCTCCCCGAGGGCAGCGGCAATCTTCGTCAACAGTAAGCGGCGCTCAAAGGCAAGGTTCTGAGCCCAGGCTGCGCCGGAGACAGCGACTGTGAGCACTCCCGACTGCAACCGCACCGGGCGGGTATGGGCAGCAACCGCCGTGCCGACGAGGGATGGCCAGCTTTTCTGCAACTGCACAAAGCGAAAATTGCTCATCATCTGTGCGTTGCCGGCAAGGGCTGTGAGCAAATTCGACAGCGAGACCGGTTTCAAAGCGAACTCCGTGCGTGCTGACGGCCGGTTTGCACAGGTGAATGTCCGACCACTTTTGGCGTACTCAGGCTAACACGCCAAAACCCGCACATCAGTACCGGGGCAGCCGGACCATCGAACCTGACAGCCCAATCAGAACCCAGCCTTGTGCTTGATGAGGTCCAGGAACTCCTGACGGGTACTCTGACTTTCTCTAAAGACGCCGACCATCGAACTGGTTACCGTCCAGGAATTGGGCTTTTGCACGCCGCGCATCACCATGCACATGTGCGAGGCCTCGATGACTACCGCTACACCGCGCGGCTGCAGCACCTGTTGCACAGCTTCCGCCACCTGCCGAGTCAGACGCTCCTGCACCTGCAGGCGGCGAGCGTACATCTCGACGATGCGTGCAATTTTTGAGAGGCCCACGACTTTCTGGTTGGGGATGTAGCCGACGTGAGCGCGTCCGATAAAGGGCAGCATGTGGTGTTCGCACATGCTGAACAGGTCGATGTCGCGAATGAGCACCAGTTCGTCGTGCCCCTCATCGAAGATGGCTCCGTTGAGCAATTCTTCAAGCGACTGGTCATAACCACTGGTTAAAAACTTCATCGCCTTGGCCACCCGTCGGGGAGTGCGCTCCAGGCCGTCGCGGTTGGGATCTTCGCCGACACCGATTAACAGTGTGCGGACCGCTTCCATCATCGGCTCCATTTCGATCGTCGTCGGGTCCGGCTTGCCGTTGGTACCATCCGTCTTTCCTTCCGACTCAGCCTCGTGCCAGTCGGAAGGCATAAAATCCTTGTGGGCAATCGTCATGGTTTGGTTCCCTGTGTAAAAACTAGAATGCGCCCTGGCCGGGCATCAGCACGGCTTCTTCAAGCACGGCATCTTCCGGCAGTGTGGCGGCGTAGAGCACCAGACGAGCAGCCGTCTTAGCAGTGATCATTGCCTCCCGGTCGAAGTCGGCTTCGACCAGTTCGCTATCCCACAGAGCCGTGTTGACCGCCCCTGGGCAGAGGGCAGTCACCCGAATGTTGTCCTGACGCACTTCCTGGGCCAGTGTGCGCGAGAAGGAGAGCAGACCGAACTTGCTCGCGCTGTAGGCTCCCCAGTCCGGAAAGGTACGCTGTCCGGCAATCGAGACGAGGTTGATGATCGTGCCGCGCCGACGGGCGCGCATGCCGGGCAAGACCGCACGGGTAAGAGCGAACGGGGCAGTGAGGTTGAGATTGAGTACCTGGTTCCAGTCGGCGATGCTCGTCTTTTCAAGTGAGTTGGTATAGGCCATACCGGCGTTGTTGACCAGGACGTCGATCGGACCGAGCCTGTCTTCCACTGTTGCGACCAGATTGGCCAGCCCCGCAAAATCGGTCAGATCGTAAGCGATGGCGGTCGTCCGCTCGGGCGGCAACCCGGCCACGACTTCGTGGAGGGCTAGGGCGTTGCGAGCCACCAGAGCCACTGCAAACCCCTGCTCAGAAAAGCACTGAGCGGCAGCTCTGCCGATGCCGCTGCTGGCACCGGTCATCAGAACAACTTTGCGCGATTGCGAGGGACGAGATTCCAATGACACTCCCGCTCAAATAGAAGCACTGCGTTAGAGCGCCGTTCCCCATTATAGAGCGTCGCAGTCGCTACAATCTCAGCCGCGGTCCCGATTCCACAGCTGTTCGCGCAGCTGCATCACTTCTTCGCGCAGCTTCAGGTTTTCTTCGCGCAGGCGCAGGTTTTCCTCGCGCAGATCGGCCTGAGGCTCGGGAGGGCTGGCATCGCGTCCCATACTCATCCGCATGTTGCCCATCTGCATCTCCATCGGCTTCAGGGGCGGTAGCGGCGGCGGTACTGGCGTTCGGGGCGGGCCGGACATAGCACGAGCAGGAACCGGCAGTGCTCCGCGCGGCGGTGCCGAACCCAACCCGACCTGACCGTGCCCCACCTGCAACCAGGTAGTGCCGCCCTCGGCCTGGATACACAGGTAGCAGGTGCCGCCAAACTGCCAGGCGTTCGGTTCAAGTAGCCAGGCACCGGTCAGAAAAGCGGACGACTGGCTCTGTTGCTGACCGATGCCGTCGCTTTGCAGCGTCAGTTGCGTCTGTTCACCGCGCAGGCTGACGGCCAGAAATTGCCCCGGTCCGAGGTCAAACAAATACTGGCTCGCTAAGAACATGGAGTGCCTGTGGTCGTCAATGGCATTCTACTTGCTGGGCTTGCGGCTCTCCATCTGTTCGAGTTCGCTATCCTGCTTGCGGCTCGGCGGCCGCGCGTAGAGGAGCATCGCGGTAGCGGAAGACTGCGAGAGGCGTTCGGTACTGCGGATGGGCTCGTCTTTGAAATATTCGGCCAACTGGCCACAGAGGCGTTCACCGGTCAGGTTGCCGATGCTGGGGCTTACCGAGAAGCTCTGCACGCCCGAGGTCTTGTAGGCTTTTACCGAATCGTTGCAGTAAGTGAGCTTGTCTGCACTGGAGGCAACCAGGAAGTCGCGTCCGAGCTTGTTGCCATTGAGGCCAGGCGGCACCTCGGCCACTTTTGCGGGACTTGCCGCACAGCCGCCACACAGTAGTAGTGCGAGGATAGCGACTCGCTTTCCCCAAGCATCGATAGTCATGAGCGTACCGGGGTAGTAGTGGGCTTGGGCTTTTGCGACGGCCCAAAGGTAAACAGAATCAATGCAACGGTGAAGACGAGCGGCAGGTAGAGTGGCAGGACGCTTTCGAGGGTATTGGAAACGAGCACCAGGGCTGCCGTCACCAATAGGTTGAAGAGGGCTACCGGCAGCAAGAATTTCCAGCCGAGGTCCAGCAACTGATCGATGCGCACGCGCGGCAGGGTCCAGCGTGCGAGAATCGCCAGGAACACGAATAGGGTCGCTTTTAAGACTGTCATCGAGATGCCGACTAGAGCAGCGATCACCTGGAAGGCAGGATTGGTGAGCTCGACACCGACCCAGCCTGCGACCAGTTCGAGCGGAATCGGGAAGCTCCAGCCGCCCAGGAAGAGGACCGCCGCCATCAAAGAGCCAAGGATCAAGTTGGCGTACTCGGAGAGGTAGAAAAGTGCAAACTTCATCCCCGAATACTCGGTATGGTGACCTGCCACCAGTTCTGATTCAGCCTCAGGCAAGTCGAAAGGAGCCCGCTCGGTTTCAGCTAGAGCCGAGATCAAGAAGATGATGAACCCGATGGGCTGGCGCCAGACGTTCCAGGAGAGGATGCCGAGTGGTTCCTGGTGCTCGACGATATCGATAGTCGAAAGCGAACTCGACATCATCACGATGGCCAGTACCGAGAGAGCGAGCGGAATCTCGTAGCTCAGCGACTGGGCAGCGGCTCGCAGGCCACCGAGCAGGGCGTACTTGTTGTTGGAGGCGTAGCCCGCCATCAGTGCTCCGATAGGCGAGATGCTGGAGACGGCAATGATGAAGAAGATGCCGATTGAGATGTCCGAGAGCACCAACCCCTGGCCGAAAGGAATCACCAGGTACGAGAAGAAGACCGGGATGATCACGATGGCCGGGCCGATGGTGAAGAGCCAGGGGTCGGCTTTGACCGGGATGATGTCTTCTTTGGTCAGCAGTTTGAGACCGTCTGCCGCTCCCTGAATCGAGCCGCCCAGACCGATGATGGTCGGTCCCCAGCGCTGTTGCATTCGGCCTGACCAGTTGCGTTCGCCCCAGACAGCGAGAATAACGGAGACGGTGACCGAGGCCAGGATGACGATCATCGGCAGCGGCAGCCAGATAAGGCGGGCAATATCGGCCGGGACGCCGAAGCCGCTAAGGGCCTCGGCAAAACTGCGGCCCAGATCAATCTCTTGCATGCATTAGCCTACTTTTCGAGGGTGGCAATCAATTGTTTGCGCTGCTTGGCATTCAGCCCCCGCAACCAGGCGACGTAGTATTCGACGTTGCGCCGACCGACGCCGCGTTCCACTTCACAGGTGCTGCAGGTAGCACCGGGCTCGGTGCGCAACTTGGCGGGCAACTGGTCTTTCTTAGTGAGCAGAAGTGAACCGAAGTCGCTGAAGCCATACTCGATGTAGTCATCGATGATGCGCTCTGCTCTGGGTCCTTCGATTGCAGCCAGCCGATATTCCATCGGAATGCTGTTGTAGATAGGCGCTCTCGCGACAAAGGGATGCTTTGTGCGAATGTTGGTGGCTTTGCTGTCGGCAGAGTTGGCGGTACTGGCGGTGGACGCTTCCTGGGTGGTAGGAGCGGGAGGCGTGGCTGACTGGGCCGAGACGGAGAAGCTCATCAGGGCCGTCAGACAGAGGGCACCCATCATCGTTGCGGGCAGTGCACTGTTCATCGAGTTCGGCTATTTAAAAAGTCATTTCTACTTGTAACACAACGTTATTTCAGTGTGGAGATCACGACCATACCTGGTGTAAAAACCGCTCCCTCTCTGGTAGTAGACGAGCGCTACAGTAGCGGTGGGCAAATATTACTTGACTGAGACATGGAAGCTGTCGGGATTACGCCAATCCTCCGCTCGCTGAGCCGCACCCTGGCTGCCGGTCCCCCTTTTGCCGAACAGCTGACAGCGGCGGGGGCGCGAACCTGGTCGATGGCTGTAGCGGCCCTGGTCGGGTTTTTGAGCGAGCACCCGGCGCGGGCTACGGTCTTTGCGGGCGGCAAGTTTCCCCTCAGTGAGCTTTTGAGCGGGTCACCGGTCGTGCCGCGCCTCTGGCAATTTCATCGCAGCGGCCAGAAGTGGCCGGGAGCCCTGGTTGCACCGCTTGGTGCGGGAGACCCGTTGGCAGAAGAGAACTTTTTGCTGGTGGTCGCCTACGATTTTTGCCTGGTGCTCTGCCATCGCAGTCCGACCCTGCTTTTTAGTTTCGAGCCGAGCGTAGTCACCCGTGCTGCCAGCACCCTCCGGCAGCGCCTGATCCTGACCCGGCCGGATCTGCTCTCGGGCTTTGACAACACGCTGGGTGACCTGGCCACGGCCAACTTGCGGCTGATGAGCCGCTTCAGCCGCCAGCTATTGCTGGAGGGTTCGCGCGCCCAGGAAGCAATTGACGGCACGGAACTCGACTTTCTGGAGTTGCTTTCTCACGAGGTGCGCACACCGCTCACCACGATTCGGACTCTGACGCGGCTGGTGCTTCGGCGCAAAGAACTGACCGCCTCGACTCGCCAGCATCTAGAAGCCATTGACCGCGAGTGTGAGCTGCAAATTGAGCGCTTTGAACTGTTGGCCCTGGCGATGGACCACGAGCAGGGGGAACTCGCCTTGCACCCGCAGGCCGTCGCAGTGGACCAGTTATTGCTCAGCTGTTTCGAGCGCTGGCGGGTGCAGGCGGACCTGCGCGGCCTGGCGCTCGAAGTGACCCCGCCCGACGCTCTGCCGACCATCCAGACGGACCAGGTGTTGCTCGAACGGGTACTGGGTGGCCTGGTAGACCGGCTGGTGCGCTCACTGCCTCTGGGTAGTCATATCCAGGTGCGCGCCGAGCGGGCGGGCCTGTGGCTTCGGGTGCGCATCGATATTACCGGTGGGGCCGTCGAGGAACCGGCCGCCTCCAACCGGCCTTATCGGGTCGATTCTCAGTCAGGGGCGGTCACTTTGCGGCTACCGGCAGCCCAGGGCCTGGTAGCGGCGATGGGCGGCAAACTGACGATGCGGCTCAACGCCGAGGGCGAGAGCACCCTGACGATGTACCTCCCAATTCAAAGCTGATCTCTGTGGACTTTGACCGCCTCGCACATCAGTTGCGTTCGCCCGTGATGGTAATTCGGACGCTTGCAAGCCTCGCCGCCAAGCGTCTGGCGGCGGACGACCCGAACCGGGATCTGCTCGAATCCATCAAGCGCGAATGCATTCGCCTCGACGACCTGATTGAAGGGGCCGGTATCGAGCCTGAGCGCGGCCCGGTCGATTTACCGGTGCTGCTTGCCGAGTTGCAGCCGGTTGCCTTGGCCCTGGCCCGCGAGCGGCAGGTGCAGCTCAGTTGGCGGACTGAAGCCGCCATCCCGGTCCTGGGCGATACCCAGGCCCTGCGCGAAGTATTGATGAACCTGCTCGACAACGCTTTCAAGTACACAGGAGCGGACGGGACAGTGACACTCAACATCGAGCGCGTCGGGACCGATTGCCGCATCGAGGTGAATGATACCGGCGAGGGCATCGCCGATGCGGAGCTAGTCAACATCTTTGAACCCTATTACCGTGGAGAAGCCGGTAGCCGGCTACCCGGTCAGGGGCTGGGACTCGCCATCGCCCTCGATCTGGTCGAGCGGATGTGTGGGCAGATCTCGGTATACAGCGACCCTGGGCGTGGGAGTACCTTCACAGTTTGCTTGCCGCTCGTGATTACGACGTGACCTTATGGCTGCCCACTTATTACTGGTAGATGACGATCCGGGTATTCGGCTGGCACTGCAGGCGTATCTTGAAGACGCCGGTTTCAGCATTACCCTTGCTCGTAATGCGATTGAAGCCCTTGATTTGCTAGAAAAACACCAGCCGGATCTGGTGATCAGCGACATCATGATGCCCCAGGTCGATGGTTACCGCTTTTTACAGAGGTTGCGGGCGCTGCCGCGCTTTCGGCAGACGCCGGTGGTCTTTTTGACGGCCAAGGGTCAGACGGCCGACCGCATCCAGGGCTACCGCTACGGCTGTGACGCCTACATGCCCAAGCCCGGCGACCCGGAAGAACTGGTGGCCATCGTTCAAAACCTGCTGGAGCGTTCGCGCCAGGTGCAGTCGGAAATCTTGGGCCTGGCGAGCGAACTGAGCCACCGGGCCGTAGCCACACCTGCTAAACCGCCGGTAGACTTTGCTCTAACCCCGCGCGAGCGCGAGGTGCTGACCCTGGTCTATGAAGGCCTGATGAACAAAGAAATTGCCGGTCGGTTGGAGCGCAGCACCCGCAATGTCGAGAAGTACGTCAGTCGCCTGCTGAGTAAGACCGGTACTAGCAGCCGCACAGAACTGGTGCGCTACGCTCTCGAACATGGCTTGCTGGAAACCTAGGAGCCATTCACCTCAAAAGCGGGCACGGGCCAACTCGCAGGCAGGGTATTACCTTGCCTTAATCCGCACCTGCAAAAATGGCACCCGGCCTACCCCGGAGTGATTCCATCCTTATGAAGCAGGTTGCACTGACCCTTACGCTCACAGCCGCCCTGGCCCTGACGACGGCGAGCGCGGCGCTTGCCGTTCCGAAAGTGATCGTTATCTCGCTAGACGGGGCAAGACCCGACATCTTCGAACAACTCTTCAACACGAGCGTCATCAACAGGCGTACAGGCATCGGCATCCTGCGCACAACGGGATCTTATGCTCTGCAAAATATCACCATCCAGCCCTCGGTAACGGCCGCTGCCCATATCGCCATCGCCACGGGTTCGACGGCGGTCAACAACGACATACCGGCCAACACCTATCACCTGGTGTCGAGCAACTTCACATCCAATATCAGCGGCTTCGGCGGACCGATCGGCGGCTACTCGACAGTCGGCCCGACCGTGAGCCCAAATCCAACGGCAGAACCGCTCTGGGTACGCCTGCGCGCCGCCGGTAAGCGCGTCGCCACGGCGACCTGGCCCGGCGGCGACGGCGTCAACGTCACACTACCCGGCACTTCCACCCTCATCCAGCCTGCCAGTGTGCGGACAGTCGATTACACGGTGCCCTTCGGCGCGTTCGCCGGGGCGGGTGCAAACGGGTATACCCTCAATGCCGCGAGCTTTGCAGACGCGCCTGCCGCCACGGTCAGCCAGCTCACTGCCGCGGGAAAATTTTCCTATAGCCCGATTAAACAGAAGGCCACCCCACTTGAAACCTTGACCATCGGCGGTGTCTCCTACACCATCCAGGTAGCGACCCTCGACACCACCGACGACGGTGTCACCAACTACGACACCCTCGTCTTTTTCGACACCACCAACGGCATCCAGCCGGGGCCTTTCGCCCTGCCTGCCACCGGCCCTGCCTACGTCAAGGCGAGCAGCAACGCGTCGAGCCTGTTCTACTTCCAGGGCAGTAGCAATCGCGCCGGAGCCGCCTACTACGTGAGCGCCCTCGCGCCGGATCTTTCGACCGTTCGCCTCGGACGCTACTCGGCCAATGCGATTCCGCGCAACGCGACGGTGATCGCGGATGTGGACGACATCAACAACAATGTCGGCTTCTGGGCTCCCCAGCCGGACTTCCGCATCCCCGAGCGCCTGAGCCCCGGCTTTACCAACTTCCCAGACTCCGAGCTTGAGGCGATGTACGAAGACCAGATCCGCCTGTTTGTCGAATATCAAACCCGGGTCGGGCTGCGGGCGATCACCCAGAACCCCGACGCCGACCTGGTAATGATCTACATCGAGCAACCCGACGGCTCCGGCCACCAGTTCACCCTCACAGACCCGCGCCAGGCAACCGACTTCACCAACCCGGCCACCATCAACGCCGGCCAGGATCAGGCGAAAATCAGCCGCTACGCAACTTACGTCCAGACTGCCTACAAAGCCGCCAACAGTGCCGTCAACGCCATCATCAAGTCGGTCGGCCGCAATGCCCAGGGCGTTCCCAACAGCAACATCTTCGTCGTCTCAGACCACGGCATGGCCCCTTTCCACACAGCAGTCAGCATCAACAACCTGCTCACCAGCAACGGTATCAGCCTCTCTCAGGCGCGGGCAGTCTCGACCGGCCCGGCTGTCAACATCTACATCAGCCTCCAGGGCCGCGAGCCGAACGGCACCGTGAGCCCCGCCGACTACGTGACGCTGCAAAACCAGATTGTCACCATCCTCAATAACGCCGTCGATGCCAACAGCCTCTTCAACTACTCGACCCCAAACGGGCGGCTTTTCCAGAAGGTGGTGGCCCGGCCGACCACAGCGCCGGTCGGTTTTGCCACCAATGCCGATATCGGGCAGGATTCTGGGGACGTGTTTGCGATCCTCGACTTCGGCTACAACTTCGACGGCACCCAGTCCCCGGTCGTCCAGCGCCAGGGCGACCCGGTTTCTGCAACGCCGGTGCTCTCAGTCTCCAACTTCTACGGTGCCCACGGCTACGACTCGACGGCGAGCAGCATGAGCGCCATCTTCTATGCTGCCGGCCCGAATATCCGGCGACTCGGGTCCTTCCCGACCGCCAACAACATCGACGTTACCCCGACCGTCATGAGCATCCTCGGCGTGACGCCTGCGCCCACCGTCCAGGGAACAGTCCTCACCAACATCCTTCAACCCTAGTCACTATTGAGCTAGGCCAGAAGACCGGTAGCACCCGCTGCCGGTTTTTTTTGCGTGCCGTCTGCCGTTTCGGCTCAAAAGTGAGCTGCGCGAAACCGCAGTTTATCTTGCTGCGCATGGTTCCAAGCCATGCGGCGACCCCCGTTCAGCATTCAGGTGACAAAAGCGACAGTAGGGGTGTCAAAGGTCACACACCTCCCCAGGAGATCGTCATGCAACGCAACACGAACACAGCAAAAGTCCTCGGTCTTGCCCTCGTACTCGCAGCGCTGAGCACCGGTGCCGCCAAAGCCGACGTCACCCAGACCACTGTCGGCATCCAGCAGGGTTCCCAGTCGCAGTACCTCGAAGGCCGGGGTTCCCAGACGGGCGTGAGCGTTCAGAATCTCGGCCAGTTCCAGAATGCCCGCCCTTCCTACCGCGGTGAAAACATCCAGCAGACCTCGGCCGGTGTCCAGACGACCGAACAGGCACAGGCCGGTTACGGGCGCGTCAACCAGACCCTGATCGATATGCGCAACCTCAAGCAGCGCTCCAACGTCCGTTCCCCTTACTAAGTGGTGCTCGTCATGAAGACCTGGCAATTGATGGCTACTGCCCTTCTGCTCTCGGCCGGGGCCGCTCAGGCGGGCACGATCGAAGTTAGCCCGAGCGTCCAGACCGGTATCGGCGTCCAGAACGCTCAACAAATCCAGATGGGTTTCGGGGTCAAGCAGCAGAGCGGCACGCTCATCCAGCAGCAGCCCCAGTATCAGTACATCGCCCCATCGCGGCGCGGAAGCAGCTCCTACAGCTATCCGGGCAACGACAACATCCGGGTCAACCCCGCCGTCCAGACCGGTATCGGCGTCCAGAACGGTCAACAGATCCAGCTGGGCCTGCCGGATATCGGACGCAACCGCTAAATGCTCTGTCGTATTTCCCTCTTCTGTTCATGGGGGGCAACATTGTCCCCCTCCAACCAGTTCTAGTGTTCTCTCTTGAGCGGGGGCGACCTCGCCCCCTTCTCTCAATTCACTCACCACACCATCGGAGATCCCCAGCGATGAAAATGCTTTCTGCTTTGACACTTTCAGCCGCACTCGTCGCCTTTGCTCCGGCAGCCCAGGCCGGCAAGGTCGTCATTCCCGTCTACCAGAACCAGACCGCCATCAACAACGGCACCCAGAATCAGGGTGCCGGCGGCAGCGGCAACGCGTCCCAAACCGGTGTACTCGAACAGTCCAATCAGCAGTCTCAGGCAGTGAATGTCTACGTGCCCAACGACTTCCGGGGCAAAGTGCAGACCACCTACTTCAACGGAGACAAAGGCTTTAAAGGCGAGCGGGGCAATTCCTTTTACAATCGGCGCGACGGTCGGGGCTTTCAGCCGGGTAACCGCTAAAGGAGCATAACCCATGTCTAAGATATTCCAGCATCTCGGACTCCTCCTGGCACTGACGGCAGTCCCTGCCCAGGCCCAGTCGGTCCAGGTCGGCCCCAATGGTCAGGTACAAGTCGATACCGGCAATGCCCGCGTCTACAGCGGCAACGGCACAACGAATACCGTCATCCAGCGCAGCTACCAGTATCAGGACAACGGCAACGGTAGCCAGCGCAGCTATCAGTACCAGGACAATGGCGGCAATAGCCAGTGGAACATCGACCGCGACGATGACAGCGCCTACTACTTGATTTTGCAGGCCCCACCCGGCCAGAACTTGCGTGGTCGCGTTCTCGTCAATGGCCGCATGCTCTCGGCCCTTGATCGCCCAAGACTGGTATTGCCCCTCGCGGGTGTACTGCGCAACGGCACCAACCGCATCGAGCTTAGAGGTGCTGTCAGCGGGGTCTCCCTCGGGATTGCCAGTAGTGGCGAAGGACGACCCTACTTTCGCGGCAGGCAACTCTATGGAGCCGATCAGACGCTTCTGCAGCAGACGCTTTCTGCGGCAAATCGGACAATCCTGCTGAGAGTGGGGTCTTAGCGACTATAATCGACTTCGGCTCTGGAGAGATGGCCGAGTGGTCGAAGGCGCAGCACTGGAAATGCTGTATAGGGGTAACCCTATCGAGGGTTCGAATCCCTCTCTCTCCGCTTGCGCCCGGTCGCCCCGACAGGTTAGCGCTACCCCCGGCTGGGTACGCTAATATCGAGTGGTACATCCGGTTTCTGACCCCGATGGTCAGGTCCTAAAATCGGGGAAATTTTTGGAGTGGCGCGGTGAATAACCTCTGGATCCGCACTTTTTTTGTCGGCAGGGCCACGGCTGAAGTCCTGATTGAAAAGCTTGAAGATGCGGTCACGGACCTCTTGAGTGAAGTCGGTAAGGCGGAAGCCGACTTGCGGGACAGCCTGCGCGAATTTACCGAATTGGTCATGACGCGCGCCGAGGCTGAGGAAGCCGAGGCCATGAGCGACCTGGCTCCCGATGCCCAGGTCTACGCAAATCGAGCACCAGGTAGCTCCAAAGATCTGCAGCGTACCGTCGATGAAGTGCGCGCCGAAGTGGCTCGCCTGCGCTCGGACCTGCAGCGCTTTCGCAACCAGGAAGCTTCCTGAGCATGGGTTTTCTTTCCGGTAGACCGTGATCGTGTCGTCCCCACCTCCTGCCAAAGCCTACCGCTGGAACCGGGCAAACTATTCCCGCACCCGGCGCGTCATCGATATTTGGGGCTTTTTTCTACTGACCCTGTTTTACCGCTGGTGGGACGGCAAGCCCTGGACCTACGGCGGCCAGTTCAACGAGCAGACCCAGGAGATCCGGCAGCGCAAACGGGCAATCTGGACGCGCGAGACGATGCTCGAACTGGGTCCGACTTTTATCAAGGTCGGTCAGCTCTTCTCGACGCGGGCCGACCTTTTCCCAAAGCAATACATCGAAGAGCTTTCCAAGCTCCAGGACGAGGTCCCAGCTTTTCCTTACGAGCAGGTTGTCGAGACGGTCGAAAGCGAACTGGGTAAACCGATTCCGCAAATTTTTCAGTTCTTCGACCCGGCACCGATCGCGGCAGCCTCCCTCGGACAGGTGCACCGCGCTCAACTACACACCAACGAAGAAGTCGTCGTCAAAGTACAGCGGCCAGGCCTTGAGAAGCTTTTCACAGTAGACCTCGACATCCTGCGCGGCATCGCTCAGTACCTCCAGAATCACCCACGCTACGGCCGAGGGGGCCGCGAGTGGGTGCCCATTTATGACGAGTGCGCCCGCATTCTCTTTCTGGAGATCGACTATCTCAATGAGGGTCGCAACGCCGACACCTTCCGGCGCAACTTCCACGGCAGTACCGAGATTTGCGTCCCGAAAGTCTACTGGCGCTACGCCTCCCCGAAAGTACTGACCCTCGAATATCTGCCCGGCATCAAGATCAGCAACTACGAAGCCCTCGACGCGGCCGGACTCGACCGGCGCTCGCTTGCTCGTATCGGCGCCCGTTCGTACTTACAGCAGCTATTAAACGACGGCTTCTTTCACGCCGACCCGCATCCAGGCAATATTGCCGTCCGCCTCGACGGGGCCTTGATCTTTTACGACTTCGGGATGATGGGCCATATCCTGCCCGGCACCAAAGAGAAGTTAATGGAGACTTTTCTGGGGGTCGCCCAGTCCGATGCCGACAAGGTAATCGACTCGCTCATCGACCTCGGTGCGATTAAAAAAGGGGCTGACCGGGTGCCGATTCGCCGGTCTATCGAGTTTGTGATCAGCAACTTCGCCAACAAGCCCTACGAAAACCAGTCCTTCAACTTCACCGAGATCACCGACGACATTTACGAGATGGCCTACGACCAGCCGTTTCGCTTTCCGGCGACGTTTACTTTTGTCCTGAGAGCCGTTTCCACCCTGGAGGGTCTTGGCAAGGGCCTTGACCCCACTTTTAATTTCATGGATGTCGCTCAGCCCTTTGCCGACCAACTACTGTCTAGCAATTCGGATTTTGGTGTGAGAGAACTGCTGAATCAATTAGGCCAGCAAGTCGGACAGGTCGGTTCGATGACGGTGAACCTGCCGCGCCGCATCGAGCAGACCCTTGACCGCGCCGACCGGGGCGAACTGCGCGTGCGGGTCAAAGCTGCCGAGAGTGATCGGCTTTTGCGCCGAATCAATGCGGGCCTCGTCGGCGTAATCTATGGCGTCCTGCTCTCGGCGGCGATGATCTGCTCGGTCCTCCTTTACAGCACCCAGCATGGTCTTGAAGCCCTCTTCGCCTTCGGCGTTGCCGGTTTATTGAGCATTGCCCTCGGTCGTGTGCTGCTGCGCATGCAGCGGCCGGACTCAGACATCGGCTAGGACGAGTGGCCTTGCACTTATAGACAGCCACGAGTGTCTGCCCTATATTGAGTTCCTGTGTAGCGCACTGTCGGAGGAAAGGTCATTCCCGAGCCCATTAATTTGACGGTCAGCCTGAGGGGGACCCGCGACGAGAGCGAGCGCTATCAGGTCTTTCGCCTGACCGGCTTGCTCGATGCCTTCTCGGAGCCAGTTTTCCGCAAGGTGATGAACAAGTACGTCGAAGACGGCCCGGTTCACCTCATTCTCGATCTGTCGCAGATCGACTTTGTCGATAGTTCCGGGTTAGGTGCACTGGTGCAGATCGCCAAGAAGGTGCAGAGCGTCAGCGGCACTTTGCAGATCATCAGCAACCCGCGTGTGACACAGACGGTACGCCTTGTGAGGCTTGAGCAGTTTCTGTCGCTGCGCGGCACGCTCGACGAAGCGATCGCCCAGGTGCCGGGCGGTTAATCGCCTGGACCCGCGTCTCTCACCGGAGGCCCTTGCCTACCTGGGAGACGCCGTCTGGGAACTGCACGTCCGCCAATCGGTGCTGATGCCCCCCAGACGGCTGAGGATGATGCACGAGGGAACGGTCGGGCGCGTGAGGGCAACAGCTCAGGCGAAGCTGGTTACGCGTCTGCTGGAGCATCTGAGCCCTGAGGAGAGCGACTGGGTCCGCCGGGGCCGCAACGCCGCCGGCGGCGTTCCCCGCAATCTCGACCTGTCTACCTACCGATTGGCGACCGGATTCGAAACGCTGTTAGGATATTTGTTTCTGGCCAACCCTGAGCGATTGGGAGTGGTCCTTGCCCTTTGCGACGAGCTACAAAACCATGGCCCCGACTCCGCGTCCCCAAAAACCTAAGCGTCCCGGCAGCAAGCCTGCCCGCCCGGACCGCTCCGCTCGCCCGGACCGTAAGTCCGCGAGAGTAAGCGGTACTAAATCAGGCGGCAAGGTATTCGGCGGGAAGGCCACCAGGGATGGCGCAAAACCCAGCAAAGAGACCCCCTCCAAGCGGGCAGCGGCCAGATCCGGCGAAGAGAGCGGATCTAAGGTCAGCAGATCGAAAGAAACTGGGGCCAGGACCGGTAAACCCAGAGAGATTGAAGCCAGGACCGGTAAACCAAAAGAAATTGGAGCCAAGGTCAGTAGACCAATTGCGTCGAAGGGCAATACCAAGTCCGGGAAACCGGTCGCGGCCAAGCAAATTGGCAGCCGGTCCGACAAGCAGATCAGTAGCCGGGCTGACCGCGACCAGCAGACCGATGAAAGGCCCGCCAAGCGAGTTGGTGAAAGGGTTGAAAGGCAGACTGGTGAAAGGCCCACCAAACTGCTTGGCGAAAGGTCCGCCAAGCAGTTTGGCGAAAGGGCTGAAAGGCAAGTTGATGAAAGGCCCGCCAAGCGGGTTGGCGAAAGAACTGAAAGGCAGACTGGCGAAAAACCGGCCAGGCAGTTTGGCGAGAGGTCGGCCAAGCAGTTTGGTGAAAGACCTGACAGGCGGGTTGGCGGTCGTTCGGATAAGCAGCTCGGCGGCAGTCGGTCAGATAAGGAAATCGGTAGTAGCCGTCCGGCCAAGCAGATTGGTGGCAAGTTCGACAAGCAGCCTGGTACTCGGCCAGATAAGCAGATTAGCAGTCGGTTCGACAAGCAGGTTGATAGCCGGTCAGACAAGCAAGTCGGTAGCAGGTTCAATAAGCAGTTCAGCGGCAAGTCCGAACCGGATTTTGCAGCAAACCGGCCTAAGAAGGCGTTTTCATCCCGCGTTGGCGCTCCATCTGACGACTCACCCGGGGGCGAAACCGAAGAGCCGGAGCTGATCTACGGCAAGCAGGCGGTACTCACGGCCCTGCAAAGTAATCGGGCTTTTAATCGCATCTGGCTCACCGAACGCCTGCGCTACGACCCGCGCTTTTTGCGGCTTATCGACGATGCCAAGAGTAGCGGCGCTGTGATCGATATCGTTGACCCCAAGCGACTCGACCAGATGACCGACAACGGCAACCACCAGGGCGTCGCCGCCCAGACGGCTGCCCATGCCTACACCGAGCTTGAAGAACTGCTTATCCTTGCTGAGGGTAAGACCAACCCGGCTTTCCTGGCAGCCGACGGCATCGAAGACCCGTACAACCTTGGAGCCCTCATCCGCTCGGCCGAGGCACTCGGCTTTCTGGGCATTCTCATCCCGCGCCGCCGGGCTGTCGGTGTAACGGCAACGGTCGCGAAGGTGGCCGCCGGGGCCATCGAACACCTGCCGATTGCTCGTGTCACCAACCTCAACCAGGCGCTCGAACGCTTCAAAGAGGGCGGTTTTCAGGTAGTCGGTGCCCAGGAAAAGGCGAGCAAGCCGCTGTACGAAGTCGATCTGTCTGGTCCCCTGGTAGTCGTGATCGGCTCCGAGGGCAATGGCATCTCCCTCTTAACTCAGCGCCACTGCGACCAGATTGTTTCGATTCCGCTCAGCGGCAAGACGCCGAGCCTGAACGCCTCGGTTGCCGGGGGCATCGTGCTCTACGAAGTCGTGCGCCAGCGGCTGGGTAAAAAGATCGACATGCGCTAGCTGGAGGCTCTAGACGGGCCATGCTGTGATTTAAGGGCACGAGATGGCTCGACCAAAGCTCTTTCAGGCAATTCTTGGATCCGTGCTGCTCCTGGTCGGCACCCTGTTGATGCCTTTCGTGGTTTACGCAGTCGCCTATGAAGCTTTTCAGCCTGCTTTCGTAGCCTGGCTTATCGGTGCACCTTCGGCAGTCACGGGCTATCTGCTGCTCAAGAGCTATCTTGCCAGGCGTGCTCAGGCTCCACGTTCCTACAGCGACCTCGATATCACTTTCGCCACACTGCTCAAACAAAACGGCTGGCGCATCAGCGTCGCCCAGTTTGCCGGTGCGGCCGCTCTCAGTCCCGAGGCAGCAAAAAGCTACCTCGATGAAAAAGCACTGACCCTGAACGGCAAATTTACCAGCACAGAGCAGGGCGAGGAACTGTACGTCTTCGAGCTGAAAAAGTCTGTGTGAGACGAGCAACGCCTCAGTATTCGACCCCGAGCTGGGCTTTAATGCCCTGGCTGCGGAAAGGATGTTTCACCATCTTCATCTCGGTAACCAGGTCTGCCGCTTCGATGACGGCTTCTGGGGCACCTCGACCGGTGAGCACGACGTGGACCATCTCGGGTTTCTGGGCGAGACCTGCAAGCACCACTGCCGGGTCGAGGTAGCCGAGCTTCATCGCTACATTGACCTCATCGAGCAAGACAAGGTGGTGCCTTCCCGCGCAGATCAGGTCAAGCCCCTTCTGCCACGCCTCGGTTGCCTTCAAGATGTCGCGTTCGCGGTCCTGGGTCTCCCAGGTGAAGCCTTCGCCCATCGCCTGAAAGAAGACCAGTTCGGGAAACTTTTGCAGGAGTTTCGCCTCGCCCGGCTCCCAGGCCCCTTTGATAAATTGAATCACCGCCACCGGCAACCCATGCCCGAGCGAGCGGAAAACCATCCCGAACCCGGCCGAACTCTTGCCCTTGCCGTCGCCTGTGTGGACGATGACGAGCCCTTTTTCGCGGGTGCGCTCCTGGATGCGCTCGTCCTGGACTTGCTTGCGGCGCTCCATCTTCAGCTTGTGGACAGTGCTGGCGTCAGTCACATCGCTCTCGGCATCGGGACCCAGCCATCCTGTCACGTGTGGTGAATTATTGCGAGTCTGGCGGGCCGGGTAGACAACGCCCTACACTGAGTGAGCTTCAAGGCCCGTGGGGACCAGCCCGGGCGGTAGACTGATCCGTCTATTGGGGAAAGTCCGGTGTGAATCCGGCACTGTGCCGCAACTGTGAAGGCTTTTGCTGTCGTGAACTGTCAAAGCCCTAGTCAGGACGCCCGCTTGAACGTACACATCCACCGCGTCACACGGGATAGGAGTCTAGATGTCGCATGTATTGCTCGCTCACCACGGCCACTTTTTCAACCACATCCTCGAAGGTCACTGGGACGAAGTGCTCACCACGCCGCTCGACTGGTTTATCGGCGGGATGATGGTGGTCTTCATCGTCACCGGCTCGCTCCTGGTCGGACGCTGGGCTAAAAGCAGAAACGCACGTTGAACACGTCTTTATTTGAGAAAAAGCAATGGGTCGTCACCGGCTCTCTGTAGTCGGTGTCGGAGCCGATGGTGCACGGGGGTTGAGCGATGCCGCGCGCGACTTGATTGCCCAGGCCCCAATCCTTGCCGGTAGTGCCGAACACCTCAAGTGGTGGACAGGGCATCCCGGAAAGCGCCTCGCACTGGGTTCTGACCTCGGCAAGTTCCTCGATACTCTCGAACAGGCTCTTATAGAGGATCCGGTTGTGTTGCTAGCAAGTGGCGATCCGCTCTTTTTTGGGATCGGGCGGCTCGTAATTGAGCGGTTCGGGCCTGAAGATGTCGAGTTCCACCCGCACCTGAGCGCTGTACAGTTGGCCTTCAGCCGGGCAAAATTGCCCTGGCAGGAGGCTGTCCTGGTGAGCGCCCACGGCCGCTCCCTCAGCAAACTGGCCGACGCCCTGCGCTCACACCCTGAACTGGTTGCCGTGCTGAGCGACCCGCTCAACACCCCGGCGGTGATGGCTCGCTTCGTACTGGACCTGGGGCTAGTGTCGCCTTACCGGCTCTGGGTCTGTGCGCGGCTCGGGTCGGAAGTAGAATCTGTCGAGTGCTTGAGCTGTGAGGAAGCGATGGGGCGCACTTTTGATGCCCCAAATGTCGTGATTCTCGAACGGCAACCGGCCCGCTCCCCAGACGAGCTACCCGCTTTCGGCATCCCCGACGACTGCTTCGTGACGTACTCGGACCGGCCAGGACTGATGACCAAGTTCGAGGTGCGGGTGCTGGCGCTCGCGTACTTGCAACTCGCCCTCGGTCAGGTTGTCTGGGACATCGGCAGCGGCACCGGGTCGGTCGCCATCGAGGCGGCGCGACTGGTCGGCACCGGGACCGTGTACGCGGTCGAGAAGACCGAGGCCGGTTGTGGCCTTATCGAGCGCAACACCCTCCGCCTTGGGGTCACGAACGTCAAAATTGTGCGGGCGAGAGCGCCCGAGGGCCTTGTTGCCCTGCCCGACCCGGACCGCGTCTTTATCGGCGGGGGCGGCGACAAACTGCTTGAAATTCTCGATTGTTGCGGTCGGGTTCTCAAGCCGGGGGGACAACTCGTCGCCAACTTTGCTTCCCTCGAACCGCTCGTGACTGCCCAGGCGCATCTTCAAAAACTGGGCTGGTCAGTGCAATACAGCCAGTTGCTGGTCTCGCGTTCGGCAACCATCGCCGCTGCGACCCGGCTTGTGCCCCTCAATCCCGTATTTCTGCTGCGTGCGAGTAAATCCTGATGAAGACCGGAAAATTTTATGGCATCGGTGTCGGACCGGGCGACCCGGAACTCCTGACCCTGAAAGGGATGCGGCTGATCCAGTCGGTGTCGGTCGTCGCATTCCCTCAGGGCCGCGACGGTCAACCGGGGTTCGCAAGCCGCATCGTCGAACGCTACTTAAAGCCTGAGCAGCAACTGCGCGCCCTTTACATGCCTTTCGTGCCGGAGCAGAGCATTCTCGAAGACGCCTGGAAAGCCGCCGCCGACTTGCTCTATCGAGACCTGGCGGATGGACTGGACGTCGCTTTTCTGGCGGAGGGCGACGTCAGCCTCTACAGCACCTTTACCTATCTACTCTGGGAGTTTCAAAACCGCTACCCGCAGGTTGCAATCGAGATTGTCCCCGGCGTCTCGTCGCCCTTTGCCGCCGCCGCCGCTCTACAATCGCCCCTGGTGATCGGTGATGAAACCCTCACGATCCTGCCCGCGATGCACCGGATTGCAGATCTAGAAGCAGCCTGTGCCCGGACGCATACGGTCGTGTTGCTCAAAGTTGCTCCTGTCTACGAGGAAGTTTACGCCTGGCTCGCTGAGCGGAAGCTACTGCCGGATGCATCGGTTGTCTGCTGGGTCAGTGGCGAGCAACAGGCAATTTACCGGTCTTTAGAGCCGGGTCTGAAGCTCCCTTACTTCTCGTTGATGGTAATTCGCGGGACACATAGATAGCCCCGGCGATGTCGAACGCCTGCGGCCCTTGCTGAAGCGCTTCGGCGGCATCTGCCTGGTCTCAGACTCCCAGTGGGTCATTCACTGAAGAGTCCTGGCCCGGCCCTGTCCGCGCAGTCCAGGATCAGGTGTTCTGCTCAAGCCCACAGGTAGAAACCGGGATATGGGTGGGCAGGATGTGAAACGGCACGATGGCAAGTGGCACCAGGAGCGCCACCAAGGCAAGCCAGATCCACGGCCTCGCGACGACTGCCGGTTGTGGACTCAGGAGAGCCTCGATGCGTTCACTCAGCCGCTCTGAAGAAGGGACAGCGGCGGCAGTCAGCGGCGTCGTGGCCTGGTCGGGGATCGCCATCTCGACCAGTGCTTCGACCAGTAGCAAATGATCGACCCGGCGAGCGGCCCAGCGGTCGGCACGCAGTTCGCGCAGGGCCAGGAGTTCTTGCCAGAGCGCCTCGGTTGCCGGGAGCCAGAAGCTTGCCCGGCGTAACCAGCCGAGCCAGAAAAAACAGAACGTGTCGCGGTAGTGACGATGGGCTGCTTCGTGAGCCAGGATCGCCTCTAGATGTTGCGGGCTGAAGCGCTCCAACAGGCCCCGGCTCGCCACCAGTTCCGGCTGCCAGAAACCGACCTGGGCAATAAAAGCCTCGGGGATGTCAAGCAGGCGCACTGGCCCCATGACAAGGCAGAGGCGCGGGCAGGAGCGGACCGTCTGAATCGAATGCCGCGCCTCGGCAATCAGCGGCAGCCCCGCGCCGACGAGCACGCCAAGCCAGCCCCAGGCAAGCCGGTCGGCCAGCCACCCGTCCCAACTCGCGAAGCCGCCGCCGTGCGGTCCCATCCAGACGATGGCGATGGCGGTCGTCGTGAGCAACAGCGGCGGTAGCAGAAAGCGGACGAAGGCCCCGCTCAAGCGCACGGACCAGTCGCCGCGCATCGGTAAAAGGCGCAAAGCGAGCGCAATCCCCAGGGCAGCCAGGAGCATCATCAGGTGCATCATCTACCCTCCCGCGCCCGCCGGATGGCCTCGATGCGCCGGGTAATCGCCTCCAACTGCTCGACACTCGCCTCATCGAGACTCTCGGCGAAGGCTGCTACGACTTCAGGGGTGCTCACCGCCAGAAAGTCGTGGAACTTCTGGTGAGACTGCAGGGCTTGGGCGTCCGGCTGTGATACCCGCGGCTGCCAGGTAAAGACGCGGCCCGAGTTGTCGCAGGCAAGCCAGCCTTTTTCACTCAGGCGGCGCAGCACCGTGGTCACCGACGAGTAAGTCAGTTCCCGGTCGGGATCGCTCAGCAACTGGTCGTGAATCTCTTTGACCGTCACCCGTCCGCGCGCCCAGACCAGGTTCATGATTTCAGTTTCGAGCGGTCCTAAAGTCAATCGCTCCGGACGGTGAAAAGGCAATGGCGACATGGGACGGGATGCACTTTCAGTACGCTGCCATGCTACACCGCGAGAGTTTGACAGCCTGTCTTTTGACACCGACACCCGCTGGTTCGAGCATAAGAAAGTTTTTACCGGCTCCACACATGAAAGTCACTGCCTGGGTCTGTCTACTGTCTTTGAGCTTGCCGGTCGGAGCCCACGCAGAGTCCGCCACTCGCCGGTCGGACCTGATAGCACCTCAATTAGCCCGCGACCTGCAGCCCGGCACCCTCGCCCAGGCGATTCCACCCCGCCCGTGCTCACCCCGCAAATTGAGACCCGCCAGACCCCGCCCCCGGCTGCCCCGACCTACGGTATTCCCCAGGCGCAGATCCAGAAGCAGGGGGCCGAAAGCCTCGCTGAAACCCTGCGCGGTCTACCGGGTTTTGCCATCAACGACGTCGGCCCGGCCGCCGACATCCACACCGGTTCTTACTACCGGGGAGCCTCGATTAACCAGTCGGCCGTCCTGCTCAATGGCCGCCCCCTCGGTACCAACGTCAACACTTACCACGGCACCACCGACTTCAACAGCATCGCCGTCGAATCGATTGAAAAAGTTGAGTTGAGCAGCGGCTCCAGTTCGACCCTCCACGGTACTGAGGCAGTGGGCGGTGTGGTCAACCTCGTCACCAAAAAAGGCCGGGGTGCCCCAAGGCTCTCCACCAGCGTCGAGTACGGGTCGCTTGGTCAGGCCAACTACCGGTCGAGCTACAGCGGCGCGGGCGAACAGGTGAGCTATAACCTCAGCTACCAGAGCTTTCTGGCCGATAATCGCTACGCAGTGCCGGTCGGTGCCGCCAACCGCGACCCGGCAACCGGGCTCCTTTTCAACGGCGACACCTACCGCAACAGCTACTTTGCAAGCGTCAGCTACGAACCCGATAGCCGCAATACGATCAGTTTTGACCTGACCAAATTCATCTCCCGGCGCGGCCTGCTTTATTTCGGTTTTCCGCTGCAACGGGATCGCCTTGACCACGACGGCCTCAACGCGGGCCTCAGTTGGCGGCACCTGCTTGGGGGCGGCGAAGACTCGATTCTCAAGACGACGGTGGGCTTCAACCAGGACTTTTTCAATACCTACGGCCCAAGCGGCAATTTCAACCGCACCGGCACCGTCGATACCAAGCAGTTGAGCGTTCGCGTCGAGCACGAATGGTTCACAAGCCCCAACCACAACCTGCGCTACGGCTTCGATGGGCTCAATACCCGCCTCAACGGCGAGGCCCTGAGCACCGTACCCACCCAGGTTGCCTTCAACGACCGCGAGGACCGCTCGGTCTTTAACGGCGCGCTCTTTGCCCTCAGTGCCTGGAACATCACCCCGTCGCTACAGCTGGAAACCGGCAGCCGACTCACTTTCAACGGCCTCTTCGGCAACTACTTCAACCCGAGCGGCGGACTGCGCTGGACCCTCGACAGGGCTGTCACCCTGCGGGCAAGTGTCGCCTCGGTGCAGCGCAACCCAGGGCTCGACCAGCTCTTTTTGTACGATGTCGTGCATACCTGGCTCCCCAACAGTGACCTCAGGCCTGAGACGGGCGCTTCCTATTCAGCCGGTCTCGACGTGCAGTTCTCGCCCGCCTAGCGCGGGCAATTTACCTACTTCGGCAACGGCCTTGACAATCGCCTCGGCATCGTCGCAGGCCAGTGGCAAAATATCGGGTCGGTGACGACCAACGGCCTGGAGGTGGCCCTGCGCTACCAGATTGCCCCCGAGTGGACGGGCTTTCTGAACTACACCTACACAGATGCCCGCATCCTCAACGGTCCGGAGGCAGGGCTGCAACTTGGGCTTATCCCCTACTCAGTCGCCCAGGCTGGGGTGGGGTACGAAAACGGAGGCTGGCAACTTAACCTGATTGCCCTTTATAGCAGCGGTTCGCGCCGTGCACTCTTTCAAAACCCCAACATCGGCAATACCGACTTCTCGCCCGCCTGGGCCTCGGTTGACATCAGAGCGCGGGTGCCGCTGACCGAGAACGTGGCCCTGACCGCTTTTCTCGAAAACCTGGCCGATGTCCAGTACGAGCGGGCAAACCGCATCTTCGCTCCCGGTCTTACCTATCGCGTCGGCCTGCAGTCGAGCTTCTAGACCACCGGGCATGGAGCGTTGTCGTACCACGAACCCTCCACTTTGCATCAAAGCAGACATATAAATGGCGCGGGCCGGTCTAGTATCTGCCTGGCACACCGATCGATCGCGTTTCAGTCCTGAATCACATCTCAGGAACCTTCCCTCCAGCCCCTCCACAGTCGAACGCAGTCAGAGTCTGATCTGGCTCACAGCGACTCAGGGTCACTCTTGCAGTGGTCGAAAGAAGTTGAAAAGATAGCCGGCTGCATCAAACTTTCTGCGCCGGGGCACTGATACAGGGGGAATATATGCATAAATTTTTCACAATCGCTTCGATGCTGCTTTCGATGGTGGTCTATTCGGCTGCAGCACCGCGAGCCCAGGCTCAGCAGGTGACCGCTTCCGCCCTTCAGACGAAAGCGACCGACGAAGGGTTTCAGCGCCTGGGATTGCAACTGCGCTCAGACAAGCCTCGCTACCTGCCGGGGGAAGTAGTCACGTTAAAGTTGCGGGTCACCAACAGTTCCAGCGTCGAGTTCCCGACCTATCCGCGCGTTGACACCGGCAACTTGAAAGTCTTGATTTCTAAAAACGGGTCTCTCTACAAAAACTATGCCGGTCCTGGGTGGGGCATCGCCAACGCCAAAAGTAGCCGCCTCGTGATCGGCCCCGGCCAGAGTGCGGAAGCCACCGCAACCGTGCTCTACCACAACTGTCTCGATAGCTGCGTCACCGTGCGCGACAGCGAACTCTATCAAAATGCATCGATCAAGAGCAGCGTCGATACCGACTACGCCCTGCCTGAACCGGGTACTTATCTACTCAAAGTCGCTCTGGTCGATTTCAAGACCGGCAAGCGCATCGAATCAACACCCCTCAAGGTCGTCGTCGAAGAGCCGACCGGAGACGACCGCCAGACCTGGGCTGTCATCAAAAACGACGGACACTACGCCCTCTTTTTACAATCCCTCGGCGGCTCGCGCAATGTCGATTACTACGTCGTGCGGCGCCTGCAGGAACTGGTCGCGCTTTACCCCAAAAGCCGCTACACAGCCTATATCCGTAGCCGCCTCGCCGCTTTCTCCACCACTGCAAAAGGCCAGAAGCTGATGGCCGAACTGCGCTAGAGCCAGACCTTTAGAGCGAATTGGGTAGCGCCGGCTGCCTGCGAAACAGGGCTTCTACCCCAACGCAGACGGCAATCGTTAAGACAGGTAACACGAGCACCGCCAGCAGAAAAGCGCAAACGGAGCCCTGGCTCCACCCAAAGATCGGCCACTCGGCCAGCAAAGCCCCAAGCGGGGTTTGCGTGCGGGCCAGACCGATTCCTTCAAGGTAGGCGACGTGTCCGACAATCAGCCCCAGTTGGACTACACGCAACAGGCGCAGATGCAAAACCTGCCGGGCCGGGTCGCCACCGGGCGGGTCTGGAAAAGTGCACGCTTGCGGCGGTACGGGCAATTCTGAGTAGCTACCCGGCGGCCAGGCAACCCAGAGTTGTCCTTCCCGGCGCAGCCCCTCCCAGCCGTGTACTTCGCACCACTGCTGCACCCTTGCCTGCTGGTCTGCTTCCCGTCCGCTCATGCTTGCGCTGCCTTCCCTTCTCAAACCTGTGCCAGTGCGATGTGTATCCAGGAGCACTGCTCTCAGTCACGCAGTTACCCTGCTGATCATACTCAAGACCCCAGGAATCGGGACTCTGTGCAAATGCGGATGTCGGGCAACCGCGTCGGGCCTAGCTCCTCTCGTTTGGAGACTCAGGCTCGACATCCATAGCAGGTCGGTACTCGGCTACGGTGGTTGTAGGTGGGCAAGACGAGTCGAGGAGCCTTGCACCGGGGATTATTGTTGCAACGGAGCGGCTGGATGAGGATTTTACTCATAGACAACTACGATTCTTTTACCTACAACCTCTATCAGCAACTGGCAAAAGTAATCGGGAGTGAGCCCATGGTGGTGGGCAACGACCAGGTCAGCCTCGATGAAATTCGTCGCCTCGACCCTGATTGTATTGTCCTCTCACCGGGGCCTGGTCATCCTGGGCGCAGCGAGGACTTCGGGATATGCGCCCAGGTGTTGCAGAGCCTGGAGTTGCCGCTATTGGGGGTTTGCCTGGGTCACCAGGGGCTCGCCCATTACTGGGGAGGGTCTGTAAAGCATGCCCCGGAGCCATTTCACGGTCGCCTGAGCGCTATTCTTCACGACGAGAGCGCCCTTTACGAGGGCATACCCCAGGGTTTTCAGGTCGTTCGCTACCACTCCTGGGTGGTGAGCGCGCCGTTACCCGCTTTGCTTGAGAAGACTGCCTGGACCCCCGATGGCCTGATCATGGGCCTGCGCCATCAGAAGCTGCCATTTTGGGGAGTGCAGTTTCACCCGGAGTCGGTCTGTACCGAGTTTGGGGATCGCCTGATTGAAAACTTTTTGAAATTTGCCGAGCGCCAGGACCGTTCCAGCACTACCGTGTCTGTCACGATTCCGCCTCGCCTGCCTCTGCCGGAGCCTGCTGAGAAACCGCTCGCCGTACATCACCGCAGGCTCGACACGTTTGCAGATCCCGAACAGGTCTTCGTCCATCTCTATAGAGAAGAACCTCAGAGTTTCTGGCTCGACAGCAGCCTGGTCGCCGAGGGGTTGTCGCGCTTTAGCTTCATGGGAGCAGCAAACGGACCGGGTGATTTTGTCGTCGATTACCGTCTTCAAGACCAGTGCCTGACGATCCGCTCCAGCACAGGCGTTCAGCAGCAACGCTTGAGCATCTTTGACTTTCTTCAGCAACAACTGCGCACTCGGCACTGTGATAGTCCCGAATTGCCCTTCGATTTCAACTGCGGCTTTGTCGGCTACCTGGGCTACGAACTGAAAGCAGAATGCGGCGCGCGTTCGAGCCACGATTCGCCGCTGCCCGACGCCTATTTCCTGTTTGTCAGTCGAGCACTCGTCTTCGACCACTTCCAGCAGGTTTTGTACCTGATTGCCCTCGGAAAGCCCGGACAGGACCCTGAGTGCGACGCGTGGTTTGCGGCGGTCGAGTCCCAATTACAGGCGCTACCACCGCTCGGGGAGATTCTGGGTGCGACCGGGTCATCGCCTGTCGCCTTCGAGTTGAAGCGCGACGAACCCACCTACCTGAGCGACATCGAAGCGTGTTTGACAAAAATACGCGATGGGGAGAGCTACGAGATTTGCCTGACCAACCAGATCCAGGCATCACCCGTTCACAGACCGCTCGATCTCTACCGCATCTTGCGCCGCACCAACCCGGCCCCCTTCGCTGCTTTTTTGCACCTGGGGGAGGTCACTATCCTCTGTTCTTCCCCAGAACAGTTTCTAAAACTGGATAGAGACCGCCAGGTACGCTCCAAACCGATCAAGGGGACCCGTGCTCGGCACTCGGACCCGGACCTGGACCGGGAGGCACAGAAATTTTTGATCACCAGTGAAAAGGACCGGGCAGAAAACCTGATGATCGTGGATCTGCTGCGCAACGACCTGGGCAGGGTGTGCGAGATCGGCACCGTCGCAGTCGAACGCCTGATGGAAGTCGAGTCCTACGCCACGGTTCACCAGTTGGTCAGTACGATTCGAGGCCGCCTGCGCGACGAACTGGACGCCATCGACTGCGTGCGTGCCGCCTTTCCGGGCGGGTCGATGACGGGTGCCCCCAAATTGCGGACTATGGAGATTATTGACGAGTTAGAACGAGAAGCGCGCGGAATCTATGCCGGTGCCCTGGGCTACCTGGGGCTGAACGGAACGATGGACCTCAATATCGTGATCCGTACCGGAGTCGCCACCCAGGCAGGAGTGTCAATCGGCGTCGGTGGGGCAGTCGTCGCCCTCTCAGAACCGCAGAGCGAGTTCTCGGAGACCCTGCTCAAGGCCGTACCCCTGGTGCAAGCCATCACCACATATCACAAGGCTCCTACAGACACTGAGCGATACCTTGACGGCTTGCTTGCCCACGCCCACGGCGAACATCAGGAACAGGTCTAGCAGCCGCCCCATCAGTCGGCAGTGACGTTAAGAGCTGGTTGCGGCCGGGGGAGCAGGTAGCGGAGCAGCGGGCATTTCGATGACAAAGACGCTGCCCTGGCCTTCACCTTTACTCTGGGCAGTAATTGTGCCGCTGTGCATTTCGACCAGGCTGTGCACCAGATACAGACCCAACCCCAGGCCGCCCTGGACGCGGGTGCGGGAGCTATCCGCCTGGACGAAGCGCTCGAATATTCTGGGCAAAAACTCTGATGGAATGCCGATACCGGTGTCCGAGACTGTGATGCGGATTCCGGCGTCGATGCCCTCCAGCCGCACCTCCACCCGCCCACCTTCGGGGGTGAATTTGATCGCGTTGGTGAGCAAGTTCCAGACCACCTGCTGCATCCGGGTGGGATCGGCGATCACCGGCGGGGCTGGGGCACAGATCAGCTCGATGTGGATCGATTTTGCCTGAGCAAGCCCCTCGACGGCCTCGATGGCGGCACCGAGGACCGGTGCGAGGTCAATTTGACGCATCGAGACGCGCAGCTTGCCCGCGATGATGCGCGAGATGTCGAGCATGTCTTCGATAAGCTGCGCGAGGAGTTTGCCGGAGCGCTCGATTGCCTCCAGGCCCTGCGCCGTCTGAGCCGGGTCGCACTTACCGCGCCTGAGCATCTGCGAGAAGCCGATAATCGGGTTGAGGGGAGTGCGCAACTCGTGGCTGAGGGTTGCTAGAAATTCGTCCTTGGCGCGGTTGGCCACCTCGGCCTCTTTCCGCGCCGCCTCGCTCTGGGCAAGCAACCCGGCGCGTTCCTCTTCTAGACGTCTATGGGCTGTGACGTCTGAAATCGAGAGCAAGACCTGTAGCGGGGCACCGGCCTGGGACGGCATACAGCGGGCATTGAGCAACAGCACCTTGCGCCCGAGCCGCTCAAATTCACGGTCCACCTCAAAATCCTTCACCCGGTCGTCGCCCTTGAGTACAGCTTCGAGCACCGCCCGCAGCCCAGGTAGCTCCCACTGGCTATTGTTCAAATCGAACAGCGACTGGCCCGCCGCCTGGTCGGAATTGGTCTCGAAAAGCTCGTGAAACGCCCGGTTTGCCGTAACCGTGCGCAGTTGTGCGTCCAGCACGATGAGCGGTTCGTGTACGGTCTCGACGATTGCTTCTGCGTAGTCGCGGGACGCTTTCACGGCCTCTGCGGCGCGCTTGCTCTGGTCGATATTCACCAGGACTAATACCGCGCCATCGGTTTCGTTGTCGAGGGTACGGTAGGGGTGGATGCTCAGTTCGTGCCAGCGGCCGTCCCGGTCCTGCACCTCCTGGATAGCGGTGTGCCTGTCGGCAATCACCTGCAGGACGCGCTCCGGGAGATTGGGGACACTCAGCCGGTGGTTGATGTCGCGCACGGGTCGGCCGATGTCGGCCGGAACAAAATGGAGCATTTCACCCGCTGAAGGCGTGAAGCGCCGAATCCGCAGGTCGCTATCGAGCATCACAATCGGAATCCGGGTACTGGTGAGCAGGTTCTGGAGGTCGTTGCCGAGACGGTCGAGTTCCTGGTTGCGCCGCTGGAGTTCGTTGTTGATCGTGTAGAGTTCTTCGTTGGCGGCCTGGATCTCTTCTTTGGCAGTTTGCAGTTCTTCGTTGGTACTCTGTAGCTCTTCATTGCTTGAGAGGATTTCTTCGTTGGCAACGCGCAGATTCTGATTAATGGCTTCCGCCTCCTCGATCGCCGTGCGCAAGTATTCTTCTTTAGCCGTCAATTCCTGCTGTAATTCCAGCAGCCTCCGCTGCTGGACGCTTTTCCCCGTAGCTGCGGCAGAGCGGGGATGGGCGACTGCTGCGGGGGGTGCCACGGGTATGTCAGCAAACAGCACCAGAAAGTGGGCCTGATCAGGGGTGGATTGGAGCGGGGCGATGTCGAGGCGCACCTGTCGCTCCTGTTCGCTGTCGTAGATCTGGATGTCTTTGCACTGCGCGAGCGACTGTTTTTTTGCTTGTTGCAGCGCCGAGCGCAGTTCCGAGCGCAAACCGGGGTGCACGATTTTGAGCAGGTTGAGGCTGGCGCGGCCGGGAGCCGGTTGCAGGTAAGGAGCGGTCTGGCCGCGAAAGTGCAGCACATCTGCGGTGGCATTGACAATGAAACCGGCCGGGGCATAACGCTCCAAAACCAGCCGGTCGGCCTCTTTCGGCAAGTCGAGGTCGCTCCCCGTCTCGACCCCGGTCTCCTGCCTGGAGTTGCGTGGGGCTACCGCAACAGACTCAGCGGCAAATTCTAGAGGTACCCTCGCAGACACTGCTTTTCGGGAGTAAAGGTTGCCACTCGGATCCGCCCGCTCGAACAAGTTATCCGCGCTCCCTGAGCTCTCGGAGTTGCCCAAAAGCAGAAAGCCCCCCGGCTTCAGGCCGTAATGAAAGGTCGTCAGCACCCGTTTCTGGGCATTTAGAGAAAAGTAAATTAATACATTGCGGCAACTGATCAGGTCTAACTGGGAGAAGGGCGGGTCTGCCAGAAGGTTGTGGCGGGCGAAGACGCACAGTTCACGCACCCGTTTGCAGATCTGGTAAGTATCCTCGCTCTGCACAAAGAATCGTTGCAGCCGCTCAGGGGAGAGGCCCTCGACCTGGGAGGCGTGGTACAGGCCAGCACGGGCAAAGGCAATTGCCTCCTCGCTCAGGTCGGTACCAAAAAACTGAATAGGGGCAGGGGACGGGTGTTCTTCGACAAACTCCAGCACGCAGATGGCAAGCGAGTAGACTTCTTCGCCCGTGGCGCACCCCGGCACCCAGACGCGGATTGGCAGTTCCTCGACTCTTTGCTGGTTAATCGCAGGCAGGAAGATGCTTTTCACCACCTCAAAGGCTTCGGGGTCGCGGAAAAAACTGGTGACGTTGATCAGCACGTCGCGGTAGAGGGCCTGGACTTCGGCTGCGTGGTCCTGCAGGTAGCGCACGTATTCCTGCGGGTGTTCAAGCTGGTGTAGCGCCATGCGCCGCTGCAGCCGCCGCTCGAAAGTGGGGCGCTTGTACTGGCCGAAGTCAACTCCCGTGGCGGTGCGCAGTAGCGCGACGGCAGTGCGCCTGGCCTCCTCGGCATCGAGCAGCGCGTCCGGGTCAGTAGTGTCCTGGGGAGCCAGGTAGGGGTGGCGGCTGACTGCGGCCAGCTGTGCTGCGATCTCCCGAGGTGGCAGGACGAAATCCAGCAGCCCCGTGGCCGCGGCGTTCTGAGGCATGCTCGGATATTGGGCCGATTGTTCGTCCTGGGCGAAGGCGAGGCCGCCCGCTTCCTTGATTGCCCTCAACCCCAGTGCACCGTCACCATCCAGCCCAGAGAGCACCACGCCGATGGCCCGGTTGCCCCAGTCTTCGGCCAGTGACTGGAAAAAGGAGTCGATGGGCATGAACTTGCCGGCGGTATTTCGGCGCGGCGAGAGGGTGAGCACGCCACTGGTAATCGCCATTTGTCGGTTAGGCGGGATCACGTAGACATGGTTCTGTTCTACGGCCGTGCCGTGATGGACTTCGATCACGTTCATGCCGGTTCTTTTGGCCAGGATCTCGGTCAGCAGGCTCGGCTGGTCGGCTTGCAGATGCTGAATCAGTACGAACGCCATGCCGGTATCAGTCGGCATAGCACTCAACAACTGCGTAAAAGCGTCAAGCCCCCCTGCCGAAGCCCCGATGGCGACTATGGCAAAAGAACCCGATGACGACCCCAAAGGAGAACCGGCTTCCTCCTCGGCACCTATTGGCATGACAGTTCTCCCGCCTCGTTTACTGCTTTAGAAGGACCATCCCTTACTGCAAGGAGGCTTTGCAGTGATACCACATCGACAAAATGCCGAAAATAGAACACTGGTAAATACGAATGATGATTATGCATAAACCATAGCCGCAAAATAGCCGCGATGTTCTTTTTACAACTTTCTGTATCTTTAGAAAGAGAAAGAGGTGGTGCAGGACAAGTTGCCAGGTCCAGCATCAGGTGAACCACAATCCTACAAACTAACGGCTTACTCAGTGAGCAGGATGGCTACTGATGGCTTACTTTTAATTCAAGCGATCAGTGACCATTCGGTCAGGCGATAAAATGCCCGCTCTGCCCGGCTCCCTACCCTCCGCATGTTGCCACAAGAGCATCATAACCTCTCAGCGCAGAATCAAAAATCAGCTTGCGCTGCCAGGATTCGATTTGCATAGACGCCGCCAGGGGTGGTACCCGTCAAGGTTCTGCTTCGATCTAGAGGGCAGAAATGTTGTTGAGCAACTCAGTGTTATTCAGCAACACTTCGAGTTTTAACGATGGTCAATTGGAGACAGCTAGCTCTGTGGCTATCGGTAACAGTTGAAGAACATTTAAGTCTTTTTCGCTGCCGTCGCTTCCTGACGTACTTCTTCTGTGAAGCAGGCCGTCGCTCAGCACAATCGATAGGGGCATTGGCTTTCCCCCTTCCCCTCGCTGTCGGCGCACCCGGTGCTACAACTCCCTGCAGTCTGTCGGGAATGGGGCAGTCGATTGTCAGCATTCTCGAAAGAAAACACAACCTGTGTAACTCCTTGAAATATGAAGATTGGACTATCGATCCTGAGCTATCAAATGAGAGCCTCCTGGCCGTTCTCACTGAACCTGAGAGCAGGAAACCGAGCAAGCCACGAATTTGCCTACCAGGGGCCGAGTCGGCTGAACACTACGCCCGACGGTTCGTCAACTGGTACATCACGCTCGAACAGCGACGGCTAAAAGTGAGACGTTCTACATCCGCCACCACTCGACTCCTTAACACCCGGCTAAGCCTTTCACGTCAGGTTCAGTCATCTGGAGCAACAGAGTCTACACAAGCAAATGCTGGAGTAAACCATGAGCTTACAGCCCGATAGTCCGCTCAATCAGCAGGATGGCAACTGGTGGCTCGAAGTGGTCACAGACGAGCCGTTCTCCTACGAATTCGGCCCCTTCGATAGTGCAGAGGAAGCCGCGAGGTCAGTTGACAGATACGCGCCCGACCTCGCCTCTGAAGGGTGGCGGGTCATGCGCCAGAGTGTACTTCAGCAAGAGTGACTGCTCAGATGTCCTGGTAAATCTTCTCGTCACACCGCTGAATCTCTTCACTGTTGAGAGGAGGGTGCAACGAATTCGTTATACTTTCAGCCTGTGGGTGTGTCCTTGGCAGTACACATTTGATGAAACGCTCAACGCTCAATACATACATTCAGCTCCGATTTCTCATTGGGTATCTTGGAGAAAAGTCTCAGGCCAGTTGGTGGCCGACGAGTTTTCTCGCGCCGACCAGCCGCTCATTTTTAGAACCTGCGTTTCCGCGCACCTTCCGCCTTGCTCAATATAATGGCGTTCGTGAGGCTGCCCGCTGTTTACACGACGAATACATCGGCCTCGGAAACGTCTTCCATCTATTTCGGCTGCCTGAAGAAGTCGAGCAAGATCTGCACGATTCTTGGCATTCGCAGTCTGCGCGACTACCTGCGCAAACCGGCAGCGTTCTTTGCAGATCACCTGACGCGCTACTCCAGGAGCCGCCGACAGGCCCCGCTTTTCTGGCCCCTGTCCACCTGCTCCGGCGGCTACACCCTCTGGATCTACTACCACCGCCTCAACGACCAGACCCTCTACACCTGCGTCAACGACTACATCGAGCCCAAATTGCGCAACGTGCGCGAGACAGCGGACAAGTTGCGGGGGCAATCCAGCCGCAGCCGAGAGGGACAAAAGCAATTCGAGGAGTTGCAGGAACTCGAACTGGAACTGCCCGATCTGCGCGACGAACTCCTGCGTATCGCCCAACTGCCCTGGCAACCCAACCTCAACGACGGCGTGCAGATCACCGCCGCCCCTCTCTGGAAGCTCTTCCGCCTACCCAGATGGCAAAAAAAACTCAAGGAGACCTGGGAGAGCCTGGAAAAGGGCGAGTACGACTGGGCGCACCTCGCCTACACCCTCTGGCCCGAGCGCATCCGCGAGAAGTGCCGCAAAGATAAATCCCTGGCTATCGCCCACAACCGCGAAGACCTCTACGAAGAACCGCCGCCGAAACCCGCCGCCCGTGGTCGCAAAAAAAGCGCCTTCTGAAGTAGCAGGTCAGGCCGCGGGTCCCGCAACGATGCCAATGAGCCTGTCACTGCCAGCACTTCGTTGCGATTCAGAGGTGAGTGCGGAAATCATCCAGCGTAGCTACCTCGATAGCAGCATCAGTCAACTTCTCCAGTCGTGGGATGTCTGTCACTTGCTGCAGTTGCTGCTGCAAATCTTCAGGCACCGAACCGAGCCTGCGCTCCAGGAGACGTAGTAGAGTTTGGACTCTGCCGCGTTGCTCGCCCCGCGGCTCCCCGCGTTGCTCGGTTTGGAGCACGATGTCTCGGGTCAACTCCTAGAACAATGGCGTCTGTTGTAACAAGTTCATCAGTGACCTCCCTCGGAAAAACTCCGCTACTCTCTGCCGGTCCCGTAACGATGCCAGCAGACCCGTGACCGCCAGCACTTCGCTGCGCTCTTGCGTTGATTCTATCTCCGACTCGACGACCTCGACACAAGCGCTCAGCAACCCTTCCAGATCCTGCCCACGCATTAGCGGCACCAGCGGCATCAGACCCACCAGACCACTCGCCAGAATCACTTCCGGGTCTTGCTCCCACAACCGCACGACCTGGTACTCGACTCGCACCCGACCCTGAGCGAAGTGGTCCGGTATTCGGCGCGTCGCAGCGGTGTCTCGCAGCAACACCAACACCTGGTCGGGTACCTGACCATCACGGTTGAGCACGAAAGCGGCGTAGGTGGCCATGCGCGTCGGCAGGTCTTCGCGCACTCCACCGCTCTGCACAACAGTTTGAAATTCCACATGCAGGAAACGTTCCCGGCCTTCGCCATCGAGATAGCTCACGAGAAAGTCGGCACGACGCTGTTGGGCAACGATTACCGAGTTGAGTTCCTGCTGCCAAACAGCTTGTGGCCCACGCAGCCAGGTAAGGAAGTGGCGGCTGTAGAGGGCAGCCAGACCCTGCAGACTGGTATCAAACGGACGGTATTCTTTCTCGGCCACGGATGCTGCTGCTCGGTCGTGCCTATCCTGCCACGTTCGCCGCCCGCCTGCATTGAGACAGGCCGATCCAATTGAACGTAAGATCTTAAAGCCCAAAATGGGCAGTAAGTCGCATGGAATTTGGGTCGCAACACTGTCAAATGCCCAATAAACAAGGACTGCTAAAGCCCAGTTAAAAAGCTCCTTGGGCTATAGATTGGGATTTAGAGAGGTTTAGAACAGGTCTTTCACTGCCTGATGCTTTTCAACATCTCCCGACAGGAAATTCTGTCGAAACAGGGCAACCTTGAAAATTTGGTAAGCTATCTTCCTGCAACCTTTGTTTGAAATCGGCGCGATTGATATGAGCCTGCGTAAGTGCCTGGAAACGAAAGTAGACATCTACCAGGACAGATGCTGATGCCCTGCCCGAGAGCGTCGGAACCCCTCAACCCTGAATCCCCTTCTTCAAAGATCTCCGGTTCGTTTTCAGCGCCGACGCCCCTCAGTCTGTGCAGTGGACGGGGAGTGTCTCCGCCAGGCTTGCCTGACTCCAAGAACTGGGCGCGCCGAGAGGGAAGACACTCTGCGCAAAGTACAAGGGTAATTTATTTTTTTCTGATTTTTTTTATCGTAAGACTATTGACAGGTTGCAAAAAATCTTTTAAGCTACCCGTGGAAGTGAGAGAAATCCTTCTGCTTCCACCGAATTCAAGAGTGTGGTTCTTCGTGGTTAGTCCGCACTGATTTTGTGAACAACCGCTCCTGTCCGGTTCTAACAGGAACGCACTTCATCAAATCTTCAAATAATCCGGTCCGGAGCATATGCTTTTTGCCCATGCTTGTCATGACTTAAGTATTTTGCTCCCCTGTGCGCTTCCTATCACCCGTAAGCCTGGCCGTCGTCGAAATTGCAAGTAGCAGCCTCCTTCTAGTGCATGCTGCCGCTCTATCCAACTTTTGTCTGCTTGAGGAGTGCTCCATGCGACCCAACCTGGGACGTCTCGACGAACGCGGCCAGAACCCGCAGCAACCAGACCCAATGCCCGAACTGAGTCAAAATTGGCGAAGTATGGGTTTTGGGCTTGACCCCTGGAGCCTCGAATACGAAGACGCGGTGCGCTTCGATGGAGCCGAGGAAAGCTCGCAGCTCAATTTCTCGATTGAAGTCGTTGTGGAGACCGACGACTGGGCGCCGATCCCCCCAGACCCGCATACGGCTTTACCGGCATCTATCGCTTTCGTGGACGGTACCCGCCACATCGACACGCGCCTCACGGCTATCGAAGCGGACGGAGAACCTGCCTTCGGTGCCTTTTGTTCAATCGGGGTCGGCGCGGTCCGGTTTGACGGTACCAGGGCCGGAGCACGCTTCCTCGAAAACCGGACCACCCGCGTGCTCGGTTTTACCCGCGACGTCAAAGCGGACCGGGTGGCAATCGCCCCCAGGGCCGGTGGTCGTTGTCACCTTGTCTACGAGCCGCTTGCGCCCACGGGCAAGCCGGAAAAGCTTTCTCTGGATTCTGCTCTTCAGCGCCACATGCGGAAGCTCGAAGCGGTGCTCTCAGAGGAGCTGTTTGCCCAGGACGAGCCTCTGGTAGTCCGCGACGGCCCGCTGCTGTTTAGTACGCTTCCTGGAGTGCTCGGCTACGCCAAGACGCTTGGCCGGATGTACCTGGGACCTGAGCATCTGCCAATCCTCTTTGCCCTGACTCCAGGAGAACGCACCCCGATTTTCTTGTTGACCACCGATTACGGCTCTCCGCGCTGGGTGTGGTACCTGCGCTCTTCTTTGCTGCCCGTCACCCGCCGCAACGTGCTCGATCACAAGTTGGTGGGAGTGGTGCGCCTGGAACTGGACGCAAAAGTAGGACTGGAGCGAGCCAAACTGATCGCCCGCCAGAGCGCCCTGTTTGTTCCCAGGCTGGCTTCCCAGGCCCACAAAGACCCCCGTGCTCCTCAGAATCTGGTCCCGGTCGGTGCCCTTGAAGACGCGCTCAAGCGCCGCATGGGCGATCGCGGCCTGCTGCGCCGCCACGTCGAGCACTACCTCATTTCCCACTTCGAGAGCCTACCTGTATGAGAACCAATGCCCTGGTCCTGGGTACCCGCCCTGCTACCCCCCTCGAATTTCACCTCGCGGTGCTCGAAAACGAAGTCGTCGAACTAGACGACCTGGTTACCCTTCAGACCTTTCGACCCGACAACGGTCAACCGGTGCGCTTCTACGGGGTGGTCGAAGAGACCAGCACCATCGCCGAGGGCCTTTCTTTCGCGACCGATACGATCGATGCGGGGATGGGCCTGATGCCTTCCACGGTTGCCTATACAGCCAGAGTCCGGGTGCTGCGTACGGTGCCTGAAAGCTTCTTCCCGCCGATGCCGGGTGACTCGGTTTCTGTTTGCCGGGCAGCAGAAGGCGACCAGAAGCTGATTGAAGAAGCCCTTTTCGTAGACGGGATGAAAAAACGCCTGCCTGCCGGGGTGTTGCGCAATGGTGCGCCTTTGTACCTCAACTTCGACTACATCAATGGCGCAAAGGGAGGCCACATCAATATCTCAGGCGTGGCGGGCGTAGCTGCCAAGACCAGTTGCGGTCTCTTTTTACTCAAGGGAATTTTTGAAACCGACGTGCTCGGTGAACACCGGGTGAATTCCCGTGCGGTCCTCTTCAACGTCAAGGGCGAGGACCTGTTTTTTATCGACAAGGCCAACGCGAATTTGTCCGAGGACGACAGGAAGCTCTACACAGCCCTTGGCCTCGAAGCCACTCCTTTCCGTTCAGTTGCTCTGCGCGCCGCTCCCAAAAATGTGGAAGGCACGATTCTCCCGGACCTTGAGCAGCGCTCCGAGGGAGCGGTGCCTTACTTGTGGACCATGCGCGCTTTTTGCCGCGACGGCCTGTTGCCATTTGCCTTCTCAGACGAAGACCTGGAGCGGGGCAACCTCGGTTACCTCGTTTCGGGTGTAGTAGCCCAGCTCGAAGAAATGGCGGCGGACCGCAACAATGGCGGTTCGCGCGACGCTACTGCCCAACAGTCATCCGCTCTTTTCGTGCCGGAGGGCTATCCTCACCGCAAAGAAACCAGGACCCATGTCGCCACCTGGGCAGAACTCTGCTCTTTCCTGCAGTGCAAGCTGCTGGGAGATCCCGATACCGATTGGACTCTCGGTAATACCCAGAGCACCTGCCTTGCTTTCTTGCGCCGCATGCGCGGTATGGAAGAAGACCTCGCCCGCATCGTGCGCGGGAATCTTTCGGCGGCAGACGCTAAAAAGTACACTTTCGACCCGGTGCTCGAAACAGATAAGCAAATTTCGGTCGTTGACATCAACAAGCTCACTGGCCGGGCGCAAAAATTTGTGGTGGGCGTCGTGCTCCACCGCATCTTCAAGCACAAAGAATCTACCGGCCGCAACCCGACCTACTTCATTTTTCTCGACGAACTCAACAAGTACGCTCCCCGCGAAGGCCGCTCACCCATCCGCCAGTTGCTGATCGATATTGCCGAGCGCGGCCGCTCTCTGGGAGTGATCTTGATTGGCGCACAGCAATCCGCCTCGCGCGTCGCAGAGCAGGTGGTCTCCCAGGCGTCCGTGCGCATCGCTGGTCGCCTCGACGGTGCGGAAGCAGCGAAGGCCGACTACGCTTTTTTGCACTCGACTGCCCGCGAGCGCGCTTCTCTCATCACCGCCGGGTCACTGTTTGTCTCCCAGCCGGAGGTGCCCTCGGCGATGCTGGTGCGCCTGCCGATGCCCGCCTGCGCCACCCGCAAAGACGAGGTTATCGAACCCGTCGAAACCCAGATGCGCCACGCCAACCGCTTTGCCCGCTAATCACCCCGGATATCTATGAAACTGATTCACACCGCCGACTGGCATCTGGGCAAGCACCTGCACCGGCAGGATCGCACCCCCGAAATTGCCTTTGCTCTAGATCAGATCCTCGACACTGCTCTCGAACACGACGTAGACGCCGTGATCGTGGCCGGAGACATCTTTGACAAGAAAAACCCACCGGCAAATGCCTACAAAGTCGCCTTCGATTTCTTCAAGCGCCTGGCAGACGCCAATATCCCGGTAGTCGCCCTCGCCGGTAACCACGACAGTGGTGAGTGGATCGAGGGGGCCGCGGGCTTCTGTTCGCTGCTGGGCATCCACATGATCGGCAGACCTGTCGGTGCAAAGGACGGCGGCTTGATTCAAATTCGGACCCGCTCGGGCGAACTTTTGCGCGTCGCCGCAGTGCCCTTCGTGTCGGAGCGGTGGCTGCTCGACCACGACGAAATCTGGGAACGCGACCCTTCCGAGCAATCCGGGGTATTCCGCGAGGCGCTCCAGTACCTGTTTAAAGATCTGGCGACGGAGTTTCGCCACGACTCGGTGAATGTCCTCACGGCCCACGCGATGGTCTCGGGAGCACTACTCTCCAACTCCGAATCAAAGCACCACAGCAGCGAGGCCTTCTCGCTTCTGGCCGAGTCTTTCGGCGCGGCGGCCCACTACGTCGCCCTCGGCCACGTGCACAAACCTCAGCAACTGGCCAACCCGCTTGCCCGCTACTGCGGCTCGCCTGTGCAGATCGATTTCGGGGAAGCAGACGAAGCCAAGTCTTTCAACCTCGTCGAGTGCGAAGCGGGCTTACCCGCCTCAGTGACCCAGATTCCTCTCAGGCTATCGCAGCCGCTCAAAGTCGTCCGCTGTCACCACAAGGACCTCGATGACCGCATGGAGGAACACAAAGGCTTCCACGGCTGGCTGCGCTTTGACGTGGAACTTGACTCCCCACGGCCTGCTCTCAAAGATTATGTGCAGAGCGTGCTGGCCAATGCTCTGCACGTAGACTCCTCCACTGCGCGCACGACAGTTTCTGCGAGTGTCCGCACCGACGCGGGCGACCTGAATATGAGCCCCGAAGCCTCTCTGCGCGAGTACTATCGGCTGCGCAAAAAAAGCGAACCCACCGAAGCACTGACCAGCGCCTTCCTGACCCTTCTTGAGAACGCATCCAGATGAAACCCCTTTTCCTCCAGATCCAGGGCTTTGCCAGCTACCGGAGCGAGCAGTCCGTAAACTTCGACAAGCTGGACCTGTTTGCCATCACAGGCGACACCGGCAGCGGCAAATCGAGCATCCTCGACGCGCTCACCTTTGCACTTTTCAGGAGCGTGGCCCGCTACGGCCCTAGCAAGGTAGCCCCGCGGGTAGTCGCTTCACCTGGAGCGGACGATCTGCGCGTGTCACTCGAATTCGAGGTGCGCGGCGGTCACTACCGGGTCATCCGCCACTACGACCTGCGCCGCGAGCAGCCCAAGTTTACCGGCAAGCTCGAAGTATGGACGCCAGAAAAGCTCTGGGAAACCCTTTGCATCCAGGAACCTGAGATGAATGCCCGGATCCAGACCCAGATTCTTGGGCTGGACTTCGAGCGTTTCACGAAGGTCTGTTTTCTACCCCAGGGAGCGTTCGATAAATTCCTCAAGAGCACTGCGTCCGAGCGCAACAAGATCCTTGGAGACATCGTCGGCAACGACCTCTACGCCAGGATGCGCGAGGACGCCAGGGCAAAAGCGGACGAACTCAACAAGTGCGTGGCGCAAGAAAAGGCCGTGCTCACCCAACTGGACCCCCCGCAGGATTCGACTCTCCAGGATTGGCATGTCAGGCTCACAGGGGCAAAAACGAAGCTCACCGCCCTCGACCACGACATCGAGACCAGCACCCAACAGCTCAAGCAACTGGACATCCTGCTTGAACACATCGACGAAAAAGCGAGAAAAACGCAGGATCTCGCTGTCCTCGAAAGTACAGCCCAGCGAGTGGTCTCGGTGCGCGAAGCGCTCACATACCTCGAAGCGGCAGAGGATCTGGCACCCCGCTGGCTGAAAGTTCGGACCGTCAGGGAGTCCGCGGCCGAAGCTCAGAGTAGAGCGCAAATACTGGAGGCGGAAAAAGAAGCGGCCCAGCGGCTACTCGAAAAAGCTGTCGAGCGGCATTGCTGTGAAACCCCTGGCCTGACAGCCCGCAAACAAGCAGTCCAGGCAAAGCTCAGCCAGCTCAGCGCCGCCCAAGTCCACCACGACCAGTTTGTCCAGCTCACTGATGAGCTCAACACGGGAACCGCTAAGGCCAAAGAAAATCACCAACAAGTTGCCGCAATTGCCACAACTGTAAAGTCTTTAGAGCTGAATCTAAGGGCAGTCGAGAAGCGACTCGCCCCGCTTGCGGAAGCGCTTGCCCAGCCCGTGCCGGACGCTGGGAGGCTGCTTGTCCTCGAAACGGCGGCAGAAAGTGTGGCCGATTGGGCATCCCGCTCGCTCCGACTGGACGAGCAAAAGTGCACTCTAAAAGAGGAACTTGCCCGGCTAGAAGACCTCGATAAAGAGGCGCAAGGAGCCGCGCTCGAAGCGCTCACCACACAAGTGTCCCGTGCCCGCACTCACGAAGCGCTTGAAACTGCCCATGCCCACAACAAACGCGTTGAGCGCGAAGACCTGGCGGCGGCACTGCGGCATGGGTTGGGCGAGCACTCCGACTGCCCCGTTTGTGGCCAAAAAGTTTCTCCTGCCTACTTGCCTGAAACTGGGGGCGAATCTCTCCAGGACCTCGTGCCGTACCAGAAGGCATTTAATGCAGCGCAAATCGTAGCCAATCAGGCTGCCTCTCATCAGACCGTGGCCAACACCAGATTGGAGGAGACCCACGCCTCGTGTGAACGGCAACGCCAGGACATTCGACGCATCGAAGAGTGGCTGTGCAAACTTGGCGAGTGCCTGAGCATCTCCCTCGGCGAGGGTTGGACCCCCGCATCATTTCGTGAGGAGCGCCTTTTGCTCAGAGAAGCTACCGAGGCGCATAGCACGCTGCTTACCAGCCGGGAGAAGCTCGATACGGAACGCACAGCGGCGGTAGGGAAGCTCGAAACTGCACAGGTACAGCTTTCGCTACTGCAAACTACTTTCGAGGAACAGCAGAATCGACTCGAAAGCACCCGCACCCGGCGCGAGCGCGTCCGAGTAGAACTGTACGCTCTGGTAGGCAACGAAGAGCCTGGACCCCTCAAAACGAAGCTCGAAGACGAATCCGAGCAGATTGAATCGCAGATAGAAGCGCTCGATCGCGAGCGTGATAGCGCGCAACGACGCTTCGACACCGCCGGTGAACAAACTGCCTCGGCAATGGCGGCGGCGGTCGAACTCACTGCCTCCGTTGCTTCCCAGGAGTCCGAGTGGGTTGCATCACTACAGAAAAATGGATTCAGTGAGGAATCGTTCGTCAAGGTTTACGGCCAGAGAGATAACGCAAACGCCTGGCGCGAAGAGGTCCGGGCATTCGAGACGCAACAGGGTGTCCTCAGCCTGCGCCTGAGCGAACTCGATGCACTCATCGGCGACAGTCAAGCCAATCGCGAGCAGCAACGCGAGGCCCAGGAAAAAAGCCGTCGGTTGCTGGAGGAGCATAAGACTACTCAAAAGGATGTATTCGACTACGACGGGCTTATCGAACGCGGGGAAACAGCCAGGCTGCAGGCAGGAGGGATCAAACTCTCCTTGATCGAGAAAGAGCATCAGCACTCGGTCTTCTATGAGATCGCCCAGGCTCTCAAGGTGGACGCGTTCCCGGCCTTTTTGCTCGGTCGTCTGCTCGGAGCGCTCACCGAAGACGCGAGCGCCATCCTGGGCAATTTGAGTTCTGGACGATTCGCCCTACTGTACGAAGAGGACAAAAGCGACGTCAAGATCCGCGATAGCTGGCACGGCCAGGCAGTACGGTCTGTAGAAACGCTTTCCGGGGGCGAGACGTTCCTGGCCTCGCTGAGCCTCGCCCTGGCACTTTCAAAGCGGCTTGCTGGTGAAAGCGAAGTTGGGTGCCTATTTATCGACGAAGGCTTCGGCAGTCTTGACCCGCATTCCCTGAATCTGGTGAGTGAAGGATTACATGCTCTCAAGTCCGAGAGTCGGCTTATCGGCATCGTTACACACGTCGAAGAAATCGCCGACCAGATGCCCTCGCGCATCAAAGTCACTGCAGATACAGGCGGTTCTCGTATTAACCAAAAATGAGGCTACACAGAAGCGCCACGAGCTAAACAAAGACGATTACAGGGGTAGTTTTATTTACTCCTCCTAGCCATTTCTATATTTCTACCGTTGGTAGAATATTAGAGTACTCAAGGTTTTCACAAGCCGCCTATGCTCGACTCTCAGAACATGACTACCCTATCTATCTCCAAAGGTGACAGGGAGAAGCTCTCGGCTCTTGCCATGGAACTGGGGCTCAAGTGGGGCAAACGCGGCAACGCGACGCGACTGGTCGAGATGATTGCCCGTCGAGAACTGGGGGTCGCTACCCAGTCGCGCTGGAATGAGGAGCGCCTACGCTCCCTGGTAGGTGCTTATCACCTGCTCGTCGATAACGGCAAAGTGGACGAAGCGCTCGAATTGCGCAGCCTGCTGCTGGACCGGCCGGAGCTTGGGCAGTTGCAGCGGCTCAAACTCCAGAAGCAGGAGCCTGCCAGGACGGGGGTACTTCTCGACCAGATCAAAGAACTGCACGCCTATAAACAGCCCTACCGTCTTCACTACCAGGAAAAAAGTGGCCGGGAGATAGCGCTCCAGGTGCAATTCGGCACCATCGTCACCCACGAGCGGCATCGTTACCTTGACTGCCGGGTGCAAGAACTGGGCGAATATGACATCCCGGAACTACGTCACAACCGCAGCCTCCGAATTGACCACATCCTCAAAGTCGAACTGAACGAAGAAGGTGAGTGGCGCGATGACCAGGACCGGGTGTTAGTAGAGATGCATCTCTTCGAGGGATTGGTGGACGGTTACGAAGGGGCTCCCCATACCAGCGAAGAAACCCAGCGCATCGAACTGGCAGGTGAAACGGTCCTGAGGGTGCGTCGCTTCGTCAGCAACTCCTTCTGGTTTTTGCGCGAGGTGTTGCCCTACGGCGAGCGCTGCGAGATCGTGTCACCCAAGAGCCTGCGCGAGCAATTCATCCTGCGTCTTCAAACACTCTACAGCCGTTACGGCAAGAGCCCCGCAGGCTGAGCCCTCTCGTGGCTCGCACACAGTCGCTTTCCCGGACCTGGAGGTGTTGCAGTTCCGCTACCGGGTGGTGCAGTTGAACCGCCTGGACTGGCGGACCTACGCAGACATACCGAATCCGGTGGCAAGCGCCCTGATGGCCAGGATGAGCATGCCGCGGACAGAACGAGTGCAGGTGAAGCTTGCCTGTCTGCAGATGCTCGCATCCCTGGAATTGGATCCGGCCCGAATTCGTCTGGTGTCCGGATTCATCGACGCGTATCTTGATTTGTCACAAGAAGAAGAACAGATGTTCGCGCAAGAGCTTGCTAGCATTGAACCAACTGAGCGCGAGGGTGTCATGGAGATTGTGACTTCCTGGATGAGGCGGGGCCTGGAAGAGGGTAGACAAGTAGGCAGGCAGGAGGGCAGGCAGGAGGGCAGGCAAGAAGGCAAGCTGGAGGGCAGGCAAGAAGGCAGGCAAGAAGGCAAGCTGGAGTTGTTGCTGAGGCTACTCTCTCGGCGATTTGAATCTTTTCCCGAGTCCGCTGCCAGCCAGATCCGCGCCCTTTCTCCGGTGCAACTGGATGAGCTGAGCGATGCAATCCTGGAATTTGCGCAGCTGGAGGATCTGATAATTTGGTTGCAGGCTCACACTTCCAACTCTACCGGGAGCTGAAATGCCTGGTCAGAAGGCTGTTATGCCTGAGACTTCAGAAGACCACTTGCCTGCACAAGAACCAATTTCAAACCCGGATCCAATGTCGTGAAATCGTCTCGGCTGGTAGCCTGTGCAATAGTTTCTTGGCTTCGGGATATGTAGGGATCTATTTCGGTCACCAGCGCAGTCCACGGCTGATGTCTGCAGTTGCTCCACCGGGGTGAAAAAAGGCTTGCACCAGGGTGTAGAGACGCGATGGTGCCTGGGCGCGGTAGCGAACACTCATGTCACGGGCGTGGCTGGCGTAGAACTGCAGAGTATTCGGATCCATCGAAAGATTAGCGGAGAAGCAATGGGCGCTCTAACACCGTACCTGCAGGACCAATTTGCTCAGCACTGCCCGGCAGGCTGGCAATGTCGAAAGGAGGTTGCCCTGCTGGACTCGACCCTCGAGCGGCTGATGGGTTATGCCTCCCGAGCAGACGTCCTGCTCGAAAACCTTGAGGAACAGAGCCGGGTGTGGATCGAGTTCGAGGTGAGCCGGGCAGATCCGGTGGCCGACCACGCCAAGTTCGCCACTGCCCACCTGTTCTACCCGTGGTCTGAGCGAGACACATTCGTGGCGATGGTGAGTTCCCACGTCAGTCGGGGTCGTCGCAACCTGGCCGCCAATACCATCGGCCTGATGCGGCAGCTAGGAATCCAGGCATTTCAGACCTGCCTTTTCCCGAAGCTGAATCCCGTCGAGATCCAGCACTACAACCACCTGAGCAATACAGAGCGATAGCGACGCGGTACGACAAGCGAGCAGTCAACGCCATCGACCGTCTGCGGCTAGACTTGGAGCGTCGTCTCCCGGGAGGCCGCACGAATGGTTGCAGGTAGACCGCACACGACTGCTTCCGAGTACCTGGAATGGGAGCAGCACCAGGATCTGCGGCACGAGTACATCGGCGGCGAGATTGTCGCCATGACCGGGGCAAGCATGGCCCACAATATGATCGCGGTGAACCTGAGCGCCGAATTGCGTACAGCCCTGCGCAGTGGACCCTGCCGGGTTTTCGGTTCGGACATGAAGCTACAAATAACGCCCTCGGGACCATTCTTCTACCCGGACATCAGCGTCACCTGCGACGGGCAAGAACCGCTGCTTGGCCACACGGTGAGTTTCCCCCGCCTGGTAGTCGAAATCCTCTTGCCCTCGACCGAGGCTTTTGACCGGGGGGCGAAGTTCCGACACTACCGTCGCCTCGCTGCACTACAGGAATACGTGCTCATCGACAGCCAGGAGACGGCAGTGGAGTTTTACCGCCGCTCCACCGACAACCAACAGCTCTGGGAGTTCGAGAGTTATGGTTCCGGTGCCACTGTCCACTTCGAGAGCCTTGGCCTCGACCTGCCGATCGCCTCTCTGTACGAGAAAGTGACTTTCTTCCCCTCCCCTTCCACTCCGGCTTGACTTGCCGGGCTGAGAGAGGCTTTCAGGTCTTGCGACGAGCCCGACGCTTCTTCGGAGCAAACGTGTCCACGAGAGGCTGAGAACCGGTCTTAGAGCTTGAAAGGCTTGAAGCGGATGGTGGGAATCGAACCCACAGCTACAGTGGGGAAGACTGCGATGCTGCTCATTTGCTAACGCTGAAATGCTTGCCTACTAAGCTTTTTGAAAGTTGCTTTTTATCCAGGTCGCCCTGGTATCAAGTTAGTAACAAAATTCCCGCACAATTTGACTGCGCCTCAATCTCGCTCCTGACCCCTGGGGATAGGTGCAAGCCCCGTCCTTCAGGACGGCTTTTCCTGGTATATTTGGCGCGGTTGGTATTTCTGGAAGCCAAAGCAAGCATAATTTGCTGCACCGGCTTCTGAAGAAAGCAACCAAAAGAGAAAGGTTTGTATCTAAATGCAGCGGTCGGGCAGACCGTCAAGAAGCTCGTGGAGGCGACGTGGTTGCACGGCCTACGAAACGAGAATCTCCGCGCATTGATGCCGGCGAGTGTCAATAAGCCGTTCCAGCGTATGGGGCTGGTGTGGCTGCGTGCTGTTCGGCCAAGGCGAGAATCGCTGCATCGGTCGTCTCGAAGCAGTTCTCCAGGCCGATCTTCTCCAGCAGTCCGCTGCGCTCCAGTAATTGTCGAACGCCCGGTTGCAGCCCGCTGAGCACCAGCCTGCAGTTGCGGCGTTTTAGTTCGCCCAGGATCTTTTCAAAAGCGATCAGGCCCGTCGTATCCATCGCCGAAACGAAGCGCATGCGCAGGACCAAAATCCTGACTTCCGGCACTTGTCTCAAGAACGAGACGAAACGCTCCGCAGCACCAAAGAACACCGGTCCGTCAATACGATAGACTGCGATATCTTTTCTCAATTCCAGGGGTATTCCAGGTGGAAATATCTCCGTCTCCGGCTCCTTGTACATCCCCAGTTCGCCCATGCGTTTGATGAACAAGATGCCGGCCGCCACCAGACCGACTTCCACCGCAAGCACCAGGTCGAAGCAAATCGTGACCAGCCAGGTCAAAACCATCACCCCAAAATCCGAATAAGCGGAGCGCGCCATCAATCGCACACCCTCCCACTCCAGCATCCGGAAACTAGTCACCATCAAAATGCCCGCCAGTGCAGCCATCGGTACCTGGGAGACAACCGGTGCAAAAAGCAGCACAATCACGCCCAGGATCAGGCTATGGACGACACCCGAGAGGCGTGTCCGACCACCGGAGCGGACATTGACCACGGTGCGGGCAATCGCACCGGTCGCCGGAATGCCGCCAAAAAAGGGCACGGTGATGTTGGCCAGCCCCTGGCCAATTAACTCGCGGTTGCTGTCATGCTTGGCGCTGACGGTCAAACCATCGGCCACTACCGCCGAAAGCAATGACTCGATGCTACCGAGCACGGCCAGGGCCAGAGCCGGTCCAATCAACTGCTGGATAAGCGCCAGATCGTTCCAGTGGGGCACGGCCTGGAGCACAGGCAGAGACTGAGGAATGGCACCGATCGTCAGAACTGGTAAATGGAAATAGTAGGTGAGGGCAGTCGCCAGGAGCAAGGCCACCAACGAACCCGGTATGCTCCTTCCGTAGCGCGACCACAGCAGTTCGATTGCGATTACCAATAACGCCAGACCGACGGTGTACCAGTTCGGCTGAGCGAGGTGGACGAGCGTTTGCCACAGCCCGGCCAGGAAGTACTCGCTATGGGGTAGTTGCAACCCGAAAAAGTTATTGAGCTGACCGCAGAAGATGACAACGGCAATGCCGTTGGTGAACCCGGCTGTGACCGGGTAGGGAATGAACTTGACCATCTGACCCAGACGGGCGATGCCCAGGGCCACCTGAATGATGCCTGCGAGTACACCGGCAAGCCAGACCTTCTCGATGCCGTACTGGGCGACAATTCCGATCAAGATGACAGCCATCGCCCCGGTCGGGCCGGTGATCTGAACGGGCGACCCTCCGAAGACGGCTGCCACGATGCCTGCGACGATAGCCGTGTACAATCCCGCCTTCGGGTCTACGCCGCTTGCAACAGCAAACGCCAGAGCCAGCGGCAGTGCCACGATTGCCGCCGTCAATCCCCCGGTGAGATCCCCGCGCCAGTGGGCAAACCAGCCTTCTGAAGGCTGGCTGTGAGGGTCTATAGCGACGGACTCTTGCTGCACTTCTTTGCTCATCAGCCCTTCTCTAGTTGCACCGGATATGCGGACACGTCTTCAGTCCTGAACGCGAAACGGCTGAGTTGATTTGGTCGTTCGGGCGGGCTCTTGAGGTTTTGCCTGTACCTGGCCCATGAGCTTGCTTAATTCGCGCAGCCACAGCACCGAGCTTGCAACCAGAGCGCAGCGCAGCCAATCGCTTGTGCCCAAGCTCACAGTCGAGAAGGCTTGTTGCAAAAACGGCACGTAGATCACCGCCACATGCAAGGCGAGCGACAACAGAACTGCTCCCCACAGCCAGGAATTCTTGAACAGTCCGCTGAACGCACTGCGCTCATCCGAACGCGCGTTGAAGACGTTGAACAGTTGAAATAGCACTAACGTCGTGAGCGCCATCGTCTGTGCGTACTGCATACTGCCTGAGCCATCAATCAGACCACCGGGCAGTGAAGCGTCCAGGACCAGCAATGTCCCCGTTGCCATCACCACGCCGACGAAAGAGATGCCCATCCACATCCGGCCTGTGATCACCCCTTCACCTTGCGGGCGCGCCGGCCTTGTCATTGCGCCTGCATCAGCCGGGTCAACACCGAGTGCCAGCGCGGGCGCGCCGTCTGTCACGAGGTTGATCCACAGAATTTGGGTCGCCAAGAGTGGCAGCACCACGCCACCACCTGCCGCCGTCAGCCCGAGCACATCCGCCAGCAGTATACCGAAGAACATCGTCAGCACTTCCCCGAAGTTCGACGAAAGCAAGAACCGCAAAAACTTCCGGATATTGGAGAAAATGGCGCGCCCTTCTTCGACTGCCGCGACGATCGAGGCGAAGTTGTCATCCGCCAGCACTATATCAGCGGCTTCTTTAGAGACGTCGGTGCCGGTGATGCCCATCGCCACGCCGATGTCGGCTGTCTTCAAAGCAGGCGCGTCGTTCACGCCGTCGCCGGTCATCGCTACGATCGCACCTTCGTGCTGTAGCGCTTTCACAATGCGCAATTTGTGTCCCGGGTTGACACGCGCATAGACCGACACTTCTTTGACCATTTGAACAAGCGTTTCATCCGACGACTTCTCGATCTCTGCACCCGTAATCGCTCGACCGTTCTCTACTATTCCGAGTTCGGTGGCGATGACAGTCGCGGTTACGGGGTGATCGCCTGTGATCAGGATCGGGCGTATTCCTGCCATCTTCGCGCGGGCGACAGCTTCCTTTGCTTCTGCACGCGGCGGATCGATCATGCCGATTAGTCCCGTGAACACGAGGTCATGCTCGACTCGCCCATCGACTTCGTCACCTTTAAACGCGTCCTTCGCAATCGTGCCGAAGGCGACTCCAAGCGTGCGCAGCGCCTCGCCGGCGAGTTTTTCATTGACTTTCAAAATCTCGGTGCGTCGCTCGTCGCTCAAGGGCTTTGTCTTTTCGCCCACAAGCTCGTGGGAACAATGCGCGAGCAGCACGTCCGGCGCGCCTTTGGTGAAGACGAGCAGGCGTTCTTGCCTTTCTGTGTCGGTGTGGACCGTCGTCATCAACTTGCGCTCAGATGAGAAGGGGACTTCTCCGACCCGCGCAAAGCGTGTTTCGAGCGATTCAGCGTCCAGCCCCGCTTTGCGCGCCGCGACGACGAGCGCGCCTTCGGTCGGGTCGCCCTGCACTGCCCACCGCCCGTCGCGCTTTTGCAGCACAGCGTTGTTGGCACGGTCACCAATAGTGAGCGCCCGTTCCAGCTCAGTGCGCAGCGCACCGTCAATCGCTCCTCCGTCGTGGTCTACTTCGCCCTCGGGCGCATAACCTGTACCGCTCAAACTCACGCGCCCACTCGCGGTGACGACCGCGCGCACCGTCATCTCGTTCTTCGTCAGCGTGCCGGTTTTATCGGACGCGATGACGTTCGCTGAGCCAAGCGTCTCGACCGCCGTGAGATGGCGCACAATCGCCTTGCGCTTCGCCATGCGCTGCACGCCGATCGAGAGGACTGCGGTCACCACCGCAGTCAAGCCTTCCGGCACCGCCGCGACCGCGAGCGCTACCCCCAAAATAAGCACATCGAAAATCGCCGAGGGACCGCTTACATCTTTGACGAGAAGGATCGTTGCGACTATCACGATGGCGATTACAACGACGATGATGCCGAGTAGTTTGCCGACGCGGTCGAGTTCCTTCTGAAGCGGTGTAGTTTCGTCCGGAGCTTCTTCCAGCATCCCGGCGATACGCCCGACCTCGGTTTGCATCCCTGTCGCTGTGACTACTGCCCGCCCGCGGCCGTAGGTTGCGGCTGTGCTGCTGAAGATCATGTTGTGACGATCGCCAAGTTCGACTTCTTGCCCAATCGGCGCAATCTTTTTCGACACCGGCAAACTCTCACCTGTCAAGGACGCTTCTGCCGTTTGCAAGGAAGTTGATTGCAACAACCGTGCATCCGCCGCGACGGTATCGCCTTCCTCAACGAGGAGGATGTCGCCGGTCACGACCTCAGTCGCCGGGACGCTCTGTCGCTCGCCGTCACGCATCACGTTGGCGTGCGTCGCCGACATCTGGTTCAGGGCTGCTACTGCTCGCTCCGCTCGCGATTCCAGTACATAGCCCAGGATGGCGTTGAGCAGCACGACGGCAAAGATCGCCATCGCCTCATAAGGCAGCGCCGATTCGCGTTCATACAGCCATAGCCCCGCCGAGATTGCCGTGGCGATGAGCAGCATGATGACCAGCGTGTCTTGAAACTGCGCAAGGAACTTTCGCCACGCAGGCACAGGCTCCTGCGCTGTCAACTCGTTCAAGCCGTGACGTTCAAGCCGCGCCCGCGCCTCCCCTTCGCCCAGGCCGTGCTGCGCGTCAGTGCCCAGCGCAGCAACGACTTCATCGCTCGTTTGACGGTACGCGCACAGCTTGCCCTCATCCATCTGTTCTTTATGAATGGTCGGAATACTCATCGATATTTCTCCTGGAAGGACCTGTAATGAGTGGCTTTAATCAACGCAACCATGTCCACCCGAGCAAGATGAGCGAGCGGACGATGGGCGGACCGACCAGCGAGTGGCAAGCACAAAAATCGAGAACGAACCAGTAGTTTGGTCATTTCGATGGCCTGGGAGCCTACTTCAGATGGTACGTAGACAATGTGAACAAACCGAGAAGGCACAGGCAGACGCCGTCGCTTTTCGGCCAATCCACCACTTGCCCTTACTTTTGCCGAAAGGGCCACTTCTCGCTTCCTTCACCCTCGGCTACTACCGTGGGTCTTGAAACTGGAGAAAGATTATGGACGACATCACAGGCCGATGGCATGGACCGGGCCTGAGAGCGCAACAACCTGCGACCGGGCAGCCCCAGATCTATCGATTTCTCAGCTTCACCTTGCTGGGTGCGCTGAGCTGCCTGACGGCGGTTCCGGCGCACGCAGCCGATAAACTTGTGCTCAACTACGGTCCACTCGCCCGTTCTGTACCGGTGGCGGCTCTCGACATCTTCGCCCGGGAGGGAAGAGTCACCCCGGACCTCGCTCCCTACCTCCAAGAGTTAGGACCGCAAAACGGCGAACAACTACGCCGCTTCCTGCGTCGGGGCATCGATCCAGGGAATGTCTCGGTGGATGCCTTTTTAAATAGCAGCCTGGGTACCACTCTGCTCGGCCAGCTTGGCCAGATCCTCCGGGTCGCTCTCGACCGGGACGGTGCCCTCGCCACCCGGGCCGCACTGGTGATTGCGGCGGGCAAACCGGGGGGCATCACCCCGTTGAATTTTCTGGAGTCTTTCCCGACCACAACCCTCTACGTCGATGGGTCACTCCTGCTTGCCAAGATCAACAGCTTCGAGGCGCTTAAGGTCAAGGCTGACCAGGCACTGAAAGTTGACACTACCAGGCCAGACCTCAAATCGATTGCATCCACCGGCACGCGTAACCCCGCTTCCCAGGGACCTTACAAGTTCAGCCGCATCGCCGTGCGCAGTGCACCCTCCCAGCCGCCCGCCGACTTTTATCTGAGCGCCGCCCCAGGTATGCGGCCCATCGCTGTCATCTCCCACGGCTGGGGAGAAAGCCGGGATACCTACATCTATCTGGCTCAGCGTTGGGCGAGTCACGGCTTCCACGTCCTGACCCCAGTCCATCCCGGCAGCGACCGGCAGTGGCTGCTGAGACTGGTCGGCGGGCGGTCCACGGAGGTCATTTCGCCCGAGGACTTTGTCGAACGCCCTCGGACCGTGGCTGTCCTGCTTGGGCATCTGGCAAAGCTTGGCCGCACCGACCAGCGCTTTACGGGTCGGCTAGACTTGCAGCGAGTCGGCATATTCGGTCATTCCCTGGGCGGGGACACGGCACTGGCCGCAGCGGGGGCTCCCCTGGACCTCGCTTACCTGAACCGGACTTGCACTGAGACGCCTGCCGGTCCGTTTGATATCGACCTTGCCTACTTCGTGCAGTGCACTGCCGGTCGCGCCGGTAGCGGCCAGGTGTCCCTCCGGATTCCCCAGGTAAAGGCCGCCATCGCCTCAAGCCCGACGGCGAGTGTGCTGTTCGGGGAAACGGGTCTTGAGGCAGTGGCCGTGCCGGTCATGGTGGTCACGGCTACCGACGACGCGGTGGCCCCAGCCGCCATCGAGCAAATCGAACCGCTCCGACACCTGCCGGCCCCGAGCTACCTGCTTGCGCTGGTGGGTGCCAACCACTTCAGTGTTCAGGGCAAGAATGCGCCGTCGCTATTGCCGAAAAACACCTTCCCGAAACAAAGCGCTCGGGCAACTCTCGTCGCCATCAAAGCGGAAAAAGTTCAAGAGCAAACGGTTGCGTCCTTCAACGAAAGCGCCCGGTCAACCCTCGCCGCCCTCGCCACCGCCTTCTGGTACGTGCACCTGGAGGGTAAGTCTCCCTACACCGCGTACTTGACCCCCAGCTACGCTCGGACCCTGGGGAGCGGCAATCCGCCTGCCGTCCTGCTACGTCAGTAGCCTCTTCCCACGAAACACGACGAGCCGGTCCCAACTCGCCAAACGGGGCGCGAAGGTGCGCGGGCTGGTCTGCGACGCGAAGCAGGGCGAGGCGGTGCGCAGGCATGGCGCGGCAATCGATGCGGGGCATCGATCAGTGATGGCTCTTGATCGGTGTCTCGCGGCAGATGATCGGATAGAGCGACGGCAGTACCAGCAGGGTCAGCAAAGTGGCGGTGACGAGACCGCCGATGACAACGGTGGCGAGTGGGCGCTGCACCTCAGCTCCGACGGAGGTGGCGAACGCCATCGGTATAAAGCCCAGGGAAGCGACCAGGGCTGTCATCAGCACCGGCCTCAAGCGCAACTGGGTTCCCTCCAGAGCGGCCTCGAAAGGGGAAAGCCCCTCCTCCGCTTCCAGACGGCGGATGGTCGAAACCAGCACGACGCCATTGAGGACCGCCACGCCAAACAGGGCAATGAAGCCGACGCCCGCCGTCACTGAAAGCGGCATCCCCCTGAGCATCAGGGCAAAAAGACCGCCCGAGAGGGCAAGCGGGATGTTCAAGAAGATCAATAGCCCCGGCCGCACACTGCCGAAATTGGCATACAGTAGCGTGAAAATCAGCGCAAGCGCCACCGGCACCAGGATCAAGAGCCGTCCCTGGGCTTCCTGCAAATTCTCGAACTGCCCACCCCATTCGATCCGGTAACCCGGGGGAAGGGCGAGTTCTTTTGCGGTCTCTTGCTGAGCCGCCGCGACGAAACCGCCCAGGTCGCGCCCGCGCACGTTGAGCTGGACCATCAAGTTGCGGTCGCCCGCCAGGTGAGAGATTTGCGCCGGTCCTTCGCGCCGAACGATTTTCGCCACCTGAGCAAGCGGCACCAGATCGCCCGCCCCCATCGCGACCGGCAGAGTGCCGATGTCTTCGGGCCGCGACAGGCTGTCGGGTGCGAAGCGGACGGTCAGGTCGTAGCGGCGTTTGCCCTGAAAAATGGTCCCGACTACTTTGCCGTCCACCGCCGCCGCGACCGTATCGAGTGCGTCCTGGGCATCCACACCGTAGGCGCTGAGTGCCTTTCGGTTCAGTTCGGCGCTGACGACCGGTAGCCCCGCTACCTGCTCGACTTTGATGTCGCTGCTGCCCTGGACGCGGCCGAGCACCTGGGCTAGCTCGTCCCCGAGACGGGCAAGGGTCGAGAGTTCCGGCCCAAAGATCCGCACAGCCACATCCCCTTTTGCCCCGGCAACCAGTTCGTTCATCCGTTGCTCGATCGGTTGAGAGAAGGCAATCGCCGCCCCCGGCACCGCCTCGGCCAGTTTCTGGGAGAGCACCTGCTCGATTTCTGGCTGGGTCTGTCCGGTCGTCCACTCCTCCTGGGGTTTGAGGATGACAAAAAAGTCCGTCTCGTCCGGCCCCATCGGGTCGAAGGCCTGCTCGGAGTGGCCGGTGCGGGCCACGGCGGTCGCCACGTCCGGGAGGGTGCGCACGACTTTTTCAATCAAAGTGGTCTGCCGGGCTGATTCTTCGAGCGAGGCGGATACCGGCCGGTTGACCGTCAAGACGATTGCCCCTTCTTTGAGGGTGGGAATGAACTCCGAACCAAGCGTCGGCACCACCGCGAGACTGCCCAGGAAAACAACCAGGGCAACACCGCCTGTCAGCCAGGGTCTACCCATGCACGCCTGGAGTGCCCGGACGTAGGGTGGACGCAGGGCGCGCAGGAGAAAGGTTTCTTTTTCCTCGGGGGCCTTGCGGATCAAGAAATAGGCGAGCACCGGCGTCAGAAAAAGGGCGACCACTAGGGCGCTGAGCAACCCGAAGATCACCGTGAGCGCCATCGGCTGAAAAGTCTTACCCGCGATGCCGGTCAAAAAGAGAACTGGCAGGTAGACCACGGTGATAATCAAGACCGCAAACAGGACCGGCCTAGCCACTTCCGCACTGGCCTTCCCGACCACGGCAAGCCTATTGGCGGGAGTTGGCTTCTCCTCGCTCAGCCGCCGCAGGATGTTTTCGATCATCACCACCGAACCGTCGATTAAGATGCCGAAATCGACCGCCCCGAGCGAGAGCAGATTGCCGGAGGTGTTCGTCCAGGTGAGAAAACTGATCGACCCCAGAAGCGACAGCGGGATGGCGAGGGCGGCGATTACCCCGCCTTGAAAGTTGCCGAGCAGCACGAAGAGCACGACCAGTACCAGCAGGGCACCGACCGCCAGGTTGTGCCAGACTGTCTCGATCGTCTTGTCGATGAGCGCCCCCCGGTCGTAGAAAGGCACGACTTCCACCCCCGGCGGCAAAGAGGGTGCGAGAGCAGCGAGGCGAGTCTTGACACGGTTCACCACCTGCTCGGAATTTTCGCCCTTGCGCATCACGACGATGCCGATCGTCGTCTGGCCCCGGCCATTCTGGGTGACGATGCTCTGGGAGAGCTTCTTGCCGACCACGACTTTTCCCAGGTCGCGGACGCGCACGGTCCCTTTGGCTGTCCGCCGCACAGCGACATCGCCGATATCTTCGACCGAGGTGAGCAGGCCACCCGCCCGCAGGAGCACCTGGTTGCCGTTTTCGACGCTGTAGCCGCCGCCGGAATTGGCGTTGTTGCGTTCAAGCGCGCTCATCACGGCGACCGGGGTGATGTGGTAGCCGTGCAATTTTTCTGGTTCCAGCCAGACCTGGTATTCCCTGGCTTCGCCGCCCATCGCCTGCACCTCGTCCACCCCCGCTACGCCCTTCAGCAGTGGAATCACCTGCCAATCGAGGATGTCGCGCCGCTGCATGAGGCTGTAAGCGGCTCCGCGCACCTCGAACTGGTAGATTTCGCCCAGGCCCGTGGCAATCGGGCCGAGCGCCATCTTGACGTCACTACCGCGGGGCATCTGATCCTGGGCGGCTTTGAGCCGCTCTGTGACCTGCTGCCTGGCCCAGTAGATATCCGTGCCTTCTTCAAAGACGGCGGTCACCTGGGAAAGGGCGTACTTCGAGACCGACCGCAGTTGGGTGAGCTTCGGCATGCCCTGCAAAGCCAGTTCCACCGGGAAAGTAACGTACTGCTCGACTTCCTGGGGTGCAAGCCCGCGCGCGTTGCTGGTGACGGTCACCTGGATGCTCGAAATATCCGGCACCGCGTCGATGCGCAGGTTGAAGAAGGCGTAGATGCCGATCAAGGTTGCAAACACCGTCGCCACCACAACCAGCACCCGCGCGCGCAGTGCCCCGAGCACCAGGTTTTCGAGCCACCCGGTCGGTTCTGGGGAAATAGCACGCGCCGGAATGATTTCCCGGTCCAGATATTTCATGAATCGGCTCCGAGAGTGGCTTTCAGCGCTTCGGCTTTGAGGATAAAAGAACCTTCTGTGACGACCGTTTCGTCGTCGGTAAGTCCGGCTGTCACCTCGGTATACTGACCGTTGCGTTCACCCAGCTGAACCGGACGCATCCGGTAGACGCCTGCTTTCTTCACAAACACCACATCTTTACCGTCTACTTGCTGGATGGCGGCATTCGGAATACTCAAGACGACCTGCCGGGTGTTGCCGGAAACTGCCTGGGCCAGCACCAGCATGCCCGGCTTGAGGGTGCCTCGGGAGTTGGCAATCGTGACGCGCACCGACACAGTCCGCGACTGCGGGTCGAAATTTTCCCCGAGCCGGCTCACCTGCCCTCGAAAGGTCTGGCCGGGAGCGACCTCGCTCGTGAACTGCACCGGCGCCCCAAGCTTGATACTGGCAACTTCCCCTTGCGGCACTTCGAGCATCACCGAGACCCGGCTCAAGTCGACGATTGTGAAAAGGCTTTCAGAAGTTGGACCGACGCTCTGACCCGGCTGCACCGCCTTCTGAGTAATCACGCCGCTGAGTGGACTTCTCAGGGGAAGTTCCGTCGTCACGGTCGCTCCCGTTCCCGCACCCATTGCCACGAGCCTGGCGCGGGTGGCGTCTTGAAGCGTGCGGGCCGCCGCCGCCATCGAGCGGGCCGCGGCCAATTCCGATTGAATACTGGAGAGCTTCACTTCTGCTGTCTGCAGATCTCGCAGTGAACTGATTCCTTTTTTGTAGAGAGTGCTCTCGCGCTCCACCTCGGCTTTTGCCAGTGCCACTCGACCGCTGACCAGCTGTACCTGGGCCTGGGCCTCCTGGATCTTTGCCCCCGACACCAGATAGGTGGACTGTGTTTCGGCAAGCACCGGGCTGTTGATATAGGCGACAATCTGCCCCCGGCGTACACTCTGGCCAATATCGGCGACCACGCGGGTGATGATGCCCGGCAGGGGCGCGATGACGAGGCCGGAGCCGCCGGCGGTCGCTTCGACGGTCGATGAGAAAAGTGTCTTGTCGGCAAGCACCCGCCGGGTCGCCATCGCCAGTCGAATTCCGGCCCGCTGCTCCATCTGCGCATTCAGCCGAATGGTGCCGGGGGGAAGCGCTGCTGCTGCGACCGAAGTTGACGCGGCTGGCGGGGAAGTTGCTCCAGGCCCGGAGGTACAACTGTTCAGAGACACAGCAACACCGGCAAGCAGAGCACAGGTGGATAGCCAACACTTTAGTTTCATCAGCACCATCCAGAAACAGCTCAAGGGCAGGTTACTGGAACTAGCGCTGTTGGGGGAATAAGCGCAGCGAAGCCAGTACTTTTTTCAGCTGAAGGACCACGGGATCCGCGTCGCGCACCCGCCAATCGACGATCGAGAGCAGGAGCGGGACGCCCCCGAGTTTGATCAGCATGGACACGTGGGCAACGAGCATCAGCGATATGAGCAGCTCAGGGCGTGAAGGACGCGCAGAATCAGGGGCTGGTAGGGCTTTGAGCGAGACATGGACGCGCTTCCTGCTATACAAAAAAGTTCAGAAACTCAATTCTCAGCTCGCTCTCATCAGTGCTGATTGAGAGTGAATTGAGATCTGGGCTGCCCCCTCTGATGAGACAGTCCTCTTGCCTTCTGAAGTGGGTTGCCTGAAGGAGGCTCAACAGCCGCCTCCCTTAAAATCTAGATTTCAATGGTGAAGAACTGGGGAAGGCAGGCATCGTGGCAATCATTCGCCGTGGAATATTCAGTGAGGTCGGTACAAATAGCTGTCTACTCCCTATTTCAACTGGACAAGCAGCCTTCTCCTTTCTACAAAGGGCAGTACGACCCGCGAGTGCTCTGGGAATCCCTCAAGGCATTGCATCGCTAATCTGTACTCGTTAAGGCTGGATTACCCATACGGCTCCTGCCCCAGGCTGGCTCACAGCACCAGGGCGTTGCCGCCGGGGAACCCGACACCGTCAAGAATGCTCCCGTTCGGTCGAGCGACTTTATTTCGGGGCGGTATCGAGTTCTTTGAGGTCCCAGGCCAGGTTCTCCAATGCCTGGGAATGGGCTTTCAGTTCGGCCAGTTCGGTCCTGTCGATTTTCTGGCCGAAGGTGTGGCCTGCGCGGCGCAGTATTTCCTGGGCATCCGCGTCGCCTTCCCATAGGAGCATTCAGCACATCGCTGCAGCACCAGAAATCGCGCAACGGTTCTCACGTTTCCGAGTTCTTCACTTTCACCGTTCAGCATGAAGGTGTGGATCCCTGGCAAAGACATCCGCCCGTGCCGTACAAGTACTGGGAAATAGCAGCGAGTGTCACAGGGTTTTGACAGCCTGTTTGATGATTGGAGACTTTCTGATGAAGAGCAATGATCAGCAAATCCGCAACGACGTTCTCTGGGAACTCAAAAGAGATTCGCGCGTTGACGACTTAAAGGTCGAGGTACAGGTTGAGGAGGGCATCGTGACACTCACTGGGCGCGTCGCTCACTATGCCGGCAAAAAAGCGGCTCAGGAAGCCGCTCACCACGCCCGGAGCGTTCTCGATGTGGCCAACGATATCGAGGTGCACCCCACCACCGAGTGTCCCACCGACACCGAAATTGCAAAGGCTGTACGCGAAGCATTGCGCTGGGACGCACTGGTGCCCGACGACATCCATTGCACGGTCGGCGACGGCTGGGTCACTCTCGAAGGGACCGTGACGTTGCTGCGCGAACGGGCGGACGCGGCCTACGCTATCCACAACCTGCGTGGGGTGCGTGGCATAGACAACAACCTCAAAGTGCAGGTCTCCACGGTTGGCAAAAAAGAGATCGAGCACGTTATCGAGGAAGTCCTGGAGCGGCGTTCGAACCGCGCAGCAAAGTGCATCGATGTCGAAATCCAGGGTTCTGAAGTGACACTGAGCGGTACGGTGCATACCTGGCCGGAAAAACACGCCCTTCTGGAGAGTATCAGCCACATTTCCGGCGTGACGGATTTGAAAGACCGACTCGTCGTGGACGTGACACTGTGGACCGATATGCACCCTTCCGATCAGCTGCAGTCCTGATGCTTCCCCGGCTCCGACTGCTACCTGGTGCAGACCCATGCACTACGAGTATCTGTCGCGGATTTGAGGAAACCGAACCTCTCGGCTGCTCGCCAATTCACACCCCAACTCGAATGAACATTTCAACTCGCTCTCATGATTTGATTTACACAGACTGGACGCTCACTGAAACTCAATTCGATCCGGCGCAGTTGCGCTCTAGAGAAACCATATTTACGATCGGCAACGGTTATCTAGGGACACGGGGCAGTTTTGAAGAGGGCTACCCCCAGGCACTGCCGGTTACCCTGGTGCACGGGGTGTATGACGACGACGTGCCGGGAGTTTATACAGAGCTGGCAAATTGTCCCGACTGGCTCTCATTAGTGGTCATCGTCAATGGGGAGCGGTTCCGGCTCGATCGAGGCGAAATCATCTCCTACGAGCGGCAGCTTGACTTGCGTCACGGGTTGCTGAGTCGCTCGGTACGCTGGCGTAGCCCGACTGGAAACATCGTAGATTTACGGTTTGAGCGCTTTGCCAGCCTGGCGGATCATGCGGTGTTAGGACTGCGCTGCCAGATTACGCCTGTCGATTTTGACGGCACGATCGAGGTGCAGTCGAGCATCAATGGCTACCCCGACAATCAAGGCTTCAACCACTGGGAGCAGCTGGATCGGGGCCAAATGGAACAGGCAGTCTGGCTACAGATTCGCACCCGCAGTTCTCAGATCGAACTCGCCATGGCTGCCAAAATGACCGCGATCGGCACCGATGCGCCATTGCACGTGACGAATACTCTCGACCATCCCACCTTGACGATCGCCTTTATCGCAATAGCGGGGCAGACCGTAGGCGTGGAAAAAGTTGTGACGTTGTTCACGTCCCAGGATGTGGAACGACCATTACAGGCGGCTCAAGCCGAATTGGTCGGCCTGCCGTCTTATGCAATTCTGCTCAACGCGCATCAGCAGGCGTGGAACGAAGTCTGGCAGCAAAGCGATGTCGAGATCGAGGGGGATAGCAACGCTCAGTTGGCGGTTCGCTACAACCTGTTTCAACTCTTTATTGGTGCCTGTTCACACGTCATGGGTGAATGCTTGCATAACAGTCGGGTCAGCGTTCCTGCCAAAGCACTGTCGGGCTTAGGTTATCGGGGTCACGTCTTTTGGGACACAGAGATTTTTATGTTGCCCTTTTTCACCCTGACGCAGCCCGCGATCGCCCGCAGCTTGTTGACCTACCGCTATCACACCCTGGATGGGGCGCGTCGCAAAGCAGCGCACAGTGGATACAAAGGGGCAATGTTTGCCTGGGAAAGTGCTGCTACTGGCGATGAGATGACGC